>NZ_JAMOIE010000006.1 GCF_024448935.1 Stutzerimonas stutzeri
GGCAGCCATTCCAGTGGCAGCCTGACCCAAACACAATAGCCTCCGCGATACCCGGGGCGGTTCATGGTGAGTTTCCTTGTGTTCAGTGGTAGTAGCCGGGGCCGCGCAGGTTGGCGTGGTCGTCCGGCAGCAGGGGCAGGTGCTGCTGGGCCAGCGGCAGGTTTTCCAGCCCCTGGCGCAGGATCGATTCGAGGCTCTTGTAACTGCACGCACCGAGGCTGATGGCGCGACGGCAGGCCAACTCCAAGCGCACTTCGCCATGGGTCTTGCCCAGGCGCAGGATGCCCAGGCAGGCCCGGTAGCCCTGCTGCGGATGGATGCGCCGTTCGAGGATGTGCCGGATCACGCCGGCGGTGTTCGGCCCGGTCTGCTCGGCCCAGCGGATCAGCCGTTGCGGCGTCCACTCGGCATGCTCGCGATGGCTCTTGGGCATGTGCTCGGCCTGCGTGCTGTGCCTGCCCTTGTGCATTGAGCGCAGGTGGCTGGCCACTCGCTGGTTGGCGTGGAAAAACTCGACGGTGCGCGCCGTCAGGCGCACCTCCAGCTGCTTCTTCACCAGTTGATACGGCACCGAGTAGTAATGCCCATCGACCTCGACGTGGTAGTCGATGTGCACCCGCGCCTTCTTCCACTCGGCGTAGACGTAGGGTTGCTCCGGCAGGGGGCGCAGCGCCGGACGATCCAGGCTGTCGAAGGCCGACTGCCGGGAGCCCGGCAGCTTCTTGAACGGGCGTTGGTTGAGCCGCTCCAGCAGCCCGGCGATGGCCGTGTTGAGTTCGTCCAAGGAGAAGAACTGCCGATTCCTCAGTGCGGCGAGGATCCAACGCTCGACCACCTGCACGCCGACTTCGGCCTTGGCCTTGTCGCGCGGTTTGCGTGCCCGCGCCGGCACCACCGCCACGCCATAGTGCTCGGCCAGATCGCGGTAGCTGGGGTTGATGTCCGGCTCGTAGCGGTGACTCTTGCTCACCGCGCTGCGCAGGTTGTCCGGCACCACGATCTCCGGCACGCCGCCGAGGAAGGCGAAGCAGCGGGCATGGGAGCCTAGCCAGTCCGGCAGCTGCTGCGACCAGGTGGCTTCGGCGAAGGTGTAGCTGGACGCGCCGAGCACCGCGACGAACACCTGCGCCTGGCGGATCTCGCCGCTGTGGCGATCGATAACCGGCACCGTCTGGCCGGCATAGTCGACGAACAGCTTCTCGCCGACGCGGTGCTCCTGACGCATCACCACGTCCAACTTGCCCTGCCAGGCTCGGTAGTGCTCACAGAACCAGCTGTACTGAAAGCCCTGAGGCTGGCTCAGGCGGTACTCCTGCCAGAGCAGCGCCAGGGTCACCCCGGGGCGGCGCAGTTCGGCATGCACCCATGCCCAATCGGGTAAAGGCCGCTTCTCACTGGCAACCGCCGGGGCCGGCGGGAACAGTTGCTGCTCCAACTCGGCATCGGACAACGAACAGGGCCAGGTGAGGCCGCTGGCGGCAAAACGGCAGAGGTAATCACCGGCACTGCTGTGGCCAATGCCCAGGCTGCGGGCGATCTTGCGCACGGACAGGCCGCAGTCGAACTTGAGGCGTAACACCTCTCGGATTTTACGCATGGATAAACGCTCCACAACGACCTCTCTGCTTCGAAAAAGAGATCGATGGTAGTGAATAAATCCTGCGTGGCTGCCTGCCTGGAAAGTGTCCGGATGACCGCGGAATCGGTGTCCGGATGCTCGTGGAATGAGTGTCCGGATCAGCGTGGAATCACTGTCCGGATGTGCGTGGAATGGGTGTCCGAGTCAGCGTGGAATCCGCAAGTAAGATGATTGCGGCGCCAGAACGTAAAGTATCCGATGCCAATGGCATTATCCTGACTCCAATCGATCTGGCTAAGGAAGATCCGGCACTGTTTGGGCATTTCCAGCTCCACGAGCAGGCCAGGGACGCAGAAGTCCAAGCCGTGAGTAGTTGGTATCGTAGCGGTTCCGGGCCAGCCCCAACTCAGGGGGGAGTATGGGTAGGTGGGAGCATTCTCGTGCCCCTGGCTGGGCAAAACCCGCCGGCCAACGCCATCATGAACAGCATCGATTACACATGGGATAACACCAACCTGCGCGGCTGGGACAGCCAGGTTAGTGTACGTCTGATCATCCAGGCTGGGTCGAATGCCTGGGAGGCGAATGTGACTGCGGCCAACGTCGGCTCAATCAGTGCAGCTGGGGCCAATATTCCTGCAAACGCGCAGCTACAGTTCCAGATGAGGGTTGGTACGCTGCAGGTGAGCCTGTTCAACCCACCCTATATTTCAACGAACTCGGTGCGGGTCCATTACACGTATTGATCCTCACACCATCACCAGCATCGAAAGATGCCGGTGATGGAATCTGGTTATCCCAGTCGTTTGAGAAAATCACTTACGGCTGATTGAGAAATCACCGGACTGCGTTCAGCCAGTCCAGCAATGTTCTTCTCTTTGTTGCCCTCCAAGTATTCTCGTGTCACCGCACCTTGCAAATGCCCATCAGCCCGATCCAATGCGATGAACAGGGCTGCCTGTTGAGCGGCAGGGTTATTGGTCGCAGGCCACCCCACCAGATTTTTGTCCTCAGGCGTCAGCACTTGGTTGAGGTCAATTCTTTTCCATTCATGACCATCTGGGCCGGTTGCATGGGCAATGCCTGCTGATGATGTTGTCCAGTTCCAGCCATCGTCACTGGTCGTGCTGCTGGCAGTTGATCGTTCCTGCTCATTCTGTGCGGCTAGTAGCGCTTCAGCAGACAGGGAAACGGTGTAGCTGCCGCTGCTTGCGGGACTCGGGTTCGCTGAGTCGCCATTGCTAACTGCCTGGGTCGTTCTACTCGAAGGCGTCGAATAGTTCGAGGGCAGGCCGGATGAGTAAAAACTACTGATTTGCATGTCTCAAATCCTTGTCAGAAAGGGAGTCAGTTCCCGCTTTCAAGCAGGTGGATGAAACGGGTTAATGGCACTGCATGCCTCATCCGGCGAGTCGTTCCAGTAACTCATCGACAACCCTGGAAGTGATGCCACCTTCCCCTTGGCTTCTTTCAGCCAAACCGACCATATTCAGTTCAGGATTGCCTACCAAGTAGTCTCTGGTGATCGGCCCCTGCAGGCTGCCATCTTTGCGATCTAGGGCAATGTAAATGGCAGCCCAGTTTGGCTGGGCATCTGGCCATCCGGTCAGGCGCTTATCTTCATCAGTGAGTAGATTTTCCAGATCAATCTTCTCAAGCGCGATAGCCGAGTTTCCGCTGGTCGCTGTAACAGCGCCTGTTGCATTAACGGCTTTGGTGGCGATGTTATCTGTCCCCATCTGGGCAGCCATCAGTGCGGCGAAAGACGAAGTCTGTGAGTCAAGATTCGGCGATGTGCCCTGTGCCGCAGCGCTTGAGTTATCAGTCGTCTGAGTATTCTTGTTCAAGGCGGAGTAAAGCCCAGAATAGGAGTTGTCGATTTGCATGTGTCATGTCCTCGTAGACGGCATGTTCCCGGCAGTGTCCGTCAAGTCGGTGAAATTCCCTGTATTTAAAGCAAGTTTCACTCCAAGTTGTTCTGATGAAAGAAACTGGACTTAACTCGTTGGGTTTTAACGGTTTTTTAATCGATGCTGCGATGCGGGAGGCAAAAATCGAGTTACCAGGCGGCAAAGAATTGCCGGAAGATAGGTAGGCAGTTCCAACGCAAATTATAGGGCGTTCCCCGGGCAGGCCGGGGCGCGCTGTCGTGCATGGCATCGAGCCGCTACGCGTCTCGCCCCTTCGGGCTTCCATCGCTAACGCCTACGGCCCGGCTTCCAGCTTCGGGCCTGCGCGCTTCGCTTGCGTGCGGTCGGCACATGCCTGGTGGTTGTTGCCTGTCCAGCCATCTTTCCTGACCTCATCACCTTGTCCGCGACTGTAGCCCGTGGCCGCGTGCCGTCAAGGCGCGCCAGGCCGTGTCCTCGGCTGCGCCTGCGGGCCGCACCAACCTGGCGCTTCCTCCTTGACGGCCCACGTCCGTGGGCTCCTGACCGTCGCGGGCGATGAACTCAGGAAAGACGGTGGCAACAAGACCAACCGGGTTCTTCGTGCCAACCGCACCGAACAGCCGAAAGGTTGGGCTCCGAATCTAGGAATCCGGTGTGCGGTTTGAACAGCAAACCTTTTTTGTCAGGAGAAAGACCATGCTTGCATCCCGTTTCGCTTCCCGTTCCCCGGTGCTTCGCAGCGACTTCCCGCTGTCCGATGACCAGATCAGAGCCGTGGTGCCGTCCATCTATGCCGACACACCACACCAGAGCCGTTCAGAACGCTACAGCTATATCCCCACAGCTGCCGTGCTGACGGAACTGCGGAAAGAGGGATTTCAGCCCTTCATGGTGACGCAAACCCGCGTCCGTAACGAGGACCGCCGCGACTTCACCAAGCACATGATCCGCCTGCGCCATGCCAATCAAGTCAATGACAGCATCGCCAACGAAATTATTTTGCTGAACTCGCACGATGGCACCAGCAGCTATCAGATGCTGGCGGGAGCGTTCAGGTTTGTCTGCGCTAATGGTCTGGTATGCGGCGACACCGTGGCCGATGTGCGCATTCCGCATAAAGGTGATGTTACCGGGCAGGTCATTGAAGGCGCTTACGAGGTGTTGAGCGGCTTTGAACGGGCGCAGGAGTCCCGCGAAGCCATGCAGGCCATCACCTTGGATGCAGGCGAAGCAGAAATATTCGCACGCGCCGCGTTGGCCTTGAAGTACGACGACCCGGACAAGCCCGCGCCCATCACGGAAAGTCAGATTCTGATGCCGCGCCGGTATGACGATCGCCGCCCCGATCTGTGGATGGCCTTCAACCGCATACAGGAAAACCTGATCAAAGGCGGTTTGCGTGGCCGCAGCGCCAACGGTCGCCGCCAAAGCACCCGAGCGGTACAAGGCATTGACTCCGACATTCGCCTGAATCGCGCCCTGTGGCTGCTGGCTGAGGGTATGCGCCAGTTGAAAGCCTGACCCCTGCGCGGCAAGGGGCAGGCAGCACCCCTTGCCGCTTCTTTCACTGCTGCATTCCAGAACCGAAAGGAGTTTTCATCATGCACGCCATTACTCAAACCGAATCCAAAACCATCACCACACACGAAACTACAGCCCCAGCACAAAGCCTGATTCTGGTGCCGTTGTCACAGCTGCGCCGCTCGCGCCGTAACGTGCGCAAAACCGCAGGCCAGTCCATTGAGGCGCTGGCGTCGAGCATTGAGCGTGTTGGCTTGCTGCAAAATCTGACCGTGATTCTTGCTGTCGATGGCAAGCATTACGAAGTAGTAGCCGGTGGCCGCAGGCTCGCCGCATTGAAGCTGCTGGCAAAAAAACGTCGTTTGCCCAAGGATTGGGAGGTGCCTTGCCTAATCGTGGCCGATGGCAGCGCCCGCACAGCCAGCCTCACCGAGAACGTGCAGCGCGAAGCCATGCATCCGGCAGACCAGTTTGAAGCCTTCGCGGCGCTGGTGGTCGAAGGCCGCCCCGTTGAGGATATTGCGGCTGACTTCTCCGTTACGCCGCTTGTGGTGCAGCGCCGCTTGAAGCTGGCGAACGTCTCGCCGCGCCTGATGGCCGACTATCGGGCCGATGCCGTCACGCTCGATCAGTTGATGGCGCTTGCCATCACCGACGATCACACGGCACAGGAAGCCGCGTTCTACGATGCGCCAACGTGGCAGCGCAGTCCGCACAGCCTGCGCGAACGCCTGACCGAGCGCGAAATCGACGCTTATCGCCATCCGCTGGTGCGCTTCGTCGGGCTGGACAACTACGAAGCCGCAGGCGGCGGCATCCGCCGCGACTTGTTCGCGGAAGGCGATGCGGGCGTGTATCTGACCGATGCTGCGCTGCTGGAAAGGCTGGCGCAAGACAAACTGACAGATATTGCCGCCGCTGTCCGCGCCGAGGGTTGGGCGTGGGTGGATGCCACGCCGGGTGTGACCCATGCCGACCTGCACGCTTTCCAACGCGCCCCGAGGGAGCGCCGCGAACCGAACAAGCGCGAAGTCGCACGCATCGAGAAGTTGCAAGCCAAGATGCACGAACTGGCCGAGGCCGTGGATGGCGCGCTGGACGCTGACGACGAGGAAAAGGCCGATGCCTTGCAAGAGGAAGGCAAAGCCGTGGGCGAGCAGTTGCAGGCGCTGCAAGATGGCTTGCAGGGCTACAGCCCGAATGTGAAGGCCGCAGCCGGTGCCATCGTCACTATCGACCGCAACGGCGAGGCCGTTATTCATCGCGGCCTGATGCGCGAAGCTGAGGCCAAGGCGCTGCGCACGCCGGAACGGCTGCGACAGGGGCTCAGCGGTGAGGATGCCGAGAACGACGAAGGCGAGAGCGCAGACGAGACGCAAGCCCCCGCCATGTCTGACCGACTGGCGCAACGCTTGAGCGTGCATCGTACCGCCGCGCTGCAAATCGAAGTAGCCCGGCATCCGCAAGCTGCGCTGGCCGCCGTGGTGCATGGCATGGCGCAAACCATTTTGCAGCAACGTCAATACAGTCACGATCTGCCGCTGGGCGTACGCCTGACCGTGCAAGACCGGCTGGAGGGCATGGCCCCTGACTGGCCCGAGTCGCCCGCCGCCGTGGCCCTGCGCAAGTTGCAGCAGGTCGCGGGCGAAGTGCTGCCGCAGGACAGCGCCGAACTGTTCGCCGCGCTGCTGGCGATGGAGCAAGGCGAGCTGGTACGGCTACTGGCAGTTTGCGTGGCGGCTACTGTGGACGTGGTGACACCACGCGCTACGGCGCAGCAGCCGGGCGCGGAGCTGGCGCAGGCAGTGAGTCTCGACATGGCCGTATGGTGGCAGCCGACCGCAGAAGGTTACTTCATGCACGTTCCGAAGGCCGCGATCCTGCAAGCTGTGGGCGAGTATGCGCCGGAGCACGTCAACCGGCTGGCGAAATTGAAGAAGGCCGACATCGCGCGCGAGGCCGAGCGGCTGGCCGATGGCACCGGCTGGATGCCTGCCGTCTTCAAGGCCGAAGGTCCGCAGGAGGACATACAGGAAGAAGGCCCGGAGCAGGGTGCCCCGGACGGTACCGAATGCGTGGCGGATGAACCCGGCGAGGCGCTGGTCGCCTGAACCGCACCAAAGGTAAGCGCCCCGGCTACCGGGGCGCTTCGCTTGGAAGGAGAAGTTCCATGCCCCGCCCCCTATTCGGAACGCCCATGCAGGGCCAGCGCCATGAAGTAGTCGGGCGGTACGCCCGGCAGTTGCAGGCCCGCATGGGCCTGAAAGCCAAAGCGCCCGTAGTACGCGGGATCTCCCAACAGCACGCAACCTGCGGCCCGCATGGTCCGCAGTTCGGACAGCGCCTGTTCCATCAGGCGTGAACCGATGCCTTGCCCCTGCCGTTGCGGCAGGACGGAGATCGGCCCCAGTCCATACCAGCCCTCGGCCTGCTGGTGGTGGCCATCGGTGATTGTGACGGGGGACAGCGCAACGTGGCCGACGATCTGTCCGTGTTCTTCGGCCACGATGGAAAGCGTCAGTTCGTTGGCTGCGCGCAAGGCACGCACGATGAATTGCTCGGTATGGCTGGTGTGCGGTGCATCGGCGAAAGCCGCAACCGTGACGGCTTCGATGGCGGCAATGTCGTCCGGGGTTTCGTGTCGGAGCTGGAGGGTCATGGGCTTGTCTTCAATGGCTTCCTGAAAATATAGAACGGCCTGGGCGTGTCGGCGCATAGCGCCGCCGGGCTTTCGGGCTGCGCCCCGTGCCGACTTCGCTGTCACGGCCATTCGGCTTCAATCCCTCACGCCTTCGCGCCTGCGGCGCTGCGCGCTGCGTTTGCCTCCAGGGGAAAGCCCTGCGGCTATCCCCGCCGCGCACAGCTTGGCGCCCCTGAATGCTGCCGAACCGGCTACGCCGGATCGGCCCGAGCGACGCCCCGTCGCGATGGGCGGGGCGCGGGGCTACGCCCCGGCTTGCTGCGGCAGGTTGCACGCTCGCGTGCCGTCCTCGACGCTGGCGGTTCTTGCCCATCACGTCACGAAGGACAGTTCATCGCATAGGATTTGCGCAAGCCTCTTTCTTCGCAACGGCTACCGGCAATTATCCTGCCGTCAGACGGCAAACTTTTGCCGCATCGCTCGCTGTAATTCGGCCAAACCTAATCCCTGGATCGCCCAAAGCGCGATCGAGGCTCATAAAAAGCAGGCAAGGCAACTTGGCATGATATGTGCTTTAGCTCATATGTGTCATAGGATCGACGTGCGCTCTTGCCTGATTCAGATCAGGCCGTATCCACTTACGGAGCTTTGTTCATCCGGGCCTGAGGTTAGTAAGGATGAACACCCAAGATGGAGTTGTTGAAATGAAAAAACTGAACTGGAAGCAGAGCATCGCAGTGGTAGCACTTTGTGCTGCAGGCACCGTCGCACAGGCAGCGGGCGCTTATGTAAGTAATGCAGTTGGAGCGAATATAACCACTCCAAATACCTGGTTCCGTACGAACTTCCCGATTGTCGGTTCTCCACCTCCTGCCGGGTCAACCGTTAGCGCGGTAAGCTGGAATTACGGTATAGGGACTATTCCTTCGGGTGGTACTTTTGCCGCTCGGCTCTGCCACGGCACTACATTAAGCTGTATTGACGTTACTAATGTGAAAAGCGGGTCCTCCTCTGTCTTTGCTGGGCGCCCGGCAACATCAGCTTTTTTCTTGGAGTACAGGATTAATCGGACCACAGCGTTCCCGCAGGTATATGGGCAGTCTGCTCAGCTTATCGTGAACTGGAACTGAGCTAGCTAAGAGATTCTATCGAGTAGGAGGATTTAGAATTTCCTGCTCGATAGAATTTATCTTATACATGAGGCATATATGAACATATCTTCTATTCAGGGCTTTCTCAATCTGGCTTCTTATAATCAGGCCAATTCAGCGGCTAATGGTCGATCATTTTCCGAGCCAGGGACCTCGTTGAGCGCGGCTAGGGGGGCAGAGAAGCCCGGCATTCAGGTGACGCTTTCGGAGGGTGCCCGGCGGTCTGCCTCGGGAGAGCTGCCCGGCTGGGTCAAGGAGAAATCCGAGGACCTGCGCAATAACCCTGACCAAGCTGAAGCAATGAATTTTGTACAGTCCATGGCTACGATTCCGGGAGGGGCGTTACTATCCTACGGCCCTAATTCGGACGGCTTCAGCGATGTGTATTATGCTGCCACAGGCTTGCCTGTGACGCCGGAAAACAAAGCCCGGCATGAGGCACTGAGCCAGTCCATTACGGCCAACACCACCGCCATATTTGAGGCGGAGAGAGCGAAAGGGGCTTCAGCTGCAGATATTTTTGAAAAAATGCATGCGTATATGGCGACACAGCCAAGTGATTACCTGGAAGCCATTGAGTGGTATCGCTCCAGTTACGCACGCGGGTAGTTGATCGGGCGAGGCAATTATGAACATATCTTCTGTCCCAAGCTTGCTCAAGCTGGCTGCTTATAATCAAGTCAATTCAGCGGCTAATGGTCGATCTGTCTCCGAGCCTGGTACCTCGATGGGGGCGGGTTGGGGGGCGGAGAAACCCGGCATTCAGGTGACGCTTTCGGAGGGTGCCCGGCGGGCTGTCTCGGGAGAGCTACCCGGCTGGGTCAAGGAGAAAGCCGAAGACCTGCGCAATAACCCTGACCAAACCGAGGCGATGAATTTCGTTGAGTCCATGGCTACGATTGCAGGGGGACCGCTGATTTCAAACGGCCCTAATTCGGATGGCATAAATGATGTTTATTATGCTGCCACAGGGCTGCCTGTGACGCCGGCAAGCAAAGCCCGATATGAAGCGTTGAGCCAGTCCATTACGGCCAACACCACCGCCATATTTGAGGCGGAGCGGGCGAAAGGGGCATCAGCCGCAGATATTTTTGAAAAAATGCATGCATATATGGCGACCCAGCCAACTGACTATCTGGAAGCCGCAGAATGGTATCGCTCCAGTTACGCACGTGGTTAGCTGATTGATCAAAAGGGCGCCTAGGGCGTGCGTAGTTCTTGTCTTCCCTATGCCTTGTTGATCTGGTCAATATTTTACTGCTCGTTGTAACGTATTGATATCTCTCAATAGGGTGGCCAAATATTCATCCCGATTACTCATTGTTGAGTATGGGCATGCAGGGAGCGGCAGCGATGGATCGCATCGAACAACCTATCCAGGTAGGCCTGGCACGCAAGGTATGCCTGTCGCCGTTACAGCCCCGTCGTCACCCCACTGAAATTTCCCAAATACTCCCAGCCGCCTCGCGCGCCGGCGACTCACTGCGTGTCGCGCACGCCGTATTCCTTTCTTCTCGCAGCATCGGCTCGGCCCGTTTAGGGCCGACCGTGCGCCCCATGCAACACCCACCGAGACACACCCGTGTCGGAATGCAATGCCTGCATCCATCATTCATATGGAGATGTACAACATGAAAACACGCAAGTCACTGCTCGCTCTGCTCGCCGCCGCAGCTCTGTCCAGCGCAGGAGCGGCCTATGCCGGCCCGCCGGTAGCGATTACCTTCAAGCATGTTGGTGCTACTGGTACACCTGATGCGGTCTATACCATGCCGGCCGCGAAAACTGAGTGCAACACCTGACCTTTCCGGTACGGTGCTGCCCCTATGTCCTATTCCGAACTCAGCGCTGAAGAGCGCGCCATCATTCAACTCAGTCAAGCTCAAGGCTTTAGCCTGCGCGGCATTGCTCGCCTGATTGACAGGTCGCCCTCGACCATCAGCCGAGAGCTGAAGCGCAATCGAGGCAGCAGTGGTGCTTACTCGGCCCGCTGCGCCCAGCAACAGATGATCATTCGGCGCCAGGTTTGTCGCCCCAAGCGCAAGCTTGTGCCGGGCAGTGAGCGCTTCGAGCTGGTGGCCCACATGCTGCGTAAGCGTTTGTCTCCCGAGCAGATTGCCGGCAAGCTGCGCAGCATGACCATACCCAACCTCAGAGATGCCTACGTCTGTCGCGAGACGATCTATAACGCGATCTATGCCTTGCCGGTCGGCGAGTTGCGCAAGGAGCTGATCGTCTGCCTGCGCCAAGGCAAGACAACGCGCCGGCCGCGCTCTGGTGGCGTGGATCGGCGCGGCCAGATCCCTGAGATGGTCAGCATTCATGTGCGCCCGCCAGAGATCGAAGACCGACTGATGCCGGGGCATTGGGAAGGTGACTTGATCAAGGGTAAGGCTAACGCCTCGTCTGTAGGCACGTTGGTAGAGCGCACCAGTGGTTACCTGATGCTGGTGAAGATGAATGACGCGACGGCAACCTCGGCGATGGAGGGCTTCAGTGCAGCGCTCAATGGCATGCCGCTGGCGGTGCGCAAGAGCATGACCTACGACCAGGGCCGAGAAATGGCGCGACATGCGGAAATCACCCAGCAGACCGGGGTGGCCATTTACTTTTGCGACCCGCACAGCCCTTGGCAGCGCGGCAGCAACGAAAACATCAACGGCCTGATCCGCCAGTACCTGCCCAAGGGGACTGACTTGTCGGTACACAGCCAAGAGCAATTGAATGCCATCGCCTTGGAACTGAATATGCGCCCCCGCAAACGCTTCGATTTCAAGTGCCCGATCGAAGTCATGGGCGAGGTGATGCACGAAGCCATGGCTATGCGGCATGATGCTCCAGCTTCAATTCAATAACCGTGTTGCACTCAGCGTCTGCAACCGCCCATTATCACGGCCAACGAAACGAGCACTTATGCCAATGCTTCACCGAAGCCAGCCACTCCGATACAAGCGGGAACAAGTAACAGTTATCAAGTTCAGAGCTTGATATCTCCCGATGCGAACTTCGCCAACGTCCGTTACAAGATTGGCAGCAAGGAGTGTGTCTTTACCACCACCTACGTCAATATGTTGGTCGGTGGCGGAGTCAAGGTGCCTTCGTGGAACAAGACAGCCACGCCCAGTGGGGGTGCCGTTTGTACAGCGAATATTACCTCCACCAATATCGCTACCCATGCTTGGTCGGTTGAATTCACAATGAGATAACCAGCAAAGCCGCGAGCGTGTCCCGGTGATGCTTCGCATCACTGGGAACCTCTGCAGCATCGATAACTTTGGCAAAAACAAGGAAGACTCATGAAAAAGCTACTTGCACTCTTTCTCATTCTGGCCTCGTCGTACAGCTACGCAATCGATGCGACTATCACTAAGACGGTCAAGCCCGACAACATCATCGTGGTCAACAACGGCACCGGCCTGGCCCAGTTTGGCCTGCTCAGTACCGACTTCCCCAGTGGCACGGGGAGTTTGACCAAGACACTGCAGGGTATCGATTGGAGCACGACCAACTATCCAAACAATACGGGCGAAACCGTCGAGCTGTGCTACTACCGCCCCTATAACAGCACGCCTGTGAGTTGTACGGCTATATTGCCAAACTCCTCCGGCACGCTGACCACCTACAATGGCCAGAGTTTCGGCAATGGTGCCAAGGTTATAATCCGGCACCGGGTACAAGGTGGCCAGCAGCCGGGCTATCCTGCCGGAAACGACACAGTGACCTTCCGCTACAGTTACTGACAACAGGCTCGGGGCGCCTAAGGGTTTATTGCCCGTGCGGCGCCCATCTACCTCACGGGAAATATGATTTTTCTTGTGCTTAGAACTTTGCGCAGCATGCGGTGGCTAAAGCTTTTCGCTATGCAGCCGTTAACTTTGTAGAATATGAGTCTGAATGGAGCCAAGCCGCAGCTGCATGCGCGTGGAGAAACAGTCATGGTCGGTATCACTACCTACACATCCCTCCCCAGTAGCCGCCTGGCTGGCAGTGCCACTGGTGCTGCGGGCCAAACCCAGGATGTTTCCGCCGACGGCAAGACCAGTACCACGCCCCCCGCAGGCAGCACCAGCACGGTCTCCAACCTGGCTCGCCAATTGGGTGAGGCGGCTGCGCATGCTGAGGCTCGTGATGCCAGCCTCAGCCGTAAGGAGCTGGGCCAGAAGGCTACGGCACAGCTTGATCAGATCACTGGCTACGATTACTACCTGAATCAGGAGCGGCACGATGCTGAGGTGCCCAATACCGACGACCCTGAGCTGCTGGCCCGTGCCAAACAAGCTACCAGCTTCGTCAACGGTTCAGGTAGCAATCCCTTCAAGGGGATGTCCCGCGATCAATTGGCACTGATTGCCTATGATGACAGCGGCAGCTTCACTGTTAACGAGCGGCGGGCCGCATGGTCAGAGGCATACAGCCAAGAGGAAGCATGGCGTCAGAAGGTTGTAGCCCAGGCGATGGACGAGTACAACCGAACCGGCAAGATGACCAATTTCTTCAAAGAAGTGCTTGCCTACTACAATGAGCTGCCCGCCATCGAGCAGGCGCAGTACCCGGACGACTATGCTTCTCGTCTGCAAGAGCTGATCGACCTCGACTTCAACTACATGACTCATCGGGCCGAGGGCAAGGGCAGTAGTCCTGCCAATCTGATCGACCAGTTGTTCGCGTCAGCGCCTCACGCTGGCAAAGAGGAGGTTAGCGCCTCTTCATCCACGGCATCGCAATCCATCTCCGCTGCGCAGTCCGCCAGCGCGGCCAACACCACGGCATCGACAGCCGGCCCCGCCAGTAATGGCTACGATCTCATGGTTTCCCGCCTGTTCGGCGGGAAAGAGCCTGCGGTAGCCAACGGCGCCCAAGGCATGAGTGCCAACAACATCGGTCGCAGCGCTTACGACTTCCTCACCTACGAAGATCGTGCCTTGCTGTCGGACATGTACGCTTATGCGCAGGACGAAGGCGCCGATCTGACCTATGTGGATCGCCTGGCCGAAGAGCTTGGCGACTACCGTCAGCACGACAATGGGCGGTTGCGCTCGAACTTCAATAACGGTCACAACTACGACGCCCAAGGGCACCAACTCACGGTCAGCTTCAACGATAAGGACACTGCCACCGCTTCAAGCATCCTGAATGGATCGGCGATCGGCAGTACTCGTATTGATCAGGGCTTCTTGCGCCATATCCTCGATCCAGGCTATGGCGCGTTGAGCAATACCAGCGACCTGGGTTTCCTCGAACAGATGGTGACGAAGTTTTCCGCCGAAGGCGCGACACACTCTTCGCTCGGTAGCCAATACGCTACCTATACCCCGGTCATCAGCATCAAGGACAACATCGTCCTGAACGCCTCCGAGGACGTGAAGCTCAAGCCCTTCGAGCCGGATATTACCAATGTCAACGGCGTCTGGACGGTAACCGAGAAGGGGGCTGCGGCGGGTATCACACTGGACGACGTGATCGGCAAGTCTGGGCGCATGGCTACTGCTTCAACTGGCCAGGAGCAGAATCGCTACGTCCTGGATGCTTTTTTCAAGAAAGATAATGTAAGTGGGACGGCAATACTGCTTTCTCGCCTTTTTAATTCGGATGGCTCTGTGGAGCCAAGAGTTGAAACCACGACGACCACAAGCAACACTTCAGCCAGTGTCTATAGCTTTCTTACGAAAAGCGATAGAGAAATGTTGGCAACCGTTTATGAATATGCAAGTGCTAACGGACTAGATCCGCTCAAGGTCGATGGCTTAGCTTTTGACTTGGGGGTCTACCGAAGGGCTGGCCCTGGAGGGCCGCTGGACAATGTGGGAAAGGCATATGATCTTCAGGGCAACCCCTTCATTGCTGAGTTCAATGCAGAGGATGAGGCCGTTGCGCAGAGAGTACTGACCAGCAAGGCAATGGGCGATACCTTGATTGACCGTGGCTTTTTGGAAGCTGTATTCACGCCAACCCGGATGTCTGTACACGCATCGGATTTCTCGTTTCTGGAAGACGTCGTCTACGCCTTCTCGGCATCAGGCTCTGATGGCGCTACGAACCCTGATGCCAAACCGGTAGTCCGATACAGAGCAGAGGATTTTCCACCTCTCAACCTGGATGATCAGACTGTAGACTCAGGCAGCAAGATAATGCTGTCCCGGCTATTGGAGAAAGACCTTGCAGGCACTATTGATGCTCTGGGCATGTTATCCGGCAATGAGCATATAACCAGGCTTCTGGACTTGCTAAGCGATAATGATAAAGACATGCTTAGTAAATTTTATGCGAGCGCGCAGATTAGGAATGAAGATCTCTCGAAGATCGATGATATGGCGATTATGCTTGGAAGCTATCGAATTATTGGTCAGCGTATATAAGCACGATGAGGCAAAGGCATAGGGCCTCGTGTTGGCGGGCGGATTTGGCATCGCGCAAGAAACCTGTACCGGTTGCAGCCGCGTGGTCGCCAAGGCAGGAAGCAGGCCAAAAAAAAACAGGCGCTCCGCTCTTATTGTCGTGGGTTATTCGCTGCGAGTGGCATCGTCCGATAATGGCGAGAGATAAGGGTTGTTCGGAGGCATTTCCGAAAACAACAGGCGAGCGTCATCGAGAAGGTAGCCATGCAGGCGTCGCGATTTGCGCGGCCCGGTGACTTCGCAGGTCCAGATGTTCAGACCGCTGGCCTGCTTGCGATGCAGTTGCAGCTTCTCGAAGCGCTTCTGTATCCACTGCCAGTCCTGCACCTTGTCCTGCTTGGCGAGCGCCGAGATACCGGGGTATTCCTGGGCGTAGCGCTGGAACAAACCAGGGCTGACCAGATAAACCGTGTCCGCCACGGTATGCACGAGCGCCTTGGCATCGTTGATGATGAGGCGACGGGACTGGATGCCGTCGCGAAGCCAGGCGATGAAATGCTCGCTGGACGGTTCCGCACAGTCAGGGATTTCGGCTACCTTCTTCAGCGAGCTGACGGCGGCATTCATGGGTGGCTCGGTGAAAGACGTCGATCCGCCGCTGCCGTCCTGAACAGGCTGCTCTCGCTCCCCACTGCTTTCCTGCGCAGTCTCCTCGAACAGGGACAGCAGCTCGTCCATCGCATTTGCGGTGGTTTCTCCCGTGGGCTGGTGTAAAGCACTGTCGGTTGATACGAGCTTGGACGGTAGCTGTCCGGCGACATCGGAAGCGTTGCCGGCGTTAGTTGTAATGCTGTCTGCGACTTCATCCGTGCTGGTTGCTGGCTGTTCCGTGGCGTCGGTCTCGGAGGCCATCTCCACCGTCACAGTTCCGGCGAAGGGCTCGGGGCGCTCGTCCGGCTGCCAGATCAGTGCAGGCGACATCCGCAGCAGCGTAAAGCTGTGCGACCAGCCGCCCTCACTGCTGACCGTTGCGCGCCAGATGGCCTTGCCGTCCGGCGTCGGCTGCAGCATGCCGTGATCCTGCAACACGTTGAAGACGGCCGTGTTGTTCGAGGGGATGCCGTCGATACCCTGCGACAGAAGGTGTGCGCGCAGCTTGTCCGAGACGGTCTTGCTCACCAGCCACAAGGCATCCTGTGTCAGCCAGCCATCCGATGCCTGGGGCTGGTTCAGCTTCAACTCTTCCTTCAGAAGATAGCGAAGGCCATTGATGAGCTTGCGTTGCAGAGCATGCTTGGGCGCAGCCATGGCGCGGCTAGGATCGCCCCCCAGCTCCTGGGCCACCGATGCGCGGTCGGCCTGGACGACGAGTTCGCCCAGCACGCCGGCGTGCTCGTACTGGCCAGCCAGTACATAGAGCAGTGCTGCCCAAAGCGCGGGGTAGCCACTGAGCCAGTCGAGGATGCCGGCATCGAGCAACCGATGGTAGAGCAAGCCGGTGGCTGCGCCATGCAGGCGATACTCGCGATCATCGCGGTAGCGGAAGCGATAGGGATGCCTCAGCGGGCCGTGCCAGGGGTGCCAGACGCTGCCATCCTCATGCTCGACATGCAGGTCGACGGCGATCTTGCCAATGTCATGCAGCAATGCGGCATAGGCCGTCGCGGCCGTCCAGGCCTCTGCCTGCGCGGCCTGGTCTTCCGGTGTTGCGCCGGCCGGCAGCAGATGCGACTGCCGCAATTTGAGCGCGAAGGCGACGATCTCCAGCCCATGGTCGAGCATGCCACCGAGGTAAGCGTGGTGGTGGCTTTCCGATGCCGGGAACTGCTGTACCAGCTCGGCATAACGCTCCAGCGGCGCGCGGTACAACGCCGCGAACTGCTTGCGCGAGAGTGAGGTGCGCTGCCAGATGTGTTCCAGTAGTTTCTGCCGACGGGGCGTGGCAAGCAAGGACGCGGCCGGTTCCGGCCGCGTCAGCCCTTTGGAAAGACCGGCAGATACTGGTGACGGCGCAGCAGGAACCAAGATCCGTTTTCGCTGGAATAAAGAAAGCATGCGAGTGTCCTGGTGATGAGATGGTCAGGGCCTTTTCGCCTTTTCAGGTAGGGCCTTTCCCCTTGCACCCCATTCCCTTCCCGCCTTTCAGCCCTTCGGCCTTTAACAGCCTTTTGGTATAGAGCGGCGGATATTGATCGTCCATCGTCAATGCGGGGTGTGGCGAAGCCGGTTTGATACGAGAAGGCTGGCTGTTCTCGCTCTACGATGGGCCACCATTGGATTCGGAGGGACACCATGAACCCTTACATTGACAACGTAAGGATAATTCCTTACAATGACGGCATCTCTATTGGGAGAGTTGCCATGCCTGCCATACATGAAGTCGCCACACTAACCTCCAAAGGCCAGATCACGCTGCCTAAGTCCATCCGGCAAGCCCTCGGCGTGGACACCGGCGGCAAGGTTGCGTTTGACCTGCGTGATGGCGAAGTCGTCGTGACCCGCGCCGACGCCGAACACGAAGACCCAGCCATTGCAGCGTTCTTGAGCCTGCTGGCCCGCGATATTGAAGCTGGCCGGAATGTTCGTGGGCTGCCGGAGGATCTGGCTCGCACGATGCTGGAGCATGCGGGCCACAACGTGGTCTTGGGCGATGATTTCGATGAAGACGTGGAAATCTGATGCAACAGCATGGCTGGACGCTGCTGTTTCATGACAACCTGATCGAACAGTTGATGAAGCTGCGAGCGGCTGTACTGCGCGCGCAAGAGAACGACCCGGAGGGTTTCGCGTCCAATGCCAACGTCAAGTTCTTCCGGGCTTTGATTCATTTGATGCAAGACGTGGTGCCGGGTGATCCAGCGCGCGACGAGTACCGTCAGGGCAACACCATGGGGCCGGCTTATCGTCACTGGCGGCGGGCCAAGATCGGAAGACGGTATCGGCTGTTCTTCCGGTACGACTCGAAGGCAAAAGTCATCGTGTATGCCTGGGTCAACGACGGCCAGACCTTACGGTCATCGGGAAGCAAGTCAGACCCGTACGCCGTATTTGAGAAGATGCTCGGACGCGGAAACCCGCCAGACGAATGGAACGCATTGGTAAGGGCAAGCAAGCCGGATTGGAGCAAACGGGAATAGCCATCTCACATGCAGCAGGTGACGACCATGAACACGACAACCCGTAGCAGTACCGCAGAACGCCTTGGCCGCTGGCTTGGCCGTGGATGGCGGGGCTACGTGCGTCGTGAGCGGCGGGTGGCCGCGTGGCTGGTGTCGGCTGGTGCGCCGAACGGTGTTGCGACCGCGCTGGTGTGGATCGTCAAGCTCGCTGTGCTGGGAGTGCTGCTCTATACCGCCTTCTGGTTGGCGCTGCTGCTGGTGTGCCTGCTGCTCGTGGCTCGTAGTTTTGGCAAGGGTAGCGACGACCTCTCGCAACCGAGCACGGAGTTGCGCCACGGCGAGGCGGGGTTCGGCCTGTATTCGTCGGATGGGCACCGTCTCGATCCGCACGACCCCAACAATCCATACGACGATTAAACCTGTCAGACACTGGCAGCGCCGGATCAGCGCGTCGCCCTGTTCACGCCTGATGCGGTGCTGTCCTTCGCGTCCTTGGAACCCGTCGCGAGATTCTGCGCGACCACACCGGCCTTCACGCCGGCCCACCCCAACGCGGCGACCCAGAACGTCGGCAGCACCAGAAACATGGTGCCCATGACGAGCATCAGCAGCATGTCGCCAAAGGTATTGTTCAATCCGATCAACGGATCGAAATTGCTGTGTGGCCGATTCCAGCCCCAGCCCCACCCGTAGAGCGCGTCAAGGATCGTGCTGTCGATCCAGCGGGCCAGTTGAAACCAGAAGTCCACAAAGAACAACGCGAACTGGACCGTGCTGATGGTGATGACGGTCTTCAGATCGTAGGTGCCCACCACGAGCACAATCGGAATGCAGATCACCAGAGACATCTTCAGCAGAGAGAGCACCATGGGCAGTGCCTGGCGCATCACATCGAGGGCTGGAAAGGCGGCGATTGCGCCCAAGGTCATGCCGACGTCGCTGGTGGCACGATTGACGATGTTGGGTAGCGTCTTGTCGATCTGCCCGCCGTAGTCGGTATAGACGCTGCCCTGGTTAAGCTTCTGCTGGCGCGGCGAGGCGATGGTGCGGATCACCGAGTCATCAACCTCGGCGCGGCTCAGGAAACCGGCCCAGCCGGCGAGGCGGTTGAGCAGGCTGGGATCGACCTGTTCGAGCAGGCGGGTGCGCAGGCCGTTGCCGCTGTCGCTCCACCATTGGCGGCAGGTCGGATAACCGGCGCCGCTCGGCACCTGCGCCAGGCCGGCATCCCGGTTGCTGTCGTAGGCCCAGCCGTCGCGCGGCGTCCTGGCCCGGTAGGTGTCGTAGTAGCCCGCATTGTCGAGGAAGAACCGAGACCCGATCCAGGTGACGTCGTGCATCTGCGCCTCATCGAGATCCGGCCGGCTCATGAACAGCTTGGCGCGTGCAGGGCCATAACAGTCGTGGGTGAAGTCCGAGACTTCCTGTGCCAATACGGGGTCGTCGATGCGCGTGGCATTGACCTCCATGCGGATCTGCCGCAGGTCGGTCCCGCATGGAATGGCGGCGACCGAGGCGCCGGTGATCGCGCGCGACAGCGCGTGCATGAAGGCCCACCACACCGGTACGCGCGCGCTCTGGTTGTTGAGTGTGCTGAACGACTGCGACCAGCCGGTTTCGGTGGGCTGAGGAACGTTCACCTGGCACTGCGCCGAGCGCGCCTGGTCATAGTGAATGGTGTTGAGGTCGACGTCGATGAAGGGGATGCCAGCGAACATCACCACGACGATCGCTACCCAGACGCGGTTCTCGATGCGCACCGAAGACAGTGCGCCCTTGTTGCCTTCGTCCGCACCCTCGGCACGCGCCTTGAGCCATTCCTGGATGATGATCGCCACGAAGGGAATGGCGAACACGCCGCTGGAAACGAGAACCGCCCAGATGCCGTTATGGATGATCCAGCCCAGCAGGGTCAGGTAGTACTCAAGGTAGTCCGTGGTGAACAACGTCATGTCCGGCCTCCCACTACGCCGCTTGCATCAGCAGGCTGGCCTCAAGCGCGACAATCCCCGCCACGCCGGCGATTTCGGCGCGCAGGAGGCGGCGCTTGGCTTCCGTGCCGGTTTCGCGCGCCAGCAGGCGCCGGCGCATCCATACCCACCCGTAGCCCGTCGCGCCGTATAGGCACAGCCGCCACAGCAGGAAGTAGCCGGATGCCTCCGCCAGCCAGCGTTCCCAGCCGACGACGCTGCCGAGGTAGTGGATACCCGCGATGTTGGCTGCCACCGCCGCCGCAAGCAGCAGCATCGTCCACAGCAGCGTCTTCGCCACGCGCCGGTTGAACAGCCAGCGCGGGCGCAGCCAGGTCGGACTCATGGCGTACCTCCTGGGTTGGGCCGCTGCAGCTGGTCGAGGCGGTCGGGCACGGGGTCGCCCTCGTAGATGCCTCGCGAACCGGCGGCCCGGGTGCTATGGCGCTGGATGATCGCCATCGGCGAG
This sequence comes from Stutzerimonas stutzeri, assembly GCF_024448935.1. GTDB lineage: Bacteria > Pseudomonadota > Gammaproteobacteria > Pseudomonadales > Pseudomonadaceae > Stutzerimonas > Stutzerimonas stutzeri_AO. Next base: position 20,678 of record NZ_JAMOIE010000006.1, read on the forward strand.
TTGTTGGCGAGCGTACGGCGCAACTCCAATTCGGTCTTGAGGTTTGAAATTTCCCGGTCGAGCGCGCCGCTCTCCTGATCGACGGCAGCCACCGCCAACTGGTTGGCGGCGACGTTGGGTTCCTTCCTGCCGGTCAGCAAGGTGCGTTGCAGCAGCAAGGCTTTCTCCAGCACCGATGCCAGTGCCACTTCCGAGGCCAAGCGCTGTGCCAGGATGTGCTGATCCGGCTCGTCGCGCAGCGCTTCGATGACGCCACGGGTGATCGGCAGTGACACGCTGCCGGCGTCGCGCAGGTTCTCGAAGGTGGTGTTGCGTGTGCCGTCGATCAGCTCCTGCAGCGTCTGCAGCTTGGTGTCGTACTCTTCCTGGATGAGGGGTGTCAGGCCCACACCCGGAACGGTTTCGGTTTTGGTGCAGGCGTCGCAGGTGCGCTGCTCCTGTTCGCCGAGCACGCGGGTGGCCCAGTCGATCGCTTCTTGCGGGGAGGTCCAGGTCTGGCAGGCCAGGCTGTTGCAGCTCGCCGCATCGATGGCCGAGGCGTCGGTCACGCTGCGGCCATTGACGAGGTTGTAGCCGGCCCTGGTAACGTCGCTCACCACCCTGATCGCCGGCTGACCGGCGCCGCCGGCGTTGTTGCCCCCGACCCACGGCACGCCGTCGTTGCCCCGGCGCGTCTCAGCCTGCTCAATGGCCGACACCGCATCCGTGCTCGACACGGCATCGCGCAGCGCCATGCCTTCCGCCATCTGGCTCCAGCCAAGCTGGCCGCCGGCCATGTCGGCCATGCGTTCAGCCATCGACCTGCAGGTCAACTTGGAGCGATCGAAATCCAGCCTTGCCTGGAGGACGCCATTGGTCAGCAGGTTATACAAACCTGGGTCGGCCCTCTGGATGATCAGAGCCGGAAGCGACGCAACGGCGCTGGTAGCGCTCTGGATCACGTTGCTCATGATGTTTTGAAATCCGTTGGTCAGCCCGTTGAGCTGGTTCTGGATCGTGGTGCTGATGCTCATGTCGCCGCAGATCAGGTTGCTGTTCCAGCCGGCCCCGACCCCGATCGAGCGCATGCCCGCAGCGCCGCTCATGGAAACCGCGTTACCGCCACCGATCGAGTACATGACTTCGTCGCCGATCACGCTGCCGCTGGTCTGGAAGCCGCCGCTCTGAGCCCATGCCCAGCCACTGGCCAACGCGAGCGCGCCGGCCAGTATGGCCGGCCGCCACAAGTGATCTGCAAGCATGGAATGACGGCGACGGTCAGGGCGCTTCATCGTGGTGTCCTCAGTTGAAATCCACACTGCCAAGGAAGGTCTGCCCGCGGCGCTGGCAGCAGCTGTACGGGCGCCACAGCGCCCAGGCGTAGTCGCCCCGTTGTGCCTGGGGCAGCGACCCGGCATGGGGAAACACGGTGCAGCTGTTGGAAAGGCGTGGGGTCAGTTGCTGCCACTTGCCCGTGCTGGCGTCGCTTTCGATCAACGCGCCGGCCGGCCAGTAGCCGTCGCGCGCGTTCGCCAGCAGCGGCTGGTACACATGCAGTTGGCCGCGGCGGGTCACGATGTCGCCAGCACGCTGGGCGACGACCGCCCCGGCCTTGTAGTCGTCGGTCTGGTGCAAGAACCCGCCACGCGGGTACACGGCGCCCCAAAGATTCAGTCCGCTGCGTGTGCCGATCTCGCGCATACCGGGGATCAGCGCCTCGGGGTACACCGCCTCCGGGACGTTGTAGCGCCAGGCCAGGGTGTCGAGCGTGCTGAGCAGGTACGGCATGAAGGCAGTACCGGCGCCTGCGCAGATGTAGCCGGACGCCGAAGCGAACTGGCTGAATACCTCGCCGCCCGGGTGGCCGATGACGTCGGCGTTCTTGAACTTTGCAAGATTGTTTTCGTGATCCTCGTTGGTGGTTCCGTCACCACCGGCCTGCGCCGTGGCATTGGGCTGGCTCATTGCCCGCGCCTCGACCCAGGGATTCTCCCCGGTGTTGCTGTAGCTCGATACCACCGAGTCGGGAACGTAGTGGCGTACCTTGATCGACGTGCGCACGGTGCAGCCCGTCCAGGTGCAATACTGCCAGTAGCAGATCCCGGTGACCCGGTATTCGAGGCAGTCCGGCGACAAGGTCGAGGAGATGATGGTGGCGGTGTTGAGGGCGAAGCTCGACGTGGCACTGCACAGCAGCGCGACGGCGGCCCCGAGCCGCAGGCGACGGGAAATCATGGCTGTCCCTCCCGGTAACGCTCGATGCGGACCAGCGCCTGGCCGAGGTCGCTTTCCCCATACACGACGTAGCGCTGATCGACGATCACCGCCGGAATGCTGGTGATGCCTAAGCTCCAGGCATCGGTCATGCCCTGGTAAGCCTCACGCATGCGCTGTTGCAGCGCTTGGCCACCTTCGTTCAGCCGCCGCTGGACGAGCGCCGCGGCCCGCTGCGGATCGTCCGGCAACCGGGCCGACAGTTCCGCTTCGATGGCCTGCGCCGCGTCGAGCTGGATGATGCGATCCGCCGCCTGGGCACCGGCCACCGGGTGGCGGACGTCCGCCACGATCCAGATCTCCGCTGCGGTCACGTTGCCGGCGACCAGCAGCAGTGCCGGAAGGGCCAGCGTCCGGCTGAGGTGGGCAAGAAAGGTGTGCATGGACTTCGCGTCTCGGGGTGAATGACCCCTGGTAGTCGAACCCATGGTGCAGATGCCCACCACGAACAATGCGCACTGTGACAATCCCTGTTTCTTGGGGATCGGATAGCTGTCCCGTGGAGCGGAGAGGCCTTTCAGGGAAGCGAAAAAAAGCATGGACCTGGGCAGGTCCATGCGTTGGATGGGGCTTGGCAGACACGATCAGGTGCTGCTACAGCAAGCCGCTCTCGGCAAAGGAGTACGGTTCGCCCTGGCCGATGATGAAATGATCCAGCACACGGATGTCGATCAGATCCAAGGCATCCCTGAGCCGGCGGGTGATCATGCGATCGGCGGCACTGGGCTCTGAGTTCCCCGAAGGGTGCTGGTGCGCGAAGATGACGGCGGCGGCATTGGCCGCCAGCGCACGCTGGACGACTACCCGGGGATAGACTGATGTCTGGTTGATCGTGCCGCGGAACAACGGCTCGTAGGCCAGCACCTGGTGGCGCGTGTCGAGGAACAGTGCGGCGAAGATTTCATTGGGTTCGCCGACGAGCATCAGACGCAGAAAGTCACACGCGTCGTTCGGCTTCTTCAAGGCGTTGCCGGCTCTGAAGATGCGTTGCTCCAGCAGCGCGATGGCCTGTTGAATGATCCGGTCTTCGTGCTCGTCGACGGCGACGGGATCGCGCTCCAACTCGATACAGGAGTCTTCGGGGGAAAGTACAGCAGTCATGGAAACCTCCAATGGAAGAGCGGAGGCACCCCATGGAGGCGGAACCTCCATGGGAATGACGGAAGGAAGAACACACATCCACCAGCGCGGGAACGCTGGCCGTTCGCCTCGGGATGCGTTGCGAACGAAGGTCAACGCAGCAGTACTGCGCCGTAGCCTTGAAGACCTCGGCTACCTGGGCATGTCGCCATCGTCGATGGCGGACAAACCTGCAGCGCGAGCCGGAGCGGCATCCGGCGCGTCGCCCATCAGCAGAAGATCCATGGCGGACAGCAGCGCATCGCCTTCGACCGGCCCTTGCAGGAGCAACGATCGCCCGGTCTGGCGATCCTCCAGGCGCAGGCTGGGGGTGGCGGTGATGCCGCCGTGCGCGCCTTGCTCGGCCTGATCGCGCACGATGAGCTGGGGACGTTCGCTATCCAGGCAGCGCTGGAGCGCCGGTGTCAGCCCTGGATAGCGAAGCCCCCCGGGCAGCCCCTGGCCGCCGCCGCGCGTGTGCTGGTACAGCCAGCCGACGGCATCGAAGAAGGCCCCGTGCCCGCCGGTCTCGCCCGCACACTCGGCCACACGTGCCAGTTCCGAGGCGGCCGGCTCGGGTAGTAGGCCTTGCAGAACGGGCATTCCAGGTCCGCGTAGAACGTCAGCACGAAACGGGCGTCGGCCTGGCCGTGGCGCCACGGCGGACCGTCCGGGTGGTCCTGAGTGGTCGGGGCCGGTGTGGCGCTGGGGCTTTCGCGCAGCACCACGGCGAGCAGCGCGAACAGCAGCACCGCAAGCAGGCCGACGGCACATAGCAACAGACGCAGACAACGCCGACGACGTACGGCCGGTGGCGGGTTCGTTGAGCGATGGAGAGGCATGGCGTGCTCCGGCCGTCAGGAGAGCAGATCGGCGTATGGCAACGGCTCGATGCCGCGCGCCCGGTCGATGTTCTCGGATACCTTGAGCGCGGCTTCCAGCTCGTTGATGCCGAACTGCTGCATGAGCCGGTATCGTTCGGCTTTCTCTTCGGGTTCGGTCTGGGCCAGTGCGAGATACAAGCTCGGCGGTACGGCCCTGAACAGCACCTCCATGCTCTTGGAGAGAATGACGCCCTCGCTGAACTTCCCGGATTCCTTCCTGGCCGAGAGCATCAGTGCCTTCTGCGCTGGCGACAACTCGCGGAACCTGGCAATTTTTTCGACTTCGTCCGGTGGCATCGACAGGCACAACCACCACTCGATCATATTGAGCATCGGCTCCGCCGCCCTGGGCAGATCGTCGATGTTCTGCGTTGCCAACCAATACCAGGCGCCCAATTTTCTCCACATCTTGGTGATCTTCACCACGTACGGAGACAGCAAGGGATTGCGCGTGATGATGTGGCCTTCATCGGTCACGTTGAGGATTGGCCGACCGAGAAACTGGTCGCGTTCCGCAATGTTGTTGACGGTATTGATCAGGGAGATGTAGGCGATCGAGAGCTGGGCGTTGTAGCCCTCCCTGGCATAGGTGGCGAGATCGACGACCGTGATGTCGGCTTCCTGCCAGGGCGTGCCGGGACGGTCGAACATTTCGCCGTCTGAGCCTTGCGTGAAGATGTCCATAGCGTCAGCCATCTCCAACAACCGCGTGCGACGGGTTTCGGGCAGGGTCGAATCGCGGCCGCGCTCGCGCAGCGCGTCGCGCACGTCGCGCGTGAGCACATCCCGGTCTTGCGCGACGCAGTGGCGGGCGGCGTCCAGGATGCACTGGCGGATCAGCGAACGATCGGCACGCGTCATACGTGCCTCTTCCTTGTCCTCACCGCCCGTGATCATCAAGCGCGCGGTGATCTCAAGCTCGCCGAGCACATCGCGCTGCTCGTCCGCATCCACGGCGGCCGGGTCGGTAGGCTGTTCCTCATCCAGCGCATCGGCGTCCAGCGTCTGCACATCACTGGGGGATTCAATCAACCGGCGGGCATCGGCGAACGGCGCGAGGCTCACGCCCGAACCGGGCGCGAGCTTGACCCGGTTCACCGACAGGCCCAGCCGTGCGGCGAAATCAGCCAGCAAGCCAAAGGAATTACCGGCCTCCACGATGAACATGCGTGGGCGATAGATCGCGGCGACCTGGTTGAGGATGTTGTTGAGCGTGGCCGACTTGCCCGAACCCGTTGGCCCAAACAAAAACAAATGGGCATTCATTTGCCGATCCAATCTGCTGAACGGATCGAACGTCAATACTCCGCCACCGCGATTGAACAGCGTGATGCCGGGCCTGCCCGTACCCTGGCTGCGTCCCCATGCCGGTGACAGATTGGCGGCATGCTGAGCGAACATCAGTTGCGTGTACCACTGCTTGCGGTCCGCGCCGGGGTTGTAGACGCAAGGCAGCCAGCGCAGATAGCTGTTGAGCGGCGCGACTTCGTCTTCTTCACGGACTGGCTGCAGCCCGGCGTTGAGCATCACGTTGGCGAGCTGCAGGCCGCGCCGGTCCAGTTCGTCTTCGTCGTCGCCGGAGAGGTAGAACGCCAGCGAGCCGCGATACAGCTTGTGAGAGCTGCCGATCAGCGAACGCGCCTCCTGCACGTCCTGGAGCGCCTGCTCGGACGCCAGGGTTTCTCCGACTGACTTCTTCGCCAGTTGGTTGAGGTGCGCTTCCAGGATGTCCTGCGGCGTCGCAACCAGCGTCAGGCACATCACGGTGCCTTCGGGCAGCTGGTCGAACAGCGTGTTGATCGCGTCGCCCTTACGCGTTTCGCCGGTGAGATGGCCGGTGGCCGGCGGCATGCGCAGGCGGTCGGTGACCATGACCCGGTGCGGCAGGCTATCGAAGTACCACAACCCCAGCTCGGCGTCGGAGCGCGGCTGGCCGAAGAACAACCTCTGCGAGAAATCCTTGCCGCTGGCGAGTTCGATCTCGTCAGATTCCGGCGCGTCCGGATAGGCTGCCAGCCGGTAGAAGCGTTCGCGATCCTGAGCCGTCGGCCCGAGCATGGTGGGCCGGGGATTGAACCAACGCAGCAGCCAGTCATGGATTTGCGGCGCATCCAGTCGGCGCGTTTGGATACCTGCGTTGGACAGGCCGCCAATCAGGCGGTCGCACACGACGTTCAGCGCCTGCTCGGGTGTCTGGCCGCGGCGGCCGGTCTGGCCCGCAGCGCGGCGATAGACCACCATCCGCACGCGCCGGCTCTGACCGCGCCACGGCAGGCGTGTGACAGCCGTGTCCTCGAACAGTCCGCCGGATTTGGCAACGGCGCGGAGATGGTGGGCGAACGAGGTCAGGTAGAACTCCGTGAAGCGGCTACCCTCGGCACGCGGCTGAACGTAGCCGCGCAGCGTGTCCAGGTACTGGTCAAAGTTGGCCTCGTCCTGGGCGTAGAGCTGGAGCACCCATGGATTCGCATCGAGCTCGTCGAAGCTGTCCTGCAAGGCGTTTTCCAACGCATCGCGTGCCCGTGCCAGCCAGGCGGCCTCGCGACCTTCAGTGCCCAGCGGCGTCAGCTCGAAAAAGGCGGCAACCGAGACGCCATCCTCAAGCAGAATGCACTGCGAATCCGGCAGGTACTCAACCCACGGCAGCAGCGCGACGAATGACGGTGCCGCATCGTACAGTGCCTGCTCATCGGCCACCGTGGCCGGGCGGCTGGGCGCGACCGCCTCGCCGGGTTCGGGAATGCCGGCCTCGCGCAGCGCGCGTACATGGCGCGTCCAGCCATCCTGCCGGTCATCGATCTGCGCCGCATCGTTAGGTGCCCGCCGGCGCCAGGGCAACGACCAGGCCATCAGTACGCCTCCGTGCGTTCGCCCGGCATCGCGTACTGGACGCGCTGATACAAGGGGAAAACAGTCGAATAGCCTGGCACCGGCACGGGATCGGTGCCGGCCAGATGCGGATACACATACATCACCAGGTCTGGATTCGGCAGCCTCGGGAACTGGTGATGGATTTCGTTCGCGGCCGTACGCGTGTAGCGCATCTGCTCGGCGGGCGCGGCCTGTACATCCGCATCCGTCAGCGGCCGGCGCAGGCTCTGGCGCGCGTCCAGCAGTTGGCGGCGAGCCACCTGACCGCTGCCGCCATCGCCGGCCGCCTGGTGCCAGATGTCCTGCATCGTGCGGCCGCCATGCGGCATCAATTCTTCCTTGCTGGTGGCGCAGCCGGCCAGCGCCGCCACGGCCGCCGCCAGCAGCAGCGGTTTAATCCAGTTCGAGTGCATGAGCTTCTCCTGCGCGATGGTCGACGCGGCGGCCTTCGGGGTCGTAGTCAATCTCAAGGGGTTTTTCGAGATGAACGGCGACCTGTGCGCCGGGCTGGACATAGACCGCCGCGAAGGCTTGGCCGTAGAGCCGGTTCACCCACTGCGACATGTCCTGCACGCCGCCGGCGAGGATGCGTCCGACCGCCTCGTTGGTGCTGATGCCGACCGTGCCGATCGAGCCATCGGCACCGACATAGGACATCTGGCCGCTGTCGGAGTCGATCAGCGAAGCGACGCCCGCGCCCGAGGCGGTGATCAAGGCCTGGGTACCGAGATACTGCTGCGCATTACTGCGGCGTTCGCCACTGACACAAGGAATCCCATACGGATCGCTGATCCAGCCCAGGCCATCCTGCTGGTTGTTCTGCTGGCTGCTGCGCTCGCTGTCTTCGGGAATCGTGCGCACAGTCCCGTCATGGAACACGAACGTGATGCTACGTACCTGCCCCCTGACGCAGGACAAGGTCCAGTCGCCGCTGGCAGTGCCACTGAACACCGCGCCAGCCACATCCGGGATGTCGATGCCGTTGGCGGTCAAATTGTCCGGCCCGACGAGGACTTTGAACGGGAACGGGTCGTTGACGGTGCCATCGACCGGGACACGGCCGATCAATGCGGTCATCGCGACCGATCCCATCAGGGTGGAGTTCGTCGGTACGGTGTAGACCGCCTGGGCCGTCTTGACGCCGGCAGCCCTGGCACCGGCATCGGCAACATGCCCGACGGTGGCCTCCAGCGTTTTCTGTGCCGGTCCGAAGCTGGTCGGGAAGCTCAGGCTTGTACCCGCGCCGCCGCGTCCGTCGGTTTGCCTGGCGTCATCCGGTTCCACCCAGCGGATACCGCCTTCGCCAGCGAAACCATCGCCGTCACCTTCGCGCAAACCCAATCCGACCGGCAGATCGGCATGACCGCCGCCACCGATGTTCTCCAACCGGCGCTGCAGATCCTGCAACAGGCCTTCGGTCTGCCGGCGCTCGCCGGCCAGTTGCTCCTGGTCGCGACGCAATGCGGTGCGCTCGGCTTCCAGCGCCGTGCCGATACGCTGGTCGATCGCGCTTTCGCGCTGGCGCAGGCGTTGGTTTTCCTCGCGCTGGGTGCGGTTGTCCGCCGTGGCCGTCTGCAATTCGGTGCGCAACTGCCGCACCTGCGCCACCAGGGTGGCGACCGTATCGCGGGGCGTATCGCCCTCGATGCCGAGCGCCTGCATTTCTTCGGCGGTGAGCTGCGGTTCGGCATCGACGCTGGTGGGGGGCTGGTCGCCGCCGCCGGAGAACAGGCGGATGCCAAAGAACAGCACCAGCAAGGCGACCGGAAGCACTAGCCATTTGAGCAAGCCGTTACTGCGCATCGCCGGACTCCTTGAGGTCGTGACCAGGAGCGACCTGGGGCAACAGTGCGGCCGGGTCGAAGCGGTGGATGGCCGGCAGCAGCGACTGCGGCAGGCCGCGACCGCGCGTGACCAGATACAGCACCGTGGTGTCCTCCGGCGTGCCGCGCGGACCGAGCGTCGGATGCTGGAAGGTGGCGGTGAGAAAGTCCCCTTGCAGCGCGCGCGGATCGAGATCGATCCAGCCGCCGCCGGTATGGGTCAGCCGCACGGCGGTCACCCACTGATCCTCCAGCCGCCATGCCGCCAGCGCCTCGGCGCGTACAGGCAGGGTCGGCAGCAAGGTATCGAGCGGCAGGTCGCGGCGCAGATTCACGCGCATGACGCCGGGCACGGGCTCCACGGTGCGAAGCGGCGCGTACAGGTTCTGGGCCGCATAGCGGGTCAGCACCACTGCCACCGGGGTTTCGCGCCGGGGCGGACGGGCTTGATCTGGGGATGGTGCAGCGGTGCCGGATTCCTGTGCCTGGCCGTAGCGCTGCGGCGTGGCGTTGCCCTCAACGATGCGCACTGGCTCCAACGGCGGCTCGCCGTCCTTGGCCGGCTCGGCAGCGATGTCCAGCAGGATCAGCGCGCCGCTGTCAGCATCCTGCAATTGCAGTCGCGTGGGCTCGATCGGTTCGCTGGCGCGCAGATAGACCGCGCCGCCGGCACTCTGCACGCGCAGCCGGTCGCCGACGCTGGCCGGAACGCCGACGCGTACATTGCGATCCACGAACACGATGCGTTCCTCTCCGACCTGCAGCGGCACGGCCAGAGGCAGGCGCTCCCAGCGCAGGATTTCCACGGCATGGGCCATGGGCACGAGCGCGCAGGCCAGCATGCCCAGCCAGACGAGAAGGCGGGTCTTCATGGGGAGTCTCCTTGCTGGCCCAGGCCGCCGCGAGCAGGTGGCTCCGGTTCGGGCGTGGCGATGCGCTGCGGCGCACCGTCGTAGCAGTCGAGAACCAGGCCGAAGGGGTTGCGCGCGGGATCAACGTCCGACCGCGCGACTTTGAGCGGGTAGCGCACCAGCGCGCGCTTGACCTGCTCCGGCCCGTGGTACTCGTCCGCGCTGAGATCGAGCGTCACCACCCAGTTGCGATCGGAGACCGTGCGCACGCGCGCGGTCGGGTTGTCGCCGTAGCCGCGCCCGGGGATCTCATACACGCCACGCACCCGCTGGCGCAGCTCTCCCGTAGAACGGCGGTAGTCATAGTCGGCCTGCAGAAAGGCGCGGCAGGCGGGGGTGAAGTACGGCGATAGCGCATGCAGGTTGCGCGCGTAGTCCTCTTCGCCATTCGTGGGCCAGCGGTGCAGTTGCTGCCACACATAAAAAGTGAATGAATAGACGCTTTCCGGCGGCACGTCCCACCAGGGCCGGGTGCTGCCTGAGCGCAGATCGGGCGGAACGTGAATGGTCAGGTCGCGGGGCGCGCTCCACCAGCCGCCGCCCATCACCAGCGCGATCAGCAGCAGCGCAACAGCACCCAGGCGCAGGGTCTTGATGTGCGCCTGCAAGTGCGCGACTTCGTTCCGGAAGCGGCTCATCGCGCTACCCTCCGGTTCGACCAGCGGCCCGAACGCGTGATCAGTGCATGCCCGCCGATCCAGCCGGCTACCAAGGGATAGCGGGTCGCGATGCGCCATTGCAGTTGGCGGTACAACCAGGTGTCGGGTCTGCCGCGTTTCTGACGGCGCAGGATGCCTCCGCCGATGAACACGCCGAAGGCGATACCCAGCACGATGAAGGTGGGCGCGATCGCGATGGTCGAGAACAGCCAGGACAGGGGCGCGCCGACCAGCAATCCGGCTGCGCCGGACAGGCCGCAGCAGATCCACAGCTCGTCCGCCGTCAGGCCGCGCACCACCACGGGATGCCGGTTGAGCCGGTGCGGAAGGAACATCACGGTGCCGTCCGCACGGATGTGCTGATGCTCGGACATGGGCGCGGCCTCAGAGAATCCCGGTCGCTTCGGTGAGCAGCCAGATACCGATGACCAACAGCACCGCGCCGATGGCTACCGTGAGTCCGAACTGGCCCCAGGTCTTCCTGCCCGTGTGGATTTCCGCGTAGGTGCCGTAGGCGTGGTAGCACACGCCAATGAACATCGACGCCACGACCAGCAGTGCGACCAGGAGCACGATGTCGTAGCCGTAGTTGCGAATGGTCTCCATGATCCCGCCGCCGGTGCCGCGCGACGGATTCTCCAGTTGCGGCAGGCCCTGTGCGAACGACAGCGCGGGCAGCGTGGTGAGGCTCAGTGCCAGCGCGGCGCGCCGGGCGAGACAGATGCGGGGGAAATGAGCGGTTTTCATGGTCTGACCCTTGTGGTTAGGAGAGGAGGAAAAAAGTCAGCACCAGGTACATCGCGAGAAAACGCACGACGACGCCGAGGAACTGACGCTGGTTGAGCTGGTTTTCCGCCCAGCCGACGTAGGCGGTGCGAATGGCCCAGGCCCCCCACAGCAGCAGCACCGCGAACACGAGGCCGACGATCACCGTCGCCATCGCGGCGGGTGCGATGCTGCTGTTGGCCTGGAAGGCGCTGATCTGCGCGGAGGTCATGGCTGGGCCTCCGGTGCCGAGAAAACGTCGGGGGCGGACTCGTTGCGGTAATCGCCGCTCAGTACGGCGGGGTCGCGTGGCTGGGCGCGAGACGGCGCGAGGTGGAACTGGATGCCGGCGCGCACGCGCGCGAGGTCATCGAGTAGACGTGGGTAGTCGAAGTGGTAGCGCTCGCCCGCTGTGATCGGGGTATTCGCCGCACTCTGTGCGACGAAGCGTTCCAGCGCGTCGAGCTGGCGCAGGGCCGCAGCCAGCTCCTGGCGTTGGGCTGGCGTGCCGGCATGGGCCGCCAGCGGCGGGCTCGCCGTCAGCGCCATCAGCAGCAGGGCGGCCACGCCGCGATGCGCGGCGTGGCGTGGAAACGAAAACACCATCGCGCCATTCCTCGGTTCGATCAGCAATGGCTCGATCGTGGCGAGGCAGGCGCTTCAAGACCGCAAACAATGGGTACTGCGAACTGACCGGATTGATGGATGCCAATACCGTTGGTGCCAGCTTGCGATATCCTGCGATCAGCATTAGATCAAGGGAAAATGTATGGGGTTAAAGGCCGAGCTGAAAGCTCTCGTAGATGAGTTAGATCAAATACACAAGGGGGCCACGCCATGGTCCGAAGAACCTGGAATTCCTGATTTCGTCACTGCCGAGAATGGTATGCAGCGGTTCTTCACAAGGAAGGCAAGAGAGGCACTTGGGCAATTCTCCAGCACCCTCCATCAGAATCGGCCCCAGAAGTCAGTGAAGATTGAGTCTGAGGCCTATCAAAAGGTAGTCCGTCAGACCGTTGCCGACTTGCATGCTGCGGGTGAGCTCTTAGGATTTGATGAATGCGATCAGGGCGGGCTTCTTCCAAAACTGAAGTTACTCATTGAGGAACGACTCGCAAGCATCGCCAACGAGCACACGCACTATTTTCCTGCCTGGACCCTGGGCATGGAGAGGGTTTCTCCTTTCTCCCTCGGCCCGGTGACATTCTTGAATAGATCCGACTGGATAGATTCGGTCGACTTCCCTCAGTACGGAAAGGATCACTATCTGAACCAACCAGAGGCGAACCACCGCTGGAAGGAAATTCTCAAGGATGCCTTGCAGAATCCCAATGATGGCTCCTCCATCGAAGGGCTGGCCAACGCCGTCTACAGTGCGATCGTCGGATGTCCGGCCTTGGTCAAGGTAACAGTCCGTGGCTATGAGCGTGAATTCTCACGCAAGTTGGCGAGGTTGGTTGCCAAGACAGCGCTTGACGCTATCTCTCTTGGCTTTGGGGCCCCCGAGTGCTTCTTGCAACAGGCGCTTCAAGACGAGCGTCTACCGCCTGCCGGTAGCGATCGCCTGGTCGAAACCAAAGGATTTCTGTGGTTGCCCGGAAGCTCGCTTGGGAAGCGTATTACTTCGCAACCTCCCGAGCGAGTAAGGCAAGCGTTGGATGACATGACGTCTATTATTCCGGCATTCGCGGCGATCCTTGATGGGTTGCTTGATCCATCGAGTCACCCGCATCCCAAGCTTGCCAATCGATGGGCTACTGCGCTGGATTGGTTCGGCGAAGGCAATCGTGAATCAAGTGATGCCATAGCGCTGGCGAAGCTCGGAACCTGCCTAGATGTACTGTGCTGCGGTGGCAAGAACGATGGTATCCGTGAAATGGTCATCCATTTAACTGGTACGAGTAGCGAAACTCAGGTAGTACGGGGCAACCGTCCTCGCACACTGAAGCAGTTGGTCAAGGACATCTATGACCACGGTCGATCGCAGATACTGCATGGCACACACTACGACAGGCTGGAATCATTCGCCGCAGAGCGCCAGTATGCCACCTACCTCGCACGGATCGTGTTGATTGAGTGCGCAGTGCGGTTACAGCACTATGGTGGTTCAGATGAAGACAAGGCGTTCAGAACAATATAGCTACAGGTACTTTTTGAAGCTCCCCGCAGTCAGAGATACAGCCAGTCCCAGTAAGGCGGCGCTGGGTAACAGAATCAGCAGTGGATGCACCGAGACCGGCATCGCCAAGTAGATCACCCAGGGCAGTATCGCCAGTGGCAGTAGCGAGGCTTTCGCGCGATGGTAGACGAAGCCCGATTCCCGGCCGGCGCCGAACTTGCGCACGTCGCGGCGCACCAGTCCATCGACCAGACCGACGAACACTGCCGTGAGCACCAGCGGCAGTGTCAATACCAGAACCAGCAGGCGCACCATAAAGGTCAAGGTGATGAAAGCGGCGGCAATCAGATAGCGCTCGGCCCAGACATAGACTTGGCTGATGAAGTAGCGGAAATCACGGGATTGTCCTTGGCCCGGCGCGCGGGCGCGTTCTGCGGTATCGTTCATCTTGTCGAGCAGCCCGGTCTTGACGAACACCCACTCGTAACCCGTCTCCACCAGGCGGTGCGCGGTGCGCCCTGGCTCCTGCACGATGGCGCTGCGCGTGAAGTGATTCGACAGATGCCCCAGCTCGTACTGCAGCATCGATTGCGCATGGCGCCAGCCCTGGTCCTTCCAGAACAGGTGCATGCCCACGCACTCGATCAGGATCGACAGCATCAGCGAGGCGATCAGTACCCCGAACAGGCGCAGCGGCAAGGAGATCGCAGTGGCGATCAGGCCCTGCCGGCGCTGTTGCTGCCGCTGCGCAGTGGATGCCGGGTCGCTCATGGCGTGTGCTCATCCAGGCCCGTGTCGCCCGTGACGTTCGCGGGAGGGTCGCTCGCAATGGGCGCTTCGTCGAGCAAGTCGTCGGGCAAGGGGCCATCCTGCAGCATCGGCGACCCCAGGTTCTCCCACCAGTGCGCAGCCTCGGTGTAGTGCTGGCGCATGTACCCCGCGAGCTGCTGCAGATCCTCCGGCATGGCCTCATCAGGGTCGGCCGCCGGCAGCGGCATCCTGACCTTCCACAGCTGTCCGCCCTGCATCAGGGCGAAGCATTGACCCTTCGGCAACGCTACGACATGAGAGGGCTCGATCATCGGCACGCTGGACATGCTGATGCGGTCTTGCGTGTTGCTGGTGAAATCGGTTGAACCGCGGATCTCCGAACTATCGGTCGCACCGCTGACGATGGTCGTGGTGTAGACCTCCACCTTCGGCAACTGCCTGGTCAGCAGTTCGGCGGTGGCGGTTTCGCGCACCCTCAACATGAACACATTGTTGAAATTCCCGACGACCTGACCGGCTTTGGCCCTATTGCCGATGCGCGCCTCGATGTCGCTCAGGGTCTGCGTGTAAGCGGTGATCTGGAGCCCGGCGCCGCCCCCCTTGTTGATCATCGGAATGAACTCGTCGCCCATCAACTCATTGAATTCATCCGCGTGAACATTGATCGGCACCTTGGTGTTCGCGGAGGCCCACGGCAGACCATCGTCGATACCGTGTTTATAAATGTGGCCTGCGACGGAAACCAAGTCACTGAACATCGAATTGCCGACCGCCGCAGCGACTTCGGCATCAGAAAGCGCATCCAGGCCGACATAGACAATGGCGCGCTTCCGGATCACCTGCATCCAATCGAAAATAGGACGGGGATCACCGAGGTCCGAGTAGTTCGGGGCCAGCAACTGGGCGACCTTGCCGCTGGTGAGCTTTTCCAACAGAGGCAGCAGCGAGGCGACGATCTTGTCGAAATACGTCTTGTCGTACCGGACCGCCGAGCGCAGGCCGTCGAGCACCGGATCGTAGTTGCGCGCCTGGCTGAGGTACTGCTCCAGGGCCACGACACGCTTCTCGCGTCCGATCATGTTCCTGGGGATGTTCTTCTCGTTGAGCTTGGCCTCGATCTGGACGATGACTTCCCAGGCCTTCGGCTCGGTGCGGGCGAAGAAATGCGCGGCGTACTCGATGAACAGCGCATCGATGTTGATCACATGACGCTGGATCAACAGATAGTCCGGACGTTGCCCCAGCTCGATCAGCGCCCTGGCAATGACATTGACGAATCTCCAGGCAAATTCGCGAAAGGCCGCGCTGTTGCCTTCGCCAGAAAGCTGGCCGGCGATGCGCGTTGCGACCTCGCTGATGCGGCCGAACCGTCCCACGGCGTTATAGCGCGCGCTGATATCGGGCCAGCCGAGATGAAAGATATACAGCTCGTTCTCGCGGCCGGCGCGCTTGGCCTCGACGTACACCCGCTTCAGGAGATCGGCATCACCCTTGGGGTCGATGACGATGACGACTTCATGCTCGCCCGCAGCGTTTTGCCGCCGGATGTCCTGGGTCACGAACAACTCGGCGAGCCGCGTCTTGCCCACGCGTGTCGTGCCCAGCACCAGAGAGTGTCCGACGCGTTCGCCCAGCGGCAGGCTGACGTCGACTTCCTCGGGTTCGATGCCGTGCAGGCGCGGCAGGCCGCCTACTGGCGGCAAGGGGCGCACGGGGTTGAGCGGCATGTCCCAGCTGGTGAGGCTCGACAGGCGCGAAAGTGGAAACGGCGCGAACTCCAACCGTTCCTCCAGGCGTCGCGCCAGCTGGTAGGCCGGTGTCGGTTCGACGTAGCGCCGGAACTCGGGCCGGTACGTCTGCATCAGCCTGTGCGTGTGCTTCTGTTCCCAGCGAAAGCCTTTGCCGATGAACAACCGCTGCTGGCTGACCGGCACGTCGCGGCTTGTCATGACGTAGCGCGGCAACCTGCGGATGTTGCGGCGATAGCGCAGAGTCACCTGCGCGTCGCGCCAGCGGATCGCACCGAAGGTGGCGAACGCCAGCGCACTGCCGATACCCATGGCCGGGCTCAGCGCGAGCGACCACGGTGCCACCAGGCACAGAAACGCGGCGCCGGCGCAGACCGCCACGGTGTACAGCTCCACCGCGGGGCGCAGCAGAACTTCGACGGGCTGCGTCTGCGACATGGCGTCATTGCTCGATGCCGGTGGCCGTGACCAGCACCGGGTAATGCCGCAGGCCCAGGCGTTCGGCCAGATCGTCGGCGGACATCGGCGACAGATTCAGGCCGGGCGCGATTGCACGCAGTTGTGCCAGCGCCTGGGCCGTCTCGACATTGACCACCAGGCCCCAGGCGTTGCGTTGGCGCAGCGTGTCGGCGTGCTGACGCAACCAGGCTTGAGAGGTCGCATCGTCACCGACCAGGAAGAATGGTTGCAGTCCGGGGGCCTCGATGACGCGGCGGGCAACCGTTCCCGGCGTGAGCCTGGCACTGCGCACCGGCAGCATGGCCGTCTCATCGACAGCGGCGGTTGGTGCCTCGGGAATGACGATGGAGGGGAGTGGCTGACTCGTGGCGCGCGGCTGCAGGTCGAGCGCTTCGTAGTACGGCAGCGCGGAAGCGCCGCCCCGGTCTTCCACCACGATCAGGGGCGGCGTGGCACGCACCGCGCTCATCGGCACGGTGGCGAGCATTACGACAAGAAGGCCGTGCGTGGCCCGGATGGATGAGGTCATCGGCTGTTCTCCTGGCGGGGCGCGTGTGCGGCGGTCTGTTGCGGGCCGAGCACGCGCTGGAGGTATTGTGAAACGCTGCGCCGGTAACGCGCCGCGGGCGCGCCGCCAGCCGGTCGGTGGTAACGCCCGACCGCCAGCAGCCAGTCTTCGCCGGGGGTGTGCTGCTCTTTCAGGATGTCGGCGGCGATGCGCAGGTTGTCGTAGGGGTCGAGCAGATCGCAGGGCTGGCGGTAGCGGTGCTGCTGGTAGCCGAGGTTGATCTGGCCCAAGCCCACGTCGATGCGCGTGGGGGGCACCTCGCGCAGCGCCTGGCGCACGCCCGCACAAGCCTGCGCGCGCGTGGCGTAGCGGCGCGACTGGCCGGCGACATTGAGCGACCAGGGCCACGGCACGATGCGATCGTCCCGGCGCACGCCGCTTTCCTGCAGCGCCACGGCATAGAGCACCGTCGAAGGAATGCCGGCGCGCTGGGCCGCCAACTGGTAGGCGGGCGGCGGAATTTCCTGGGCCTGGACTGGCCCGGTCGCCAGCGCGGCGGCCAGCAGCACGCGCAGCGGCCACGTCGGCATCAGGGCTGGCGCTGCCATTGGCCGTTCACCTGACGCACCACCGCGGGCAGTTCACCGGGCAAACCCAGCGCCAGCCAGCGGCCACCGTCGTGGTTGAGCGTGATCGAGCCGCTGCGCACGCGCGCCGGATCGATCTGCGCGCGCTGGGCCCACTCGCGGATGCGCGCGTCGTCCTGGCGGCTGCCGACCATGTACAGGTCGAACTCGGCGTTCGCCGTCTGCAGACGCTGCACGACCTGGGCACACGGCGCGCAGCCGTCCCGGACGAACACGGCGGTACGACCGCTGCCGGTCATCGCACTGCCGCCCGGCAGCGCATCGGGCAGATTCACCCGCTGGGCGTCGGGATGCAGGCGTTGCCAGGCTTCGTCGTAGGCTCGTTGATACGCCAGCAACTTTTCCACGCGGCGCGCTTCGACCTGCACTTGCAGTTCGGCATAGCGCCGTCGCTCCTCGTCGGAGCGGGCTTCGATGCCGAGTGCGGTCAGCGGGTCGAGGTTGGGTGAATGGATGCCCAGCGGCCCTTCCATCAGTTCGCGGTAGCGTCCCCATTCGTCGCCGCGCAGCCCCCAGTCCCGCGCCAGGCGTTCATCGCGTGCCTGATCGATCTGGCTCGGCGTGACACGGGAAGACTGTGCGGGTGTGCTCTGGGTGGCGGGCTGCTGCGCGAAGGCCGGTGCGTTCAGCGCGGCCAACAGGAACAGCATGGAAAGTGCGCGACGTTGCATGGCGCCTCCCGATCAAGGAATCGCCAGCCGGCGCGTCTGGTCGCCGGCCTGGAACACGGCGGTGTTGCCGTCGATGGTCTGCAACTGCCAGCGCCCGGCATGCTCGCCGGGAAGCAGCACCTGGATCTGCCCGGCCGAGAGCGGGTCGGTGGCGGGGGCGATGGAAACGGCGCGCTGCCCGGCGCGCAGTTCCGCACCGATCAAGCGGAAGGGAAACGGCACCTGTGCCGGTGCCGTCGTCGTCGCCCTGGCGGGACGCGGCGCTGCGGGCGTGCGCGCGGCGGTCTGGCGCTGTGCCTTGAGCTGCTCGACCTCGCTGTGCAGTGTCTGCAGGGCCGCCTCGGTGGCGTAGCCGGCCAGCGACTGTTCGAGACGGGCGATGTCGGCTTCGAGGCGCTGGCGGGTGTCCTGCAAAGCTTCCTGCAAAGCTGCCGTGGTCGCCGCTTCGGGGCGGGCTTGCAGCGTCTGTACGTCGTCGGCGAATTCGGCGAGCCGGCCTTCGAGCACCTGCAGTTGGCGTAAGGCCGAATCAACTTGACTCTGACCGGCCAGGTCGCCCGCAACGCGGAAGTTGACGAGCACCAGTGCGCTGAGTCCGACCATCCAGGCCCACAGCAGCAGGTACAGCACGAAGGCCGCGCGCGAACGCGACGCATGGGCCACTGCGCTCATGGCTGGCCTCCGTCGACGATGGGAAAGGTCTGCACCGGCGCGGCCAGTGGCGTGTCGGTCTCGGGATCTGCGGAGGGCTCGCCGGCAGGAACGAAGCAGATCTGGCGCGCCCTGTCATCGACCTGTACATCCCAGGCCGGCCCGGCGAGCGTGAGCAGTGCGTCGCGCAGCGTCATCGGCCCCAGATACAGGTGCGCCGCCGGCAGCGGCAGCGAATACAGCTCGATCACCGCATGGGCGTTCTCGCAAAGCTGGTAGCCGCTGCGCTGGAGTGCGTGGCGCAGGCCGTCGCCCACCGTCGCTCTGGCATCCGCTGGCATCGCCACGTCGATGACCTGCAGCAGCAGGTCACGCTGGGCCGCGGTGGGAACAAGCTCCACGAGCGTGTAGCGGCCATAGCGCACCACCGGAATCAGTTCAGGTGACTGCGGCGCTGTGTCGGCTTCCTCGACAAGAGGATCAACGGGCGGTGCGGCGGTGGTGGCGCAGCCGCCGCTCAACACAGCGGTGATCAGCAGGCCGCTGCCGGTCAGGCGCCGTAGAAGTTGGGTTGCTGGCATGGTTCGGCTCTCGATGGCGATGAGCCGATACCTTCGCCGGGCAGACCGAATCGTTCAGCAAAGAATACGAAAGAGTCTTGGATCGCTTTGTTCGCGGGTGTAGGTTGGAAGTATGAGTCTTCGGAGGTTGAGTCAGCGCAGGCTTGTAGGGAAGGCGGTGAATAACTAACGGTGTTGCCGACGATGGGCTGATATTATTCGTAAGACATATTGCAGGGGGTGTGCATGCGGATCTCACGCGTTAGGCTGATCAATTTCGCCAATTTTTCGGATGTTGATATAAAGACTGGCGATAGCATCGTTATCGTTGGTGAGAATAAAGTCGGAAAAAGTAACTTCATTCGTGGATTACAGCTGATTCTCGACCCAGGATTGTCCGAGCGTGACCGGCAATTGAGCATAGAGCACTTCTGGGATGGCCTGGTTGAAGACAAGATCGGTAAAATCATCGAAGTCTCGGTGGACTTGACCGACTTCACTGATAACCCGCGGTTGATGGCTCATCTCAACGATTGTGTGATTGATCCAGGCCCACCCATGACGGCCCGTCTCACCTATCGCTTCCAGCCCAAAGCCGGACTGGGACGCGCTCCGGAATCGTTGAAAGACTATGAGTATGTGATCTTTGGTGGTAACGACCCCGAAATGCACGTCGGTAGTGCGTTTCGCCGCATGTTGCCAATAGACGTCCAGGTGGCACTGCGTGATGCTGAGAAGGATCTCGCGAGTTGGCGCAATTCACCATTGAGACCCCTCATCGAAGATCTTGCCGAGTCGTTGGACGAAGACGCCCGTGAGGAGATTCAAAATCAGGTTGACGACGCACAGCGGGAACTAGCTGGCCACGCCCAAGTGGTTGCGACGGCGAACCGGATCAGCGAGCGGTTGATCTCCATTGCTGGTGAGCAGCATGCTGTGCCTGTGTCGCTTGGACTCGCTCCAACTCGGGTGGATGCGCTGCTTCGCAGCTTGCGATTGTTAATTGACAATGGAATTCGCGGCGTCGGTGACGCTAGTCTGGGAACCGCGAACCTGATCTTCCTGGCATTGAAGAGCCTCGAACTCGACCGCCTCGTGTCTGACGGAGAACGTGACCATACATTCTTTGTGGTTGAGGAGCCCGAAGCGCACCTGCACCCGCACGTTCAGCGCCTTGTCTATCGTTATTTCCTTGGCACCGGAGGGGATGAAAACGAGGAAGATGCTCCGCTAACAACGATCCTTACAACTCACTCCCCACACATTGCAAGCGTTACGCCGATTAGATCCATCGTTCTGCTACGTCATGACGTGGGGGCAGGCAAGACTGTCGCCGTTTCAACTGCGAATGCGCCGTTCACACAGAGGGATGAAGAAGATCTACAGCGCTACATTGATGTCACGCGTGGCGAGATTTTCTTTTCTCGGGGGGTCATTCTGGTCGAAGGCGACGCAGAGCGTTTCCTGGTCCCCGCGTTCGCTGAGGCGCTTGATATCCACCTCGATATGCTTGGGATTACCGTGTGCTCGGTTGGCGGAACTAACTTCACGCCGTATGTGAAGCTCCTAGGCCCTGAAGGACTGGATATTCCTCATGTCATCCTGACGGACTATGATCCGGTCAATGGCAAGGCTCCGCTGGTTCGCCGGCGACTGATCAATCTTCTTGACGTGGTTGAAGACGAGTACGACCACTCGGAGATGGAGACAGATGACGTAATTGAGCTTGCCGAGGAGTTCGGATACTTCGTGAACGAGAACACACTGGAAACGGAGTTGTTCGCCGGTGGGTTGGCTGAGTCGATGCGGGATGTAATTCAGCAGGAATTGCCGCAACTGAGGCAAGCAACCCGAGAAGCATTGCAGCAGTGGGTGGATGACTTAGACCAGGTCGATGAAGAACGGCTGCTGAAGCTTATCGAAAGAATCGGAAAGGGACGATTCGCTCAGGCCCTTGCACGCTCAGTGTCCGAGGATACTTGCCCGCACTACATCCGTTCCGCGCTGGAGCATATCCGCAATGCCGTCGCGTAGTTTCAGCACAGCCTACCTGGCCCAGGCTGCCGAGCTGGCCGGAAATCCTGGTCAGTTGGCGGCGTACAACTCCCAGGGACATTGCGTGGTGCTCGCCGGCCCTGGAAGCGGAAAAACCAAGACGCTTGTGCTGAAGCTGGCTCGCATCTTGGCCGAAGACGTGCAGGCACCGCGTGGTGCTGCGTGCATCACCTACAGTCAAGAGTGCGCACGCGAATTAACCCGTCGGCTTGAAATGTTGGGGCTGCGGGAGGCGCCAAACCTGTTCATCGGCACCGTCCACGGATTCTGCCTACGCCATCTGTTGATGCCATATGGACGCTTAGCTGATCTACCGATTCAGTTTCCCCTCTCAGTGGCATCCCAGCGAGTGAGTGATCGTTTGATCAGGCAGTCCGGAGACGAGCTCTTTGGGGCCAACCATCCTTACAAAGCTATCGATCTTGGACGGCATCGCCGATCCGTACTGAACCGAAACAGCGTTGCCTGGCGTAGCGAGGAAGAACTTGCCGCCTGGGCCGAAGCCTACGAGGCGGCACTGCGCCAAGGGGGGCTGATCGACTACGACGACATGGTGGTCTATGGCCAGCGCCTGATCGCTGAGCATGATTGGGTACTGCCTCTGGTGCAGGCGAAATTTCCGGTGCTGGCGGTAGATGAATATCAGGATTTGGGGGTTGCACTCCATCGCATCGTCAAGCGCCTGGCTTTTGATGGTGGCGTGCGCTTGTTCGCAGTCGGTGATGCAGACCAGTCGATCTACGGTTTCACAGGGGCCGATGGCGCGTTGCTCATGGAGCTAGCTGAGCGTGAAGACATCGAGCCGGTCAGACTTCAATTGAATTATCGCTCAGGGGCAGGCATTGTCAGCGCTTCAGAAATGGCGTTGGGTGAGGATCGTGGCTATCGGGCGAACGACCCGACCCGTCAGGCGACTATCGAGTTTGTGCTGTGCCCTGATGGGCTCGCAGATCAGGCCGCACACGCCGTCGCGCAGATCATTCCGGTGGCCTTGGACTCCAAGCCAGGACGAACGCTGGGCGATATCGCAATCTTGTATACGGACTATCGCGCAGGCGATATTGTGGCCAAGGCCGTGGCAGCCGGCGGTTTCGATTATATCCGCGTGGACACCGCCGCGCCTTACCGTAAAGTTGCCTTGACGAGTTGGGTAGAAGACTGCGCCGCATGGTGTGCGGGTGGCTGGCGTATCGCGCGTCCGCAACTGCGTGGATTGATCGACCGTTATCTCGCATTTCATCGAGCGAACTTGGACGATGCGCAGGCTCGACGCGAGGGGCAGGAGCTAACCGCTCTGTTGTGGGCGTTGCGCGCCGATCAGCAGTCCGCACGTGATTTTGTCGCATCACTGCGCAACGGCATCTTGGATCGTCTGTTGGTTGCTGAATCGTCGCTTGCCGATCAGAAGGAACAACTGGATCGCATGACGGCGGCGCTTGCCGAAGGTGGCGCGCTGGCTACGCTGGACATTGCGAGTCTGGGCGGACGTGATGGTTCGCCGGATCACCTGAACCTGCTGACACTTCATTCCGCTAAGGGATGCGAGTACGACGTGGTCATTATGGTCGGTCTCGACTATGGGAGTTTGCCATGGCGAAAACTGAGTCCAGAGAAGTTGCGCGAGAGTCGCCGGCTGTTCTATGTGGGACTCACACGCGCCCGCGACGAGGTTCACATGCTGTACTCGGGATTCGTTGAAGGGCGCTATGGTCCGATGCGCCATGGGCGCTCACCATTCCTGGATGAATTAGAGGCACGAATGCGTGCTGCGAACCTCTGAGCGACTATATAAGGGTTGGGGCTGTATCCGAATCGCATGGGCTCCGGATGAGTTAATACCGGTTCTTAACTAAATATCTGCCGCGCGCTGGGCTGCGGCACGTTCGCGCGCAAGTTGGGCGGCACGAGACATCGCATCTAGGTTGTCGATGCACCAAAGACCATCTACGCAAAGAAAGCGATCACTAAGCACTGCTTCGAGTAAATCCGGAAGACTGGCGGTGAAAAATCCAGCACCTGTGATCGTGGTGGTCGGCTCCAACTCGAGCATTGCTATAGGCACATCTGCGAGACATGGGCCGAAGTGCCCGGCTGGAGGGAATTTTCCTCCGAACTCGGTCCGCAGTCGCTCCTTGCTCATGCTCCTCGTGAGAGTGCTGTATCTCTCTTGTCTTAGCAACCAAAGCGCCTTGATGCCCTCGGCCCGATATTTCTTTTGCCGGGTACGGTAGTCACGCAGCGACTGATATGACCTTTGGATCTCGATAGCCAACTTGGCCTCGCCACGCTCGCCCCAGACATCGGCTTTCCAGCGGCTGGTTTCGCTGCTCCCTGGAACCTCAACCGAGGCTCGGCAACCAAGATCCTCCAAAACGCTGCGCACCAGTATCTTGGCCGCGAGGTGCCACTGGCTTTCTTCGGAAGTGCTGCAGGCACCGCTTAGATGCGCGAAGAAAGGATGGCCATTGGCACTGATCTTGGGGACGGCTGGAGCATTGCAGCATGGCATTAGCAGATCGCCGACGTGATAGTTCCGTTGCAGCCCCAGCCACTGGGCCTGCGACATGCGCAGTGCATTCGCGACGCCAGTGCCATTCGCGTAGGCTGCTTCGATCACCATGACCATCATGCCCCTCGAGATCTGCGTATGTCCGCCCAGTTTAACGACCCCGACGCTGGGCGTCATGGCGACGATTGAAGGTACTGTGCAGGAATAAAAAAAGCCGGCGCCCAGAGGGACGCCGGCATGAACGAGAGTATCAGGCCGCGACGAGTTGCCGGGCCAGGGCGACCTCGATCGAATCGCCGTCCTGGTTGAGCACATCCAGCCCCGATTCCGGGACGTCGCCGGAGGTGCTCTGCGATACCAGGATCTTCTTCGCCATCAGGGCCAAGCACGTCATCTGCGACGTGGCCGCATACCCCAGGTAGATCACCTTCACATGCTGCTTCTGGCCGATCCGCCATGACCGGCGCGCGGCTTGTTGCAACGTGTAGATGTTCCACCCCGACTGCATGAACACAATCGTGGGGAACTCCAGCAAATCCAGGCCGGTTTTCACCAGTTCCGGATTCGTGATGAGGACGTCGATCCCGCGATCGAGCTGCTCGGCAATCCAGTCTTCGCGGCGAGAGGCATCCACGCTTGCGCGCAGTACCGCCACCCGAAAACCCTCTTGCTCCAGCAACATCTTCAAACGGCTGGTGGTATCGCGCGTGCCGGTGTAGACGGAGTACACCAGGGTCTTACGACCCGCGGCTTTCTCCTCGCGGCAGATGTCGATCAGCTCACGCTCTTTCGGCATGATCTCCAGCTCGTTGAACTGGGCCGGTGTGAAGGCCAGGACCTGGCGCGTACGCGGGTGGCGCACGGTTTCTGCCCGAAAGCAGCAGTCGGACCACGCCAACAGCACATTGAGGACTACGCCCAGCAAGGTGGTATCCCGCTTGCGCAGGGCCTCCTTGAGTTCCGCCGTCAGGCTGGCGGCCAGATTGCGGTAGGCGTCGGCCTGCCCGGCATCCATAGCGACCTCCCGGAACTCTTCGTCATACGGCGGCAGCACGCCGCCGATGTCTCTGAGCTTGAGGAAGATCGTGTACGGCAGCACGCAGCGCAGTACGCCTTTCGGCCCGAACCCGGGTGCCTTGACCGTTCTGACGGTGATCTTCGAGCCTTTGGCGGTCTTGTGGGCCGGCCCGTTGCTCTCGGAATAGATGTCCTTGAGGACACCATGGTCCCTCATAAACGCCATGGCAGCGGCATTCATGCTGCCGCTGGCGCTCGGGCGGTAACCATCTTCGATCATCCTCGCGGGCAAGGCCCGGAACAGCAAATGAAAGAGATCGTCTGCATAGCCCCCCATGAGGGTACCGGTTAGCAGTACGGTCTTGCGTGCCTTGGCTGCGATGACGCCCATCGCCTGGCCCTGCGCCGATCCACCCGTTTTGTATTCATGGGCTTCATCTGCGATGAGCAAGTCGAAGGTGCTTTGCGGCAGATACCGCTTCACATATTCCGAGGGCTGATAGCCGCCTTCTCCGAAGCCGAACTCCATTGAGGACATGGCGCGTTCCATGCGCTGCGCCTGCCGGTCGGAAAACACCAACTCCCCGCGCTCGTCCATCAGGTTGATGAAGTTGTGCAGGTTGTCGCCGAGCATCGACGCCAGGAACGAATCGCCGAAGGTCTTCATCAGCTTGTTGGCCGTGGCCTCGCCGATGGTCGGGATTCTCTTCAGCGCACGCAGCACCGCCGAGGACTGATCACTGCCCGACAGGCTACGTGGCCGCATCAGCGTCCAGAGTGCGCCGTCGCAGACATGGCACTTGCGGCGGGTTTCTTCCGCCTCCAGCTCCAGAGCACTGACCGGCTCGCCGTCGAGATCAGTGACCATCGTCCCGCAGTGCGGGCAGGCGCCGACCATGCCGTAACGGGTGCGTTTGCGGACGAAGGCGGGCTTCCAGTGGAATCCCATCCGCATTCTGACCCTGCCGATGATGAAGAACTCCTGCCCTTCGGCCGGCACGTTCAACTGCTCGCGCAGCTTGATCAACTTGAGCAATGTGTCCGGGCCGTTGAGCACCCAGACTTTCGCACCGGCGACGGTTTCGAGGATCTCGCGCCGCCATTTGTAGACTAGATGGGGCGGGCTGAGGACGAGCGTGCGGCGATAGCCTTCCGCGTTGAGCACCGCCCCTAGCGCGATGCCGACGGTGGTTTTTCCCGTCCCCATCTCGCCATTGACGATGGCCGCGCGCTCGCCCTGATTGACGAGCAGTTCGGCGGCCGCATGGACGACCTCGGCCTGGGCGGGGAACAGCTGCCGCTTGAGGCTGGCGAGGACGAGCTGGCGGTTGGCGCGCGGCACACCGTTGTAAACGGGCGGGTTGGCCCGGTTGAGGGAGTCGAGTAACTCATCCCCAAACTCGGTGACGAAATCCTGCAGGCTGAAAGACAGATCGCTTTCGCTGTCCGCAGGGTTGAACAGATCGCCCGTGGCGGGCATGGAAGGTGCGGCGGGGGCCGCTTCGAGTTGCATGGTCATGGTGATGCTCCAAAAAAATGGGGCATGCACCGCCCCCAGGGGCGATGTATGCCCCTGGGGGTGAAGGTGGGTGGACGGCGCGCAGCCGCCCGGAAATCAATACTCGCTGGGTAACAACAGCGTCGTGACGCTGCGGTCCCACTCAGTGATGATCCAGAGTTTCAGATCGGGATCGACCTGGTACGAAGAGAGCAACCGGGCCTCGCCCGATGCCCGCGCGGCATCGTTCGATCGCCGATCGTCCTCGTCGAGGTCGCCCCAGTCGCCGCTGAGGTGGCGGCGAAGGTACGGGCTCGGGTTGAGCCGTCCCTGTTCGACCAGATTGGCCACGCCGACGGTCATGACCGTCGCACCCGGCGAGAAGCGCAGATTGGGGGCCGCGCTGATGGACATTACAGTTGCCATGGTGATAGCTCCTTCGATGAAAGAAAGGGCCATGGCGTCCCCATCGGGGCGACATGACCCCGGTGGGTGGATGAAATGGGCTGGTGCTAGATCGAGGACTGCTCTTCGGGCAGTTGGACCACGGTGGTGCGGTGATCCTCGCTGGTCATCACGATCAGCAGCAGCTGCGGCGTGATCCTGTAGCGAGAGATCATGGGATTGTCCTGGTCGAGTGCCACATCATTGACCTGGCGGGTGGTCTCGTCGACATCGCCCCAATCGCCTCGCACATGGCGCTGCACATAAGGCAAGGGATCGATGAGGCCTTTGCTGGCCAACCAGTGCACCTTCTCGCTCAGCCTCAGCGAACCGAGGGCGAACAACGGACGGGCTTGCGGCTCGCGCCGCGCGAACAAACGCGAAAGCATGGGAGTTCTCCTTCTGGTGGATGAATGAAGCAAGGCGGCGAGCCGCCCGATGCGATCAGTGGATGGTGAGAATCCGGCCGAGGGTGGCCGAGTCCGGGGACAAGTCCCAGGCACGAATCACGGGGACAAACTTGTCGGTGAGGATGCGTGTCTCTGCGATTGAACCGTCATCGCGCTCGCGATATTCGGTGGTCGTCGCCTTCTGCTTGTAGGTGTCGCCTTTCACGGCCAGGGTGCGGCCGTTCTTCGACTGCACGACACCGGAGATCGCGCCGGCCGCGAGGGCCAGTGCCAGGTGCCACTGGGACAATGCGCGCGCCGGGCGGCGCAAGGACTGCTGGGCGGCGCCCAGATGGGTCTCGAACGACGGCCACAGGCCATGCAGGCGCTGCACTTCGTCGGCGAACTGCGCCGGCTCCATGCTCAGACGGTAGAAATGCTCCGGCTCGTGCTGGGCGACAGGGACGGCATACGGAAGCGATGGCCACGCGGGTGGCAGTTCCTCCGCTTCCAGGTCGCCTTGCCCGATCTGCAACAGGCGAGCACGGACGTTCTTGACCTCATCGCCCACCAGCTCGCGCTGGCGGACCCGGCGACCGAACACGACCACCTGCTTGAACTGCGTATCCACCGCTCGGTAGATGCGCAGATCGGCAAAGTGCCGCGTGAGCCAACCGACCAGTTCCTGGTCAAGCACGTAGTGCGGGACGATGAAAACCAAGATGCCGTCGTACTGCAGCAGTTGCAGCGTGCGCTGATAGAACAGCTTTTCCAGCCGTGCGCGGCCCTTGCCGTCGTAGCCGATGTTGCCGTTCGCATCCTTGGACAGATCCCCGTATGGCGGGTTGAGCCACAGCAAACCGAAGCTCTGGCGTGCGATCAAGGTGTCCATGAGGTCGCCCTGGATGCAGTGATCGACGAGCAGACGCGCATGGTTGGCGCGCTCCGGGTCGAACTCCACCGCATAGGCGGTGACCTGGTCACGCCCGAGGGCATGCGCAGCCTCCGCGATGGCGACGCCTTCGCCTGCACAAGGATCGAGAATGCACATCGGCCCGTCGCCGGGCGCCAGTGCGCTGAGCGCTCTTTCGAGCGTGGGCTCGTCGGTCGGAAAATATCCAGCCTTGATGAAGTTGCGGGCGAGCCGCGGGAACATGAGTGCCATAAGAAATCTCCTGTAGCGGGGATGAAGGAAAGCGGGTGCGTGTCGGTCACACGCACCTGCCGTGGGTCAGGCCACCGCTTCCAGCGACCGTTGGGTGGTCGCCGGCTGCGGGAGCGGATGGGCGGTCAGTACGCCCTGGCGGATCAGGCTGCCCAGCGCTTCGGTGAGCGCTGGCACGTCCAGCCCCAGACGAAATCCACGCAGCGGCCCGAGGGCCGTCGGCAGGTCGCGGAGCATGTCGCGGTCTCGCAGCAGTGCCAGCACCGTCCCTTGCCAGTGATCCAGCAAGGGCAGCGGGCACGTCTCCTTGACGAGCAGCCAGAGGCGCGACGTAGGATCGGCCGCCGCGCGCGGCAACAGTGCGAGCGCGCTGGTGGTGGCCTTGTCCGGCAGGATGCAGCGCCGATCGAACAGCCAGAGATTGACGAGCGACCCGAACAGGGTGCGGCGATAGCTGCGGGTCAAGCGCTTTTCCAGACGCTCGACCGAGGGAACGAACACGGGCACGGAGCCGCCCTGGTCGGTGATGAGATGGAACTGGTCCAGTCCATCCTCGTCGCGGCCCAAGGTGAGCCGGGCGAGAAACTGCTGGATCGCGGTGTCCCGCGCCCAGACCGACAGAAAGACCAGATCGCCGTCTTCGCCGCAGACGCAGGCATCGGCCATCACGTCGCCGCATTCGTCGATGCGGTACAGCAGCTGTGGGGATGAAGATGCAGACATGGTGGAGTCCTCAATGAGTGAGGGGCACCACCACCCGCAGGGGCAGTGAATGCCCCGTTAGGGATGAAAGAACGCGGACTACTCAGAGTTCACGTTCGGTGAACGAACCGTCGGCCTGATGCTTGACTACGCGGTTGCCGACATTCCTTTCAGCGTCGTGCTGGACCTCGATGAACAGGCTTTCCGGCACAAGGATCTGAAAATGACGCAAGACCTCACGGTAGTAGTCCAGGTCATGGTTGAACGGATCGCTCTCGTGCAGATTGCTGTACAAGAAGTCGTCGCTCTCGACCTTCATGGTGTCGTCGATCAACTCGGTTGGCTTCTCGATGACCAAGAAGAAGTAGTTCATCGGCCGATCCCAGCCGAGTAGTACGGTGACGGAAAATCCTTTGTGAAATGTGTCGAAGTAGTGCCGACTCATGGTGAAGCTCCTCGATTGAAATAGCCGGGAACCTCCCCATCGGGGCTGCCCCGGCGGGTGGATGAAATGCCGCGGATGCGGCAGGACGATCAGGCAGCCTGCGGTTCGAGTTGCAGGTTCCATTGCTGGGCCGTGGCGTCGAAGGCATAGCCCAACTGGTTGAGCCGCGCGATCTGCAGACGCAGGGTGCGGCGATCGATGGTCGAGTCAAGTTTCACCGACTCTTCCAACGGCCAGAGAATGCCGAACAGCGCCGCGTCGTCGCTCTCGGGACTATCCGAAGCGGCCACGGTGGCGGACGGCGTATCGACGCCGAATGGCGTGGTATCGACCAGCGGGTCCTTCGATGCCTGCACGGGCGCAGGCTCCGGCTTGGACCGGGACTTGGATTTCTCGGCTGTTGCCGGCGTTGTCGCCGGTGGCGTGCCCAGCTCTTCATCGAGCGGATCGACGTCCTGTGCGGCGAAGGCGCGAGCCTCGGCCTTGCTCAGCTTGTCGATGCCCGACAGGGTCATGCCGTCCAGGTTGGCGCGGATTTCAAAGCGCATGCCATCGCCAACCGGATAGGCCTTCGGATAGATGTAGCGGATGACGAACTCACCGTCGTACTTCCCTTCGGGGTACTGCTCCAGTTCCGGGTCTTTCACATGGAACAGTCCAAGGCGGGTCGTGAGGCGACCGACCGTGAACCGACCGTTGCGGCCCGGGATGGTGCGGATGGCGAGTTGGCCGCGGACGATGAGGGGCGGATCGGATTGAACGGCTGCTGTAGCCATGGCATATCTCCTTGTGATGAATGGAACCGTCTTGCGCGGCGCGCAACGGGTCAGGAAGAAAATGGACCCGCCCTGACGGGCGAGGTCCGAGTAGTGGCTCAGGACTTCAACTGGCGCATGCCTTCGGCGAGCATCCAGAGGGCGCGGTTCAGGCGCAGGTTCTGATCGATACCCTGTACAGGGCGGGTACGCTGGCGGCGGCCGTTCGCAGTGCGTCCGGTCAGCCCTCCCTTGACGAGGTTTTCCTGGACGCGGTTGAAGATCGACCAGAGGTCGCTCTTGCGATCGTCCCAGCGTCTGGGAACCAACAACTGACTCTCCGTGACAGGCGCGGGCTTGTCCGGATCGTCGTACTTGAGCGCCAGGGCCGAACGGGCGAAAACGTCGTCCTCCCCAGCCTCCAGCGTGATCGCGCGCATGCTCTCGCGCGCTTCCTGCACCCGCTCGAAGCCTTTCAGGACTTCGTAGGCACCTTCGATGACCTGGCCCGCGACATCGCCCTTGTGAGGCACGCGGATGTCCGCGAACGTGTCGCCGCAGACCAGCCCGTTCTGGCAGACGAATCGAAACTGACCTGCCAGCATCTGATAGCTGCTGGTGCCATCGTGCGAGTTCAACAAGATGATCTCGTTGGCTTCGTCGCCATTGATCTGGCTGGCGTGGCGAAGGCGGATCAGGTGTTTGGTGTACTCGCGGCGGTCCTCGTTGCGGACACGTGTTTGGCACACCATGAAGGGCAGGAATCCCTCCTGACGAAGTTCCGACAGCACGGTGGCCGTCGGGATGTAGCTGTACCGCTGGGAACGGCTTTCGTGCGGTGTTTCCGCAAAGATCGACGGCACCACGGCGCGAATCTGGTCGTCCAACAGAGGACGGTCCGAGCGCAGTACCGGTGAGCGCGGTGCGAAACGGGATGCGAGAGACATGGCATTCTCCTGGGATTGTTATGCAGCCGAATCCGCACGGTGCGGAACGGACTGCGGGGATGAAAAGACGAACGCCCACGCGCCACGTCAGTGGCCTGCAGGCAGGTTGGGGATAAGAAGCAAGACCCCGGAATGGGGCCTTGCGGGGGTGGATCAGAAGGAAGCCGCGAGTGCGGGTTCCTCGGCCTCGGGTGCCGGCACGGGTTCGTCCTGAACGGACTCGGCGGTCGGCGCCTCGACGGTGCCATCGGCGGTATCCGCATCCTCGGTCGCCGCAGCGTCCTCGGAAACGGGCGCCGGTGCGGCGGCCGGAAAGACCTGCTGGCCATCGATCTTGATCAGGCCGATGTGGATCAGCTTGGATTCCAGGCTCGCCGCCGGTTCGCCGGCACGCTCGCCCTTGGTGCGGAGGTACGCATCGGCCTTCATGTCGTTGAGACGGAAGGCGATCAGCACCTTGCGCTCGGCCTCGATGGCCTGTACGCAGCGGCGCACCAGATGCTGGGCGTCCGCAGTGGCGACGATGGTGTTGATGTACCGGTAATCCGGCTCATCGACCGGGCCGGCCAGCGCCCCGATGGAGCACGACAGGAACGGATCGCCATCCTTCGGCGTAACCTCGCGCGGACGGTTGAGATAACCGATACCCCGGGTGATCAGCTCGTACTGCTCGATCTGCGCCAGTTCGGCACGATCGATCAGTTCGGCTTTCAACAGTCGGCCCTTGAGACTGGCCGCCGGCTGATTCTTGCGGTCGCCGCTGGTGCGCATGAAGGCATCGCCCCAGAGATCGCCGATCCGGAACTTGACCAGCGGACGCTGCCTCGGGTCATCGACGCCGATGTAACTCTCGACCAATTTCTTGGCGTCGGCACCGGAGACTTTGACGTCGAAGTAGCGGGTGACGGGGTCTTTGGCGGACCCGACGAGTGCGGCGACAGTGCAAGCCAGGAACGGCTGCGCACGGCGGCCACCACGGACAGGAACCTCCCGGACACGCTGCAAGCGGGCGTAGCCCTCGGTGTGAAGATCGAAGTAGCTCTTCGCGTTGGAAGTCGTATTGGTCATGGTGAATCTCCAATGGGAATGAAGCGGAGACACACCGGACCCGACTGCGCGGGGGGTGCGTAACCCCGCGGTGGGTTGATAAGGCGAATGGACTAGGAAGGTGCATCCACCACCGGCAAGCCGATGGTCGTTCGCACGGAGGGATGCGTTGCGAACTGGCTCGGTCACGCGGCGGGTGCCGCGCCGCAACCTCGAAGACCGATGGTTGCCTGGCATGTCGCTGACAACGTCAGCAAGCATGGGGCAAGCCTCACACCGCGCGGCTTCGCACACCATCGGGAATGAGTACTGTCGCCTGACCGCATTCAATCGCCGCAATAGCAGCCGATGGTCTCTTCGGCAGGGTCGGACAGGTCGTCCTGGCGTTCGGTAAAACAGGCCAGCTAAGTGCGCACTCGCGGCGGAACCGGGGGGCTGAGGCAGGTTCAGTGTTCTGCCGACACGGTCATGAGATATTTCCCAGCAGATAGGCACAGCCCCGGAAGCTGGCGCGAGGCCAGTTTCCGGGGCAAGTGCCGTGGTGGATGAATGCTCCGACAAGGCGGTGCGGAAAGGACGAAATGCCGCCGACGGACTCAGCCGCTTCGCGCAGTCATGCGGATACCGCCCGCGGCTTGCGCCGTGCGGGCTTCTGCACGGTGCTGACGCGAATCTGGCGCCAACTGCCATCGTCGATCAGGCGTTCCAACGTGTTGCCGAGGTCATCGAAGAACACCTCATCCACGCGCTCCACCAGCTCACCGTCGCGGTGCAGTTCCACCGCATAGAGATCGTCGCCTCGTTCGTACAGCACGGTGACGCGCCCCTGGAACTTCGCCGTGACCACGTTGAAACTGATGGCCGGCGGCGTGGCGATGATGTCCTTGGGCAGTGGATCGACCCAAGTGAAGTCGCACGCGCCAGCATCGACCAACAGGTGCGTGATGCGCCGGTAGCCGTCGGGCGCCGGCAGCGTTTCCAACTGCTCGATGAGTTGCTGCAGTTCCAGGCAGCGCGGCTGCGGGACCGGCAGTTTCGCCGGAGCCGAACCGAGCACGAACGTCTGCAGCTTGTAGGGCTGGCCGTCGTGGGTGTACTCGGTGCGTTCCTCGGGGGTATCCGCTCGCAAGCCGTCGAAGCGGCGTCTGGCATAAGGCTCGACCTGTACCTTGGCACCTTCGTCGGGTTCCTCGGTCACGCGCGACCGGTCGAGCACCATGAACTGGGTGCGTCCGGTCTTGACGACAATGGCCTCGTCTGTGCTCGCGATGACCTTGCCTTCAAAAGGCTTGGGATCGATATGGAAGCCCATCGTCGATACCTTGGGCTCACCGTCGAAGATGACGAACTTGAAGCCGCGGGCATTGGACGGCACATGGCCGGAAACCAGCGTCGGGAGTTGTTGACGAATGAGTTGATGGTCCATGGGAAATCTCCAGAAAAAAGGGACTTCCCGGCCACAGGGGGCGGGTTGTCCCAAGTGGGTGGATTGGATGGACGCGGTGCGTCCAGAAGAGGATGAAAGCCAGCACGCGATCGGCATGCCGCGGTCTCGATGGCCTTGACCGCCTGGGATGTTGCCGGCTACGCCAGCGAACATGGCAGCAGGATGGCAGAGCCTGGCCGGCCCGGCCTGCGATAAACCGAACCGGCCTGCACCGCATTCCCGAGGCAGAAAAAAGCCCCTCATCGGAGGGGCTCGGGGGGACATGACTGGTCAGGTGTCCACAGAGGGGGTGTCGTCCTCTTCCTCGAAGACGGTCAGACCGTCCAGCTCGTTGGCATCAGCATCGAATACCAGCACCCTGACGTCAGCCTGTCCGGCCAGCGCCAGTACGTCGGCCAGATCCTCGGGCATGCCCTTGGACAGGTGCTCCCGGCGCAGTTGCTCGGCGGTGATGCCTTCGACGTGCATCAGGTTCTCATCCGTCCAGGGTGTGGCGATCAGCTTGACGCCGATGGCTGGGCTGTACGGGATGCGAAAGGCGACGAACAGGAACCCGCTCGGTGTGGCGATATCCGCCAGTTCGCACAGGTAGCGGCCCGATGCTTCGGTGATGTGGGCCGTGCTGATCTCCCAGGCACGGCTGTAGAAGCCCGTCTCGAACTGCAGATTGCGCACCACCGCTTGGGCATATTCCAGTGTGTAGCTGTCGCCCACATGGATGAAGCCTCTATCGAGGGTTCGGCCATAGATGCTGTGGTACACGGCCTGCACGGCGCCGCTGCCGCCGCACAAGGCATCGAGTTCGGCGGGCACCGTTTGGCCTTCGGTGATCAGCACGAAATCATCGTTGAAGATGCACGCTTGGTACGCCACCTTTTCATCGGGTAGATGAGCCTGCGATGGATGCAGCGGCAGAAAGGTTTGCGGGTGGCGCTCGTCGTAGCTGATGACGGCAAGGCGCCGAATCTCGAAACCGTAGTAGCCGCGGGCGAAAGGATTGGATGAATGGTCCATGGTTTGATTCTCCGGTGAGGGGTGACGCAGGGCCAACCCCCACCGGGGATCGACCCAGTGGGAAAGGAAGTGGTGCCGGCAGGCGGCACCGGTATGGATCAAGCGTCGTATCGCGGCCTGTCAGCTCAACAGCTCGGACAGGCGGTGTTGCAATTGCCGGCGCTGCGTTTCGTCGGTGATGCCGGCGAGCAGGCGTTGTGTTTCCCGGGCGAACAGATTGGCAGCAGCCTCCAGGTTCTGAATCAGAAGGGCTTGCCGGATACGGTTGCCGAGATCGAGCACCTGACCGGAGGCACCGAAGACCGAGAACTCGCGGCTGATGAAAGAACCGTCACCGCCGAAGTTGAAGAGGCGTGGTTTGCTGCAATACCAGCAACCCTCGAAGCGAATCTCCTTGAGGCCGTGACCATCGTCGAGTCGCGTGGCGATCAGGAACAGCGCGTCGAGATCCGAGTCATCCTCGAAACGATGGTGTTCGATCAGATGCTGCAGATCTTCGTCCTGGTCGGTGCCGAAATGCCTGGAAAGCACGGCCAGAACGTCGTCCATCGTGGGAGGGCCCTCGCTGGGCACGGACAGCCCCAGCGACTGGGCCAGTGCAACGAGGTCTTCGCAGACATCGTCCCAATGCGCGCCGCTGTCTTCGGCAATCTGGGCGATGTAGACCTCGCCGTTGCCGGGGTATGAGGCATCCAGCTTCAAACCGCCGAACAGCGCGGTAATCACCGGGGTGACTTGGTCGAGAACGAGGACGCCGGTGGCGTCGTAGTAGTTGTTTGCCATGGGGGTGGCTCCTGGTTGGTGATGCGGAGCCAGCCCCTGCGGACATGGCATCCGCGGGGATGAACCCGAAACCGTGGCTTCGGGCAATGGTGGGAAAAGCGCTATTCGCCGAAGTCGGTGGGGTCGCCCAGAGACTTCAGCAGTTCGATCAGGCCGCAGTTGGCCAGGACGTAGAGCGCGTTGTAGTCGTCGCCCGTCGGTGCCTGCTCGCTGGTGTTGATCCGGGCATCCAGATCGAGGACGTTCTGCCGCACCCGGCGGGCGATCGCCAGCGGTTCGGGTGCGTCATCCAGGACGGGCTCGCCCAGTGCGGCAAGCACAACCCGTGGTGACAGCGCGTCCGGCAAGGACTCGAACACCGTGGGGGTGTTGCTGCGGCACAGGGCTTCGGCTTCGGAGTTGCCGATGTCGAAGCAGACGATTTCGTCGTCGGCCGCGCCTTCGGTGTCGTAGTCCACTACCGCGAATGGCGGCAGCGGGAGATGATCGGGCCAGTCCTGCACGACGATGGCCTGCACCAGGCCTCCTTCGAGGACGACGGCAAAGGATGGATTTCGGGACATGGGTCGCTCCTGTGGGAAGAATGGAGGGACACCGCCCCGAAGGGACGGATGTCCCTCGCTGGGGGTTGAGAAAATGGCGGTGGTCGGTCGTTCGGACCTACCAGCCGCTGTAGTTGAGTACCAGATCGGCGATCACCTGACGCCGCTCCAGATCCAGGCCACCGAGGTCGGAAAGCCCCTCGAAGCCGCAGCGCTTGAGCATCGCGGCGCCCTCGCGCGAGTTGTAGAAGCTCACCATCGCGGACAGGAACATGCGCTGTCCGCCGCTCAAAACGCCCAGGGCGTCGTTGAGTTCCAGCAGGTTCGGACGCAAGTCCCACTTGCTGGCGGCACGGCGCAGGCCTTCGCGGGTGCCATCGCCAAACCACTCGGGCCCGGCGATTTCCGCACCGCGTTTCCAAGCCTCGAAAAAGGCCTCGGGCGCACGCTCGAAATGGCGCGTTTCACGCATGATCTGATCGACGACGTCGGTTGGTAGAAGCTGATTCATGACGGTCTCCTCATGGATGGGGATCAAGGGGTGGGCAGCTGGGTCCAGCCGCCTCGGTCGAGGGCTCGCTGGGCTGCCGCCGAACTGCGGAAGTACTCGGCCGACTCGCGGGAGACGGGGCCTTCGATGTCGCGCGTACCGATGTAGTGGCCGGCGGCGCTGTGAAGCACTTCGAGGGGTAGGTGTTTGCCTGCGTAGATCAGGGCCAAGTGGCCGAACGAGCTTTGCTGGAACATGGACGGACTCCTTTAAGAAGCGAGGCGGCCCTGCCCCTGACGGGATGGCAGCTCCCGCTGGCGGTGGATGAATCGGCATCGGCACCATGAAGGCGCGCGTCCGCGGACTCGATGCGATGGCGGACTGGTGTGGGTCGCACGGGAGGGAAATCCCGCGGCAGCCTGAAACCCTGGCTGCTGGCATGGTGCTGACCAGGTCAGCGACACATGCAGGCAGATTCAGCCAGCGCCGCGCCGGCGTCATGCGCAAATGGGAATCCGAGGCGTCCCGATTGATGGACGAAAAAAACCCCGCAATCGCGGGGCTGTGGAGGCTCGGGAAGCCTTGGGGATCAGGACGATTCGCCGCCCAGGACATGCTGCTTCCACAAGGCGAAAGCCTCGTCTGGTGGCAGCTCGGCCAGAATGACGATGGGTGTTTCCTGCCGTGCGCGCAGCGCCGCGAAGTACCCGGCGCGGTCGGCGATGGCCTTGAGCTTGATGCCTTTCAGGAACAGCAGCTTGCCGTCCCTGATGAACAGCACCTTGTTGGCGATGTCGCGGGTGTAGGCGGTGCGCAGCTTGCGCTCGGCATGCTGTGCTTCAGCCAGATGATCGACCAGGTAGTCGAGCGTGATGTCGATGACCAGCGGGTCGTCGTCCTCGCCGGAGATGCCACCTTTCAGCATGTCGGGGGGCAGGCTCCTGGCGAAGGCTTCGGCCTCGGCCAGCCGTGCAGCCTGACCGCCGAGTGCGCGGATGAAGGTGGAACCGCCGTGCCCGTCGTTGCGGGCATCGGCAATGGCAACGCCATCGAACAGGACGGTGGCAGTGAAGCACAGCGTCTCTTCGCTGGCGAAATCCGCGACCTTGAGGTGTTTCAGGGTGATGCGGTCTTGCGTGATGATGGTTTCCATGGACATTCCTTGAGATCAGTCGGGAAACGCCACGCCCCTGCGGGACGAAGCGCTCATCCCGTAGGTTGGAGAAAGAGGCATCGATGCCCGCATGGGCAGCGTTCGCCCGAGCGATGCGACGGCGAACTGGCGGGTGGCATGGAGCAAGCTCCACGGCAGCCTGAAACCCTGGCTGCTGGCGAAGCCGACAATGTCGGCAACAGCGGATGCCAGCATCGGTTCTGGTACTGTCCGCGTCATCCGGAAACGGGAAATCAGCACAGCCGGATTCGCCCGCACCCGGTAGCGAGAACCGGTTTTTCGTCGGCCCACAAGAAGAAAAAACGCCCCCGAAATCGGGGGCGTGGAGAGATGGCACCGATCAGGCAGTGACCGCCTGCAATTTGCCGGTGTCATCGAAGACCAGGCGCACGGTGGCGCCGGCCAGCTTGGGTTGCACGCCATGGCGCAGCGCGTACGGCAGCAGCGCCTGGACCACGCGATCGGCTGATGACGAGCAGCCTACGGCGATGAAGGTTTCGATCAGGAGTGCGTCCTCGTCTTCACGATCCTCACCGTAGCGATCGTCGAACACATAGTCGCAGACCAGCCCGGTTCTGGCCCCCGCCGAGGGGGTCAGGTAGAGCGTGTATCCCTTGCGCACGGCCTCCACTGCGTACTCCACCGTCCCGAGATGGCCCTCCAGCCCGACATGCAGGGTATCGACCAATTCCAGCTCCACCTCGTAGTCGGCAAGTCCGGGATTGACCTCTCGATGCAAGGTGGTGCCGGTTCTGATGCGCACCTGCTCAGGGCTGACGACCTTGATCAGACGCTTGAGCCAGTGGCCGTCATCCAGACCGGGCTCGTCGAGTACATACGCTTTGGCCGCTTCCAGGTAGATCTCGGCGGTCGGCGCGGTTTCGTCGTCGGGCTCGATCTGCCAGACACCAAGCACTTCCAGGGCCTGTTGGGCGATCACGCCATTTCCGCCCAGATAACGCCGCCAGTATTGACGATAGCCGGCCGGCTCTTCGTCCCAGTCCCGGAACCAGGACAGAGGAACGAAGGGCACGTCGTTGAGCAGATCGGCGTTCGACGAGTTGAGGCAGACATGCGCGTAGTGCGTGACGAAGTCGCTGGCGGCAAGCGCCTGCTTCTTCTCGATCAGTGCCTCGCGGTAGGCCTGATCGACCGCAGCCTGGATACGTGGATGATCTTCCGTCTCGTTCAGCAGGTGCTGCCGATCCGGGAGCTTCGCCAGCGTGTTGTCAGGCAGCAGGACGACCTGGCGTTCCTGGCTCGTGGGCAGCCTGTCGATAGGTCGTCCGCCGATGGGCAGTCCCTGAAGAAAGCAGCGCCACTGCGTGCGCGTACCGGACAGATTGATCAAGACCTTGCCCATGGACGTCTCGCGCCAGTGCAGATCGGGCTTCGCCAACGGGCGTGGCACTTCAGCGCCGTTGAGCCAGACCGGCACCGGAAAGGCTTCGCACAGACGCTGGAGCTCGTGCTCCACCCAGGTGGGCAGATCCTGCCCGGCCTGCACCGGCTTGACGCCTTCGAGGTGGATGGCGGTGCCCTCCAGATGGGAGCCTGCGATGTCTTCCTCGATCGGCTCGCCGGCAATGATCTCGGCGGTTCGCGCGCTGAACAGTTTGTCGCGCGAATGCACCGTCAGAGTCTTGGCGAAGTACAAGGTCGAGAGCACACCGAGGCCGAAGGCGTTCTCGCGCGCCTTGAGTTGCTTGTCCCAGCCGGATTCGGCGATGAAGATCAAGGTCTGCAGGTCGCTAATGCCGATGCCATCGTCGGTGATGGTCAGGCTGTCCTGGTTCACCGTGATGTGGATCGCGCTGGCCTGGGCGCGGCGGGCGTTCTGTAACAGTTCGCCCAGCATCGAGCCCTGGTTGAACGCATGGCGCAGATTGGCGATGAGGCTGTGCTGGTTGGTCTTGAGACGAAGGGTTCTCATGAGATGACTCCTTGGATAATGGTTTGCACCGGACAGGCACAGCGCTGCCCGGTGCGACGGGGCACTGAACAGGCGGATGCCGGTGGGAAGGGGAATGGGCCGGTCGGCCCGAGGGAGAGAAGCAGCATCGACGCCCGGGATGGGCGCGTGTCCGCGGCACGATGCGATGCGGACAAGGGCGGTCGGCGCGGAGGGTCCGCGACGCAGCCTGCACGACCGTGGCTGCTGGCAACGGCTGACGGATCAGCGATGCAGGCCCGACAATGCGCCTGCCGTTGCGTGGTGTCGCTGATCAATGCGCAGTCGTGCGCCCCGCGTTGTCCAGAGTCTGCAGCAGGCGCCGGCCCAGCCAGGCCGAATTGCCAATCGCCTTGTAGCGCGGCGCATCGGCGGCCGGCTTGTGGTTGAGGATTCGTTCGGGTGTCTCCTGTTCGTGTGACCGAGGCGGGATTGCCGGGTCGTCATGGCGGATGCGCAGGAGAAAACACGCCGAAGGCTGGGCGCCTTCGGCTTGGAGGAGGAGACCACCCGTGTACTGGTTCAGGTTGCGGTCGTCGGTGGAACCGTTCGCTGTCTCAGCATTCACCCGGCCCTTGTCGTGGTTGGGGCCGGCATCGTCTGGCGCACATCCGCGCACAAAGGGAGCCCGTTCTTTTCACCGGTGGGCGCCGGTGTCGAATACCGCCAACCCTGAAGGGTCTCCTGATGCCTCGACCTCCATGGTAGGCAAGGCATCAGGAGACCCTTCGCAGCGGGCGGGACTGTTACTGATCGAGGGAATACGCGGTGCGTGATTCGAGGAAAAAAGGCCTTCTCGCCCCTCGCAAGGGGCGCGCACACCGCAACAGAAGGTATCGCGTGCTGGGAGCCTCGCAGGGCTGCGGGGCGGTGGTCACGTTGCCGGGGGTGGTCAACGCGACGACGGGTTCGCTGTCTTTCAGGAGGTCTTCGGGCCACCGCGGCGCTTGCGCGGCGCGGCACGCTTGCCCGATTCGATGGGCAGCGTTCCCTTGCAGTCGGGGTATTTCGCGCA
Organism: Stutzerimonas stutzeri; assembly: GCF_024448935.1. Taxonomy (GTDB): domain Bacteria; phylum Pseudomonadota; class Gammaproteobacteria; order Pseudomonadales; family Pseudomonadaceae; genus Stutzerimonas; species Stutzerimonas stutzeri_AO. The sequence continues at coordinate 61,486 of NZ_JAMOIE010000006.1, forward strand.
GGACCAGAATGGACCGCTCTTGCCGCTGCGCTGGCGCGTGGCACCGCCACACTGCGGGCATGCTGGCCCCTGGGGAATCTTGATGGACAGCGAGGTGCCACGGTACTGCGCAATCAACTGCGTGACCCAGGCCGCCTGCTTGTCGATGAAGGTATCGAGCGCGAGCTGTCCGGTTTCGATCATGTCGAGCGCCTGTTCCCACACCGCGGTTGTGCCGGGATCTGCGATCGCGGCGGGCACGGTGTCGATGAGCGTGAAGGCGGCATCCGAGGCGCGGATGGCCCGTCCTTTCTTGATCAGGTAGCCACGGCTCAACAGGCCGCCGATGATATTGGCGCGGGTCGCTTCGGTGCCGATGCCCACGGTGTCTTTCAATTTCTGTTTCAGGCGTGGGTCTGACACCAGTTTGGCGACGCTTTTCATCGCTTTGACCAACTCACCTTGGGTGTACGGGCGCGGCGGCAGCGTCTTGAGCGCCTTCAGATCGACCCCGGCCACCTGGCACGCCAGCCCTTGGTGTAGCGCTGGCAGCACCTGGCTGCGGGGTGCTGTGTCATCGCCGGCATCGTCTGGCTGTGGTTCGGCCAGCACCAGGCGCCAACCCGGCACGACCACCTGCTTGCCCACGGCCTGCAGTGCCTGGTCGCCACAGGAGAGTCTTGCCGTCGTGCGGTCGAACTCATGCGGCGGCAGAAATTGCGCCAGGTAGTGGGCGCGGATCATGCGGTAGACGGCCAGTTCTCTTTCGCTCATCGCCGACAGATTCACCGGTTCGAGCGTGGGGATGATGCCGTGGTGGGCCGACACCTTGGCGTCGTTCCAGGCGCGCGAGTGCTGGGTGCGGTCGAGCTGGTCGATGATCGGGCGCAGGCTCGGATCGGTCTTGAGCAGACTGTCGAGCACCGTGGGCGCTTCGGCGTGCATGCTTTCGGGAAGATAGCCGGAGTCGCTGCGTGGATAGGTGGTGGCCTTGTGCGTCTCGTACAGGGATTGGGCGATCTCTAGCGTCTCCTGGACATCGAGGCCGAACTGCTTGGAACACACTTCCTGCAAGGTGCCGAGATCAAACGGCAATGGCGCGCCTTCGCGCATGCGTTCGGTCTCGACCGAAATCACCTGAGCAGCGCCAGCGGCGCGGATGCGCTGCGCCGCCTGCTGCGCAACAGGCTCCTGCAGGCAACGGCCTGCATCGTCGGTACTGGCCGATGGCGGCAGCCACTGCGCGGTGAATGTCTGGCCTGTGCAGGACAGCGCCACTTCGATGGACCAGAACGGGACGGAGACGAAGGCCGCGATTTCACGATCGCGATCGACCACCAGTCTGAGCGTGGGGGTCTGCACGCGTCCGACCGACAGCACGCCGTCATAGCCGGCCCGGCGCCCCAGGAGGGTGAACAGGCGGCTCAGGTTCATCCCCACCAGCCAGTCCGCTCTGGAGCGCGCCAGCGCCGAGTGATACATGGGCAGCGTGTCGCCCGAAGGCTTCAGCTTCCCGAGCGCGGCATGGATCGAGGCGTCGTTCAGTGCTGACAACCACAGCCGTTGAATGGGGCCGCGATAGCCACAGAGATCGATGATCTCGCGCGCAATCAGTTCGCCTTCGCGATCGGCGTCGGTGGCGATGACCAGTTCGGTCGCCTTGCTCAGAAGGTCTTTGATGACCTTGAATTGCGCTGCGGTCTTGGGTTTGACCTCAACCCGCCAGTGCTGGGGAATAATGGGAAGCTGCTCGATCGTCCAGCGCTTGAGCTGTTCGTCATAGGCTTCCGGCGGCGCGGCTTCGACAAGGTGGCCAATGCACCACGTCACGACAACGCCGGGGCCGTTGAGGCAACCATTGCCGCGCTGCCTTGCGCCCAACAGGCGCCCGATGTCCTTGCCTTGCGAAGGTTTTTCGCAGAGAAATAGCCGCATGCCTGTCCATCCAAATCACATTGCCGATGTATCTGGGCAGCAGCATGTCTGGATGTTGCGAACCTCACCGCAAACAAGAGGAATGTGCAGGCACCCGCTTTGATCACGGAAACGGCGGCATATCCGACCGGGGGCGTTGGGCGTGCGAAGTGTTGATGTGTACTGGAGCTTCTTGCGCTGGGCGCGCGAAAACGCGGTGGATGTTGGTGGAACCTCGCTTCCCGAAGACAGGAAGACGGAGCGAGCCTCGGTAGGCTCGCCCCTGGAGATGCGCCTACTCCGACGGTGGCGGCTGCTCCGCTGATGCCGGCTTCGGGCTGAGCGTGACCGACTCGATCCGGTACGGCAGGATGCCGACGCTGCGCGCATTGATCTGCCAGGTCTCGCGCGGCTTCTCATCCTTGTCCTCCCAGGGTTCGCGCTCCATGCGGCCGATGACCAGAACGCGCATGCCTTTCTGGTACAGATCCTTCCAGTGCTCGGCATCGCGGTGCCAGATTTCGACCGGCGCCCAGAAGCCACCGCGGTCCTCGAAGGTGCCGTCCTTCTTGGGCACCGGGTTGTCGAAATAGACGTTCAGGCGCAGCAGGCGACTGGGTTCGTCGTTGCCATTCGGGAACTCGCGGTACTCGGGTGGCGAGCCGATGTTGCCTTCTCCAGAAAAATGCGTGCTCATGTTGTGATCTCCGTGGTGGTTGAAATACCCGTGCCAAGTCGGCCCCGGGCGCGTGCAGGGATGCCTGGCGCAATCACCGATCGTGCATTGCGGCGGGAATGGATTTGAGCCGGCGCAGATAAGCGTCCTCGGCCTGGGCCATCTTGCCGGCGCAGTCCTGGGCCTGCCGGCCGAGGGTGTGCAGTAGACTGATCTGCATGTTCAGCGCGATGCGCTGCTGTTCCAGCGCGAGCAGATCCTCCAGCAGATTCACCGGCGTGGCCGTGGAGGCCATGACCTCCTGCCAGAGGGCGACGCCCATCGCCGAGCGGTCTTGCTTGCGCCAGCGCAGAAAGGTCGTGCCTGCGCCAGTACGCTGCTGGGCCAGTTCAATGGACAGCAGACGGAAGGGATAGCCTCGCGCCTGCGCCAGCACGCGCCGCTGCGCCAGGTCAATCAGCTCATCCCTGAGCGCGTGACACCGGTTGGCCCAGTCTTCGAGATCCCCTTTACCCTTAAAAGCCCTTAAAAGGCCTTTTAGATAGCCCGCCTGTTCCAACTGGATGAAGTCCGCCTGTTCCAGGGACTGGAAGTGCCGGTTCTGGTTCGGATCGCGCATCGTCATGTCGGCTCACCCTCGTCGGATGACGCCGCTTCGGCGGGGTCTGCCGCAGCATCCGGCTCGCCGGCTGGTTCGGTTTCGGGGGCGGTGCGCTGCTGCAGGCCACGGCGTGCGATCGGCGGCGCGAAGCGGCTGCGCCGGGTACCTTCGAGCACGTCCTGGGGCAATTCACCGTACTTTTCCAGCGCCGCCCGTGCTGCGGCATTCTTCGCCGCGAAGTCGTCGCGCGTGGTGCCGGAATACCGGTACTGCTGCGCCAGCGAGAACAGGCTGCGCAATGAGTGCGCGCCGTCGTTGAGCCAGCGTTCGAGCGTCGAGCGATCGATCAGCGCGGTGTGGTGGGCCAGGATCAGACGTCGGGCAAGATCGTCGTAGTCCGCCAGCAGATACACCGCCATGAAGCCCAACTGCGAGGACACGAACAGCGGCAGCTTGACCGGCTGGACGTTGAGGTTCTCGCCCAGGCTCAACGCAGGCGGCACGCCGGCCAGTGCCTGGTCTACTTGCTGGCGCAGGGTCTGGAGCTGTTCCTTGGTGGTGGATAGCTTGTCCTCGATGCGCAGCATCCACCAGTCCGAATAGGGGTCGTCCTGTTCGGCGCCGCGCTTGAGCTTGTTCATGATGGAGACAAAGCCGTTAAGGCCGATGATGCCGGGCCTGCCTTCGGCCGGGGCGCGGCCATGCCAGATGCGGGACGCATGGTGGGTGTGCAGGGTCAGGGACATCGCGCTGCGCAGCGATCCCAGGTTCAACTGAAGGGATTCGGTGGCATTGTTCTCTTGGGCCATGGTGACGACTCTCGGTGATGAATGAGTCGTCAGCATCCGGGTTGGCCGGAAGGCCGTCAGTCATCAAACCGAACCCGCCGCTTGCCTGATTTGTCGGAGCGGCCAGCCGCGCGCATCGTTCGGAAGCACCGTTGCGATGCCGCACCGGAAGGCTGCGTGTTGCGCTATACCCGGGGTATAGGCGTCCATGGCGCTCAGTGGATGCTGCCGGGGGAGCACGGTGTGGATCAGGGCCGCTGCGGGCGGAAGGCGGTGTGTTCCGCTATACCCGGGGTATAGGCGACGGTGGAACACCTTGGACATTGCAGAGCAGCTTCCGGGCTGATGACTCTCGACGCCGTGCCGGCTCGCGGGCGTGTCAGGTCGAGCGCAACAGTTCCTGCAGGCGCGCCAGATGAGCTTTCGCGACTTCCGCATCAGCAGGTGTGGCGGGCGGCGGATCGGGCTCTGGTGTCCTGTTGACTGGCGCCGCAGGCGCCTTCTGTGCAGCCCAGGTGCGAAATTCTCCCCGTAAGGCCTTCTGAATGATGCCGAACAGGTAGCCGGTGGGATTGCGGACCGTCGTGGAGGCGCAGCGTGCATCCCATTCGTCCAGCAGGGCTTGCCGCAGATCGTGATCCACTGACTGCATCGCGGCCAGCGCGCCGTTCTGCTGCTCCGCCTTCAGCGCCAGGAAGCGCCTGGGCAACTGCAGTTGCTGACGTTCTTCTTGCGCGCGCGGTACTGTACGTACTTCTTTAATACTTTCTTTTATACGTACTGTACGGTCCGACTTCGGATTCCGAAGTGCGCCGTTTTCCGGGCTTTTCCGGCCTGCTTCGGAATCCGAAGAGAGGTTCGCCAGATTCCGAAGACGGTCGTCGGAGCCGTCTTCGGAATCGTGTTCGCCGCCGCCCTGTGGATAACTCGATGTGCCGTTCCAGCCCTGCGCTGACAGCCGCTGTGACAGAATCTCCAGGCGACTCGGCAGCACTCGGCCGCTGAGCATGGGGTCTTGCGTCAACTCCTGCAGGGTGGTCGCGCCCACGCGCTGGACGGATTTGCTGGCATGCGTCAGTGCCTGGCTGACCAACTCCAGATAATCGGCATCGAGCTGGATGGCTTCGTAAGGGGTGAGCGGTTCGTCGTGCAGGACGTAGAGGTTGCCCTGAATGCGCCCGCTTCTGGGATCACGCCGGCGCCGCACCAGGCTGATCCAGCGCGTCAGTCGCAGCACGGTCAGCGCTCGGGCCACCGTCTCGTGCGATGCCCTCTCGGCACAAGGCATGGAGGCCAGCCAAGGCGCAAGCTGGTCGTAGGTGGGCATGGCGGTGATGCCGTCGTCCGCCAGCATCAGGCGGAACACCTGCCAGCCGTTGCGTTCAAGCGGTGTCAGGCGCCGGTCCAGCAGCAATGCACGCGGCACGCTGTCGTGTCGATTGCCACTATAGAGAAAGCCGTCGGTCGGTGGTGAGACTGCAGATGGGGCCGGCGGCGGCTGTTGAGGTGCCAGTTGGCCGAGCGCCTGCTCGAACAGCTCGCCCAGCCGGACGGGGCCGCGCGTAGGGTGTGGCCCATCCGTCATCAGGTCAGCCCTTCATCGATCCATCCGCGCAAGGCATTCCAGATCACGGACAGAGGCAGCCCAGTGGCCTCGGCGAGATCCGCCGCGACGCCCAGCATTCCCATGTCGTCGTTGCTGTCGACTTCCTGCTCCTTCACTGTCGAGGACCAGCGCTTCCACAGGTCGGTGTCCTGTTCCTCGGTCAATACCGGATGCCGCCCCTTGCGTTTCGGCAGGCCGATGACACTGCGACGCAAGGCGATCTCCTGGTGGGTCAAGCCGAAGAATTTGCTGATCAGCTCCGTGCTGGCGCCCAGGCGCAGTAGCCGATCGATCTTCACCACCTCCTCGGTGACGTCTTCTACCTGGTGCAGCAGACGACGCAGCACATCGCGGTTGACGACTACCGAGCACCACGACACGTTGGCGTTGGCCAGCACGCTGGCCATCGCGGGATGCTTGAGGGCATCCAGATCCTTGTCGTCGAACCCCATCGACTTGGCCCGGCGCAACTGGCCGTTGCGTAGATCATGAAGTGCCTGGGCGATCACTGCCTGGTTAAGTGGGTGAGGTCCGGACATGGCTACGCCTCTCATGATCCGGTGATGGCATGGTCGCCATCGGCGATGCCGGACTCGATGTCCCTCAAGCGACGGGCAAGCCGCAGCAGGCGGAACAGTTTCACCAGGGCGTTGTCGCTGAGCCTGTGTGGCAAGCCTTGCTGCGCTCCGGTGACTGCCGGGGTACCTTGTAGAAGCGCTCCCAGCATTTCGGTGAGAATCGAAAGATCGATGCTCGTGACCGACTGATCGGTCGCCAAGTAAGGCGTGCTCAGGGCATGCAGCAGTGCCAGCGTCGCCTGGGCGTGCCGATCGGGTGTTGGCTCGGCCTCGGGCTGCCGGCATCGAAAACCGATGCCTTCCTGGCACGCCTCGACCAGGTCTTGCAGAGCGGCTTCGCCGGCAATCTCGCGGGCGAACTGCGCGATATGCGTGCGCAGGCGATCGGGGTCGTCCAGCGCGGGTTCGATGTACCAGACGTCGGTAATCGGATAGAGACTTCCTGCCTGAATCGGGATCGACTGCAAGACGTTGCGCTCGAAATCCGGCAACGTCTCGCCGGTGTGATCCGCGACCAGGCGCTGGATGGATTGCAGCCGCTCGGTTGTGCCGGCTGGCGATACGATGTGCTCCTGCAACAGGGTGGCACGCTGCGCATCGTCGGATTCCTGCGTACCCGGTGCAGTCGGGGCTTGGGGAGCAGCAGCGGCCGACGGCGTATCGTTGGCGGGTGGCGCGACAGCCGGTGCCGAAGGCGTCGTCGATGCCTGCTCCGGTGGCGGGGGCGAAGATGGCTGCCCGGTCGACGCTGTCGATGGCGACGACAGGGATGGTGCTGGTGCGGGAGGTGATTCGGGTTCGCCGGCAGGCTCGCTGCTGAGGACCTGCCAGCGCCGATCCGAGTCGGTAATCTCGAAGAGCAGCGTGTCGTATTCCATGTCGAGCAGATCGGCCATCTGGCCGACCAGTTCGTCCTGGACGCGCTGAACGCTGAAGCCGCCCGCCGCACTGTCGAACAGTGCCAACACGTCCTGGAACAACGTGGGGAAATCGAGGTGGGAGTGGGCCTGGCGATTGCGGGCCGACCAGACTCTGTCGGCGGCGCGCCGCAGGCTGGTCAGTTGCTCGACCTGGTGCCGCCCCAGGCCGGCGTAAAGCACGGTCGGGATGGCGGGCAGCAGATATTGGATGGCCTCTTGCATCCGGCTGATGTGGGGTTGCGGCACGGGATAGCCGTCCGCCTTGAGGCGGCGTGCCAGCTCGGATTGGGACAAGGGTTTGCCGGTTTCCTCTTCATACAGTTCCCGGGCTTTCTGCACGCCCAATGCGCGCTCGATGAACGACAGGCCGCCGTGCAGCTCGTTTTCCGCGAGATGGCCCGTCAGGGCAATGATTTCTCCACGCTCCGGCCACGGCCGGAACTGGCACGCGATGCGGAAGAAGCGCTCGTCCCGTGTCTCGCTCCACAGTTCGCGCAAGATCGCGAGACGGGTATTGCCGCCGTTGCGGATGATGTAGTGATCCGCGCCCGGACGCCGGGTGATGGGCGGGGGAGCGTCGAGTCCGCGTTCGCGAATCGAGGCCTTGATGTCGTCGTAAAGCGGGTTGCGGGTGAGGCGCGGATCAAGCTCATACGGTCGCAACTCATCGAGCGTCACGACCATCGGCGTATCCTCAATCGGATCACTCAAGCTGTTCGCGACGGGGCCGCTGCGCGTGAAGCCATCGCTCAGGAGCTTGTTTGCAACGTCCTGGGGGGAGATGTCAGGCATGGCCATCTCCTTCCTGCGTAGGAAGCTCCGAGGGTTCGAGCCCACGCTGGGCTCGCCGCAGCATGGCGCGGGCGTTGAGCCCCGCTCGGTGGTCGCTGGCGGTGGCGCTGGTGAAGATCGGTGGCAGTCCCGGCCGGGTGAACTTGAGATGTCCACCTGGGGTACGAACGACCTCCCATCCTTCGCTCAGGGCATACTCGATCAGCGGCAGCAACCGCTTGTGGCCGCGGGCCAGTTCATGGGCGTTCGACATGGGCGAACCTCCCTCCGGCCTTGCCGGTGACCGCTGCGAACCGTTCCTGCCACTGAGGGCATAGCTCATTTGCCAGGCCGCGCACGATCTCCAACGCGGCCAATGCCTGACGGCCCGAAGGCCGTCGATGCTCGACGCGATGAACAGGCAGGCCTCGGGTGGCTGCGCGCGGAAAAGCTTCGATCGCAGGAATTTCAGTGGCCAGTACCTGGATGCTGGCCTGCTCCTGGAAGATCAGGCGTAGCGTCTGCTGGATCAGGCGCGCGTTGGACGAGACGGCGGGGACGCGGTTTATCAGCAACTGCAGTGCGGGCGGTTCAATGCCCAGCTTTCGGTACGGCGTGATGTCCTCGACCAATTGCAGGGTTCCACGCCGCAGTTCGCGTGCAGCCAGGATTTCCGGTGTGACGGGCGACACGGCCTGCTGGGACGCCAGCAGTGCCATTTCCAGCAATACGCTACGCGCGCCCTGGGTGTCTATGACCACCAGATCGTAGTGCGGCTGGAAGGTTGGCATCAGGTTGCGCAACCGCAGGCGTCCATCTGGGGCGTGCAGCAGCAAGGTATTGAGCTGCCGGTGCTCGTCGTTGGACAGCACCAGATCCAGGTTGTCGATGACTGTGCGCGACACCAGGTTCGCCAGGTCGCGTTCGTTGAAAGCCAGAAGCTCGTAGATGCCGCCCGGTGCGCGATGCTTCAGCTCGTAGTAGGACGACAGGGTTGGCTGCATGTCCAGGTCGAGCAGCAGCACCCGCAGACCCGCGTCGGCGATGAATGCGCCGAGGTTGGCCGCGACGGTGGTCTTGCCCACGCCGCCTTTGGTCGAAATGATGGATACGACCTGCATGGGGCTCTCCTCAGACATCGCTCGGGAGAGCTGGCTGCTGCGCGCGGTTCTTGAGACGTTCGGTGATCCACAGATCGATCTCGGTGGAATCCCATCCGACAGCGCGAACTCCAAGGCGCAGTGATTGGGGAAACTCACCCTTTTTCATGAGCGAGTAGATATGCGCGCGTTTGAATCCGGATTTGGCCTCGACTTCGTCCAGCCGCAGGATGCGGCGCTCGCCGGGCAGCAGTGCAGTGGGCTGCGACATAGTGGTCACTCCTTAACGCTCAGTGGCGTTTGTTGGGGTGACCTCTATTCAATAGACATGGGTTCCGAAGTACATTGCAAATGCAATTTCCCAGACTGCAGATACAAGCTGGAAAACCTCAAGCAACTACGCTAGCGCTGCCCAGCTTCCTCCGTGCGCTGCCCAGCTTCCTCCGTGCGCTGGCGAACTTGCCGTTCAGCGTGCGCTCGGTGATGCCCATGATGCCGCCACGATGAGCGATCAACGCACTGACGATGGCCTCCTGGGTGCTGAAGCAAGAGTACGGCTTGCCCGAAGGAGATCTGCTCAGCATCAGCTCCAACATGCTGCCAATGATGTGCAGGTAGGTGGCCTCCGCACGATCACTGAGAGAACACTGGCCGCAGGCTGGGATTGCCCCAGATTGCTTGAGCAGTTCTTCGTGACGCTCCTTGAGGTTCCGCAGTTCGCGACGACAAAGCTCAAGCTCCGCCTTCATGGCTTGGCGTTCCACCAACATGGCCTGTCCGGCTTCCAGCGTGATGACGGGGTGCGCGATGCGCTCGATGCGACTGAAAAGAAAAGCAGGTCGATGCCCTGGGTAGTGGGTTTGCATCCAGTGTTTGAGATCGAGGTGGCGCACGGTCAACTCATGGGAATCAAGCAGGGATTCATCGTTCAACGTGATGCCGTTTCGACCATAGGGAAGCTCACCGTTGACGATGGCATCGTAGATGCGTTCCGTGCAGAGTCGCAGTTCATCCCATCGGGGGCAATTGAGCGTTCTCGGCAGATTTCTAGGCGACGAGATGGAGGACAGGATTTCTTGCGAGTAACGCCATAATCCTGCCCAGCGTATGGCGGCCTCAATCGGACGATAGAACACCTTTGAAGCTGGCAGCTCTTCATGCATGTCTCCATCTCCTTGCGGGAGCGCTACATCACCGACTCCTCTGCTGCCGATCGACGTATGGTCACGGCGTTTGTTGTTTGGCTTCTTGGGCGCACGTTGGCGGGGTATGCCGAAGCATGTTGGGTCCACATGCTCAAGGCCAGTGGCCCTTGCCCGCTCGATATGTGAAAATCGCGATGCTTCGACTATCGAGCGATTAGTGACCGCACCTGGTTGCGCTTGTACACGCTTGTCAGCGTCGTCGGCCTTGATTTTTTCATCAAGACTCATTTCGTATCGCGTGTTCTATAAGGGGTCTAACCGACTTGCCTCGGCGCTGCGTCTATGCGGTTTGATTGGTGCTGGCCAGGGGGGAGGCGATGCCGGTGAGACTTCCACGGCATCCTGATAGATCGACATAGCAACTGACTGCCTCGCTCCGTCTTGCGCATGATCAGCTGTGCAAGGCTGAGATGCGCACTCAGTTCGCGCAACACGTACGCGATGCAGCGGACTGCCTTGGCACGGGGTAGCACGCAGGTGAGTGGATGGTGTTGGCGGCGAGTGGAAATTGGTGGACGGTCTTCGTTGACGACGCTCGAAAACGAGGCTAAAATTGAGGCCTTCGTTGAAGCCCTCAGCGAAGAAAAGAGTTGGAAAACATACGCTTAGCGCGTCAGTGCTAGTCCCGTTTCCCGCTCCAGATTATGATCTATAGACTTCCACTGGCGTCTGTAAGTCATTGAAAATAGGAGCTTAGGCTCCTTTTTTCATTCCAGCAAAAGCCACTGGAATCCACTGACAGCCAGCGTTTTTGAGGCCAAGAACAAGGCCAAAGAATGCGGGTGGTTCGGTTCCGGGTTGTTGCTGGGATTGGATCGGGATGACCTGCAGCATCGGGCCTAAGTCCAAGACTTAGGAGCTTCGATGATGGCACTCTCTGATCTGACTGTGCGGCAAGCCAAGGCCGCTGACAAAACCTACAGCCTCCCCGACACCGATGGCCTCGGCCTGGTGGTTGCCCCTACCGGCGGCAAATCATGGCACCTGCGCTACTACTGGCTGGGCAAGCAAAAGCGCATCTCCTTGGGCAACTACCCCGAGATTGGCCTGCGCGAAGCGCGTACCTTGCGCGACGAAGCCCGGGCACTCCTGGCCAAGGGCATCAACCCCCACACCGACCGCAAGCAGAAGCGGCACGCGGTCAAGCTAGCGGCCGATTACACCTTCAAGGCCGTCTTCGATGCCTGGGTTGAGCATCGCCGCAAGGAACTCAAGGAAGGCCGTCAAAGCACCCTCTCGCAGATCCTTCGGATCTTCGGCAAGGACGTGCTGCCCACCCTCGGGAAGATGTCGATCTACGACATTCGCCGACCCCGGCTTCTGGAGGTTCTGGCCAGGATCGAGGAACGCAAGGCCTTCACCACGGCAGAAAAGGTCCGCACTGGTTGAGCCAGTTATTCCGCTATGCCCTCGTGATCGTCGAGGGACTGGAAGCCAATCCGGCTTCTGACCTGGATGTTGTGGCGGAGCCCAAGCCACCGGTGACCCACAACCCGTACCTGCATCTGCCCGAGCTGCCCGAATTCCTCCAGAAGCTCCGGCTCTACAATCCGCGTGGCTGGCAAACCCAGCTCGGCATCCGGCTGCTGTTTCTGACCGGGGTGCGCACCGGCGAACTGCAGCTGGCGACCCCGGATCAGTTCGACCTCGACCTCGACCGCGGCCTGTGGATCATCCCGCCGCAGATCATCAAGCAGCTTCAGGATGAGATGCGCAAGGCCGGCAAACGCCCGCAGGACGTGCCGCCCTGCATCGTGCCGCTGTCCCTCCAAGCCATCGAGATCGTGCGCTACCTCCTGGGGATGATGCGGCCCGCTCAGCTCCACCTGCTGGCGCACCGCAGCGAACTCAAGAAGCGCATCAGCGAGAACACCATCAATGCCGCCTTAAAGCGGATGGGCTACGAGGACCAACTGACCGGCCACGGCATCCGCGGGACCATTTCGACTGCGCTCAACGAGATCGGGTACCCCAAGATTTGGGTGGATGCGCAGCTTTCACACTCGGATCCAAACAAGGTGAGTTCGGCCTACAACCACGCCAAGCATGTGGAACCACGCCGCCGGATGATGCAGGACTGGGCCGACCGCCTCGACCTGCTCGAACAGGGCCAGGTGGAAGCCGCCAGCGCTCACCTCACCATTCGTATCGAGGGAGTGCCGGCGATGGCTGAAGAGAATGAGCGTGGCTCAGTCGATGCTGCTTCCTCTGTTGGCCCCGTCCCGCCTGTGGTGGCCGCGCCCATCGTCGTGGCGCCGAATGCGGCCGGAGCGGCGTTCCAGCGACTGTCGCATGTGCCTCCGACTCCAACTCCGACTCGGCGGTCGGAACAGGAGGTGTCTGCGATCCAGCGCGAGCGCGAGGAAATGCTCGCCATGTATGAATCGTCGAGCTGCCTGCCGGTCCCGCTGTTCGGCAAGCTGGCCGGAAAATCCAAGGATCAGGTCAACCGCGAGGTGAAGGGGGCAAGCTGCTGTCCATCAGCTTGGGCAACCGCGGGCAACGTGTGCCCGATTGGCAACTGGTGCCCATCAAGCACAAGCTGGCACAGGTGCTCATGAAACAGTGTCCGCAAGCGGGGTCACGGTCGCGCGCCAGACTGCTTTGCTGTCCGCCGTGGGCTGCAACATGCCATGATCCTGCAGCACGTTGAACACGGCGGTGTTGTTCGCGGGAATGCCGTCAATGCCTTGAGACAGCAGATGCGCGCGCAGCTTGTCGGAAACCGTCTTGCTGACGAGCCACAGCGCATCGTGCGTCAGCCAGCCATCTGATGCCTGGGGCTGATTGAGCTTCAACTCTTCCTTGAGCAGATAGCGCAGGCCGTCCAGCAGCTTGCGCTGCAAAGCGTGTTTCGGTGCGGCCATTGCCTTTGCCGGATCACCTCCCAGTTCCTGGGCGACGGACGCACGGTCGGCCTTGATCACCAGTTCGAGCACCCCAGCGTGCTCGTACTGTCCTGCCATGACGTACAGCAGCGCAGTCCACAGCGATGGGAAGCCGCTGAGCCAGTCAAGGATGAAGCGATCGAGCACTTGGTGGTACAGCAAGCCGGTAGCTGCACCGTGCAGGCGGTACTCGCGATCCTCGCGGTAGCGGAATCGGTAGGGTTGCTTCAGCGGGCCATGCCAGGCGGGCCAGACACTACCGTCGGCATGCTCGGCATGCAGATCAACAGCGATTTTGCCGATGTCGTGAAGCAGCGCGGCGTAGGCGGTAGCGGCGGTCCAGGCTTCGGCTTGTGCGGCTTGGTCTTCGGGAGTTGTGCCAGCGGGCAGCAGATAGGACTGCCGCAGCTTGAGCGCGTAGGCAACGATCTCAAGGCCATGGTCGAGCATGCCGCCGTGGTAGGCATGGTGGTGGCTCTCGGCGGCGGGTAATTGCTGCACAAGCGCGGCGTAGCGCTCCAAGGGCGTGCGATACAGCGTGTCGAACTGCCGGCGAGACAACGACGTGCGCTGCCAGATGTGTTCCAACAAACTTCTGTCGGCGCGGGGTGGCGAGCAGGGACGCGGCCGTCTCCGGCCTCGTCAGCCCTTTCGGGAGGCCGGTGGCGGGTGCTGACGACGGAGCGGTGGCGACCGAGGCCTGTTTTCGCCGGAACAGGGAGGGCGTGTGGGTGTCCTGGTGGCGGGCCGACCGGGAGGCCTTTTGGCCTTTTCGGGGTAGGGCCTTTCCCCTTGCACCCCATTCCCTTGCCATTTCTGCCCTTTGGCCTTTACCCGTTTCGGTATAGCGGGACGTAGCTTGCGGTTCCAGCGTCAATGTGGAATCCGCTCGTGTGGATTGAGCGGGGACCCTCTGTGCTCGCTCGGCCTATGCTGCGCGGACGCCGTTTCTGCCGAGCGGGCTCTCATTCAGTTGACAAAGTTGACAAAGTTGACAGATGCGACTAGAGTGAATCCAGTCTCAAACCTGCTTGGGAAACGATCATGTCCAATTCTAGTGAATTCATTGCCGACCGTCTGCCGCGCGTCACGGTGGAGGACGTGCGCCGCTTCGCCGCCACCGTCGATATCCGAGATGCCTGGGCTTTCGCGGCCGAGTTGCAGGCGTTCGTCCACGAGCGTGTAGAGGCGGTGGAGCTTCCTGCCCGCCTGGAAATGGAGACGATGGAACAGACCTTGGAACGCAAGGCGGCCGCGCTGCGCGCCGACACGCGCTGGGCACCGAATGAAACCGAAGTCCAGCGTGGCCGTACCGCGTTGCTGAAAACCTTTAACCAGCCGCATAACCTGCCGATCCCCGAATTCGCCAAGTTGGCGGACAAGTCGCGTCAGCAGATCTACAAGGACATTCTCGCCCGTCGGTTGCTGGCACTGAACGTGGGGCCGCGCGGCCAGAAGCTGCCCGACTGGCAACTCGACCCGGTGAAGCAGCAGTTGACCCAAGCCGTCCTCCAGGAGGTCGAGGGCATCGACAACTGGACGATTTACGGTGCGCTTTCCGAACCACTCGAAGGCTTGGGCGGGCGTTCGCCGGTGGATGCGGTGACGCCAGACTCGATCGACAAGGTGAGCGAGGCCGTGTTCAACGTGCTGGGCGTTCAGGTGCATTGAGATGAGACTGCCATGAGTCGCGAACTGCCGTCGTTCCTGATCGATGCGGGTGAACTGCTCCAGCATGTGAGCCGCGTCGCCTATCGGGGCAGCCCGCTGCACTATGGCCGCAGCAGCACCAACCGCTACGACGACCCGACGCGGGCCTATGGCGTGCTCTACCTGGGCCGCGACCTACCCACGGCGCTGATGGAATCGGTGTTTCATAAGCACCAGTGGCTTGCGGACACGTCGCGCTCGATTGCGCTGAGAGAAGTCCAGGGCCGGATGGTGCGTGCCGTGGGCGTTCTATACGGTATGCGCCTGGCCGATCTCACGGCATCGGGCGTCATGGCGGGCTACTTCGGCTTGAACCTGGAGCAGTTGGCCAGCCGCGACTACACGCACACGCAGCAGGTTTCCGCCCAGGTGCATGCGATGCTCGGAGACGACGGCCTGCCTCTGTTCGACGGGGTGCTCTATCCGTCGCGCAACAACTATCCTGCCAAGAGCATCGCCTTGTTCGGGCGTGCGGAAGCGAAGGTCAGGGTTATCGAGGACATCGACTTGATTGACCATGTGGACTGGCCGGGTTTCGTTGCCATCTATCGCATCGGTGTGGAGCCCGACCCTGGCCCGGTGGAACCGGATGACGAAGCGTCTTGAAGCAGCAAGAGAATACACTGAAAGCCCCAAGCAGAATGAATTGGACCAAGCTGGAATAGGCATCCTCGTCTAGCAGGAGACGACCATGAACACGACAACCCGCATCAGCACCGCGGAACGCGTTGGCCGCAGCGTTGGCCGTGGATGGCGCGCCTATGTGCGCGGCGAGCGAAGGTTGTCGAGCTGGCTCGCCTCCAAGGGGTATCGGGGGCTGGTGCTGCCGCGTTGCTATGGATGGTCAAGCTGATTGCGCTGGGACTGCTGTTTTATATTGCCTTCTGGCTGGCGTTGTTGCTCCTGCTTGGTGTTGCCGCAGTATGGATGGTCAGCAACCCGGCTACGGATGATGATCGCTGGGCGCAACCGGACGAACTGCGAAACGGCGAAGCGGGGTTTGGTCTGTATCCGTCTAAACGGTCAGCGGATCGACTTTCACGACCCGAACGATCCGTTCAACGATTGAGTTCTGGTTAACGCTCAGCTTGAGCAGCGCGAGCACCATGGGCAGGGCCTGGCGCACCACGTCCATGGCGGGGAATGCTGCGAATCCCCAACGGCCATTCCCACGTCGCCGGCCGCGCGCGTGATGACGTTCGGCAAGGTCTTGTCGATCTGGCCGCCGTAGTCGGTATAGACCGACCCCAGATTGAGCTTCTGTTGCCGTGGTGAGGCGATCGTGCGAATCACCGAATCGTCCACCTCGGCCCGGCTCAGGAACCCGGCCCAGCCCGCCAGCCGCGTGAGCAGATTTGGGTTCACCTGGCCCAACAGCCGCGCGCGCAAGCCGTTGCTTCCATCGGCCCACCATTGCCTGCAGGTCGGATAGCCACCGCCGCTGGACACCTGATAACTACTTTACCCCTGAGCAGTTGAAGTTCAATTTTGCCTTGTGGACCCGAGGGCGTATACGTGAGTTGATCCGGCAAAAATTCAACGTCCGGCTCAGCGATGTTTCTGTGGGTCGCCTGCCTCGCAACCTGGGTCTGACACCACAGAAGCCACTGCACCGAGCGTATCAGCAGAAACCGGAAGCGGTGAAGCAGGGGAAGGAAGAGACGTACCCCCCCCGGAGATCCGTAAAGAGGCCAAGAAGATCGGTGCCACGATTTTTTTGGTGACGAGGCCAGCATACGCTCTGACTACCATAGCAGCACCACCTTGGCGCCCATTGGGGAAACGCCGGTGATTCGCAATACCGGCAGTCGCTTCAGCCTCAACATGATTGCTGCCATTTCACCCGTGGAGAACTTCGTTTCAAAACCATTGAGGGGACAATGAATACGGATGCTTTCATCGGCTTCCTCAAAGCCTTGATGAAGGATGCCGAAACGCCCGTATTTCTGATTCTGGACAATCACCCGGTACACCATGCCCGTCGAGTCCGGGAATATGTGGAGAGTCTCAGCGGTAGGCTAAAGCTGTTTTTCCTTCCACCTTACTCACCGGAACTGAATCCTGATGAGCCGGCCGGTTGGGGCTACATCAAATACCACCACGTTTACAGAACCTTGTATCGCTACTTGGTTACCCAGACAAAAGTGATACTCGATCTGGTAGACCGTGTGGCTTCCATATCTGCCCCTTCCGCACCGCGCCCTTTGGCGTTTACGAATGCTTTCGGATGTAGGGCAAAAGCGGCGACTCGGCCACCATCAATGCGGGCGCGCCAGAACCGAGCTGTTGGCGGAAGGCCGGCTGTGTCGGACCTGTGATACCCCTTCGCCACCGGCCGGAGCCGCCGTGTCCAAATAGATTGATGGGGTAAGGAAGTTTCCTTACTCTGTGGGTGTCCTGATTTGGAGAATCGCCATGCCTGGCATCCATGAAGTCGCCACCTTGACCTCCAAGGGTCAGATCACCCTGCCTAAGCCCATCCGTCAGGTCCTTGGCGTGGACGCTGGCGGCAAGGTGGCTTTCGACCTGCGTGGCGGGGCAGTCATCGTGACCCGCGCCGACGTTGAACACGAAGACCCGGCGATCGGAGCCTTCCTGGGCCTGCTGGAAGCGGATATCCGGGCCGGCCGGCATGTCCAGGCGCTGCCTGAAGATCTTGCACGGGCTATGCTGGTGAACGCGGGGCGGGCGATGAATCTCGATGACGACATCGAAGGCGACGTGGCGCTGTGATGCAGCGGCATGGCTGGACATTGCTGTTTCACGAGGGTGTGATCGAGCAGTTGCGCAAGCTGCAGGCGGCTGCGGAACGGGCCGAGCGGAGCGACCCGCAAGGGTTCCAAGCCAATGCCAACGTAAAGTTGTTCCGGGCGCTGAGCCAGTTGATCATGGACGTTGTGCCGAGTGATCCCTCGCGCGACGAGTTCCGCCAGGGCAACACCTTGGGGCCGGCTTACCGCCACTGGCTGCGGGCGAAGATCGGACGGCGATTCCGCCTGTTCGTTCGCTACGACTCCAGGACAAAGGTAATCGTGTTCGCCTGGGTCAACGACGAGCAGACCCTGCGCTCGGCAGGCAGCAAAACTGATCCCTATGCGGTGTTCGAGAAGATGCTGGGGCGAGGCAATCCGCCTGATGACTGGATCGCATTGGTGAATGCGAGCCACCAGGATTGGAGCAAGCCGGGGTAGCCATCCAGCACATACAGCAGGTGACGACGATGGACACGAAAGCCCGCATCAGCTACGCGAGGGCCGATGCAGGCCGGGGTTCTGCTGGGGCGTCGAGACGGGCTAGGGATGTGAGCATGGAGAGACCTCCGTGGAGAGTCCGAAGGTACGCCCGTGGAGGGCTTTGCTCCGAGGACGATCGGGACGAGGACGATAAGGATGGTGCCGAGATGAGCTGGGCATCCGCCACCGCGTTGACGGTGGCTGTTCGCACGGGGATGCGAGGCGAACGGGGCGGATCAGCGCGGGGCGCCGTAGCCTTGAAGGCCCTGGCTACCGACTCGCCGAATCAGTCGAACGCAGCGCGGCGAGGTGCACGACAAGGAATCGGAAACCGGCGTGTCCGCTTTGGCCAGGGCATCGGCAAAGGCGGTCAGCCTCAGGGTTACTACCGCCATGGTCGGGGCGAGGAGGAACTGCTGAGTCGTAACGTCATTTGCGAATAGAGCGTTTTGAGTGCAAAATAAGTGCGTTAATTCTGCATCAGGTGATAAGCCATGAATACCGTCCTGCAAGAGCCCTTCGTTGAGCGGTTCCGCGAACCCAATACCCCGTATCTGTCGCCGGCCAAGGTTGGTGACTTCTTCGGCTTTCGGGTGCAGGAACTGGCCGAGCGCGCGCACGTGCATCGCAATACCCCGACCGCCCGGCCCCAGGCCCCGCAGTTGCAGAAGTATCTGCAGGACATGGTGAAGGTGCTGGCCGTGGCCACCGAGATGACCGGAGACCTTGAGCGTGCGGCCTTCCTGGTGCGCAATGAGCCGCTGCGAGCCTTTGGCTACAAGACCGCCGATGACCTGATTCAGGACGGGCGGGCCGATGCGGTGATCGCCTATCTGGAGTCCCTCGCCGGTGGTGCCGCCGGATGATTTCGAGGACCCTCGGCGAGGGCGGGGACACGGCCTTCTATCGGGTCATCGTGCCGCCCTACGCCAGCTCGCCGCTGTCCGGTATGGGCGCGGCGCGCCAGGGTGGTCGTTTCAACCGCCCCGAGCAGGAAGCGCTGTACCTGTCGCTGGATGAGTCGACGGCACTGGCGGAGTACAAGCAGGACAACCCGTGGCTACGCCCGGGTACGACCTGCACCTTCTTCGTCAACGGGCTGCGCGTGGCCGACCTGAGCGCCGGCTTTGAGGCCGAGCGCTGGTCATCGCTGTGGGCCGATTTTGCGGTGGACTGGCGGGCGGAGTGGTTCGGCAGATCCATCGAGCCACCGACCTGGTACATGGCCGACGACGTGGTAGCGGCCGGACTGGACGGCATCCTCTTTCCCTCCCAGGCACGCCCAGGGGGAACCAGCCTGGTGATCTACCGCAGCTCGGCCAGATCACCGGCGCAGCTGCGCGTCTATGACCCGGACGGGGCGTTGCAGAAACTCGCGTTACGCTGAGTGTTCAATTTCAGATGATTGTGGATGAGCTGGTGTTGCGCGGCGGGCAGCCGCGCACATGCCGCGCGGCAACGACACCAGTGATCTCGCTGCCGACCTGTGGGCCAGCGAGTGAGTGTCCACCTCGCCACTGGCGACCCCGCGTTGCACCAATGGTCGTGTTTCCAGCCGGTAACCAGGCCGCTCAGGTCCTTGCAGCTGACGCCAGCCCAGCCAGCCTGCAATCAAAAGCAGCACAACGAGTAATACAAACGCACGGCGGATTGATTTGGCGGCAGGCAAAACGGACCACTCCCTGTGCCGTACATGACGACCGTCGGACGCCATAAGCTTACGGACCATCACGCGTTATGGGTACAGCGCGGGTATCACTCGGCGGAGACAGCACAACAACGTTGAATCATCAGCAGACTCTTGGGTTCAAACAGTAGGTCCCTTCGTTAGCGCAGGACTATCAGGGCCATAGCCTCGCCCTGAGAAGAGGCTGCGTACAATCAACCTTCCCGCTGTCAGGATTTGCTGATCATGGCGTCAACTGCTCAAAGCCCCGCTGCCACTTTTCGCTCCGTCTGGCTCGCTCAGGCCCAAGCCAGTCCCTGGATCACCTTCAGCCTTGCTGCAACGGCGGTTGCGGTTCTGCTGCTGCTGATAGCGGGCGGCATCAACGCCTTTCAAAGCAGCGAGGCCAGTAACGTTCGCTACGCCATGCTGGGCGGAAGCGCCGGGTTCGTTGCCACCGCTGTTGGCGCGTTTCTGGCGATCGGCCTGCGCGACATCTCTACTCGCGCCCAGGACAGCATGCTGGGTTTTGCAGCCGGGATGATGCTGGCAGCCAGCGCATTCTCGTTGATCCTGCCGGGGCTGGAAGCCGGACGCGAGCTGTTTGGCAATGGGCCCGCTGCGGCGTTGACCGTCGTGGTCGGGCTTGGTCTTGGCGTTTTGCTGATGCTCGGGTTGGACTACTTCACACCGCATGAGCATCAGAGTACTGGACCCCGCGGCCCCGAATTCGCGCGACTTAACCGAGTGTGGCTGTTCGTTCTCGCCATCGCCCTGCACAACATCCCGGAAGGCATGGCCATCGGCGTGAGTTTCGCCAATGGCGACTTGAGTGTCGGGTTGCCATTGGCCACGGCGATCTCGATCCAGGACATCCCGGAGGGCCTCGCCGTTGCCCTGGCGCTGCGTACCACCGGTTTGTCGGCGCGGGCCTCCGTGCTGATTGCGGCAGCTTCCGGGCTGATGGAACCCATCGGTGCCCTGGTCGGCATAGGCATGTCCAGCGGATTCGCCATTGCTTATCCGGTCAGTCTCGGCTTGGCGGCTGGCGCCATGATCTTCGTGGTGTCCCATGAAGTCATTCCAGAAACGCACCGCAACGGCCATCAGACGCCCGCCACGCTCGGGCTGATGCTGGGCTTCGCTGTAATGATGTTTCTGGACACCGCGCTGGGTTGAGCTCAGCTAGCGCGCTGAGCTGCCGCATCTAGGCAGCCCGGCGGTTGTGATCGAGCAGGCGCAAGGCGCTGCTTATAGATTTTCCAGCAGCCGGCGGGCGGCTTCCTGGCCGCTGAGCCAGGCGCCTTCAACCCGGCCGGACAGGCACCAGTCGCCGCATATGTACAGGCCCAGTCCGGCGTCGGCTAGCGCCGTCCACTCATGGGCCTGGGCAGGCCGGGCGTACAGCCAGCGATGCGCCAGGGTGAACTCTGGTGCCGGCACCACACAATCGATCAGCTCCGCGAAGGCGCCATGCAGGCGCTCGATCACCGCTTCCTTGGACAAGTCGAGATGCTGGCGGCTCCAGTTGCTGGTGCCGTGCAGCACCCAGGTGTCGAACTCGCCGTCTCGTCCCGGTTTGCTGCGGTTGCGAGCGATCCAGTCCAGTGCATCGTCCTGAACGAAACAGCCTCCCACCTGGGTGTTCAACGGTGTGGCAAAACCCAGCGAAACCGCCCATGCCGGTTCCATCGCGACGCTTGCCGCAACGGCCGCAAGATTGGGGGCGCTTGGGAGCAACGCCGCGGCCTGGGGCGCCGGAACCGCAACCACTACTTGGCTGAAGGGGCCATGGCTGGCGCCGGAGGCGTCGACCAGTGTCCAAAACTGCTCACCGCGAAACACCTCGGTGATGCGGCAACCGAAGGTGGCCGGCAGTTCGCCCAGCAGGCCGCGGGTGATCGCGCTCATGGTCGGTGTGCCGACCCAGCGCACTTGCTCGTCGGCAGAGGGCGTCAGCTGTCCCTCGCGAGCCTGGTACAGGTTCGGCGCCCATTGATCGACCCAACCCTCGGCGTGCCATTGGCGCAGGGCGTCGTTGAAGCGGCGATCCCGCGCGGTAAAGTACTGCGCGCCCAGATCGAGCGAGCCTGCATCGCTGCGTTTACTGGCCATGCGGCCACCACTGCCGCGGCTCTTGTCGAACAGATGTACAGGCTGGCCGGCATCGTGAAGTGTACGGGCTGCGGAAAGGCCCGCGATCCCGGTACCGATGATGGCGATTGGAGCCTTGCTCATGATTACCTCGTGTGCTGGTGCGATCAGCCGCACAAACGATTGGCTGCGGCATGATTTCATGACAAGCGTTCGATACTGCTTAGCCTCCCCATCCTCGGACAGACGCTCGTGTTTGGCTAGAGGGTTTCGACGCAATGCAGCAAACAGTCTCGCCGTTTTCGGGGTTGCTGACCGGCGGTCATGCTGGTCGGCGGAGCAGGCTATTCGGCCCGTGCTACCGGCATTCGTAGGCAGTGGTTGTAAGTTGCTGATAAGCCGGTACAATGGCGCCGCTTGCCGCCTGGCGAGTTTGTCATGGTGGGCCCTGCCGGTCCCCCCGCAACGATCAGCCGTGAACCCGGTCAGGCCCGGAAGGGAGCAGCCGCAGCGGTGACATTGTGTGCCGGGGTGTGGCTGGTAGGGTTCACCTCCATGACGACCGTATTCTTCCTGTTTTATTCCCTAGCATCGACCTCCTGCGAGTCCGAGCGAGTCCTCACGCCCGTTTATCGGGATGACAGGCGACCTCTTCAGACTGCAATGCTCGAAAGCCCTCAAGCTCGCCTACACCTGGGCAGTCGAGCGCGCTTGGCATTGTTGAGTACGCGCCCGGCGGTAAATGTGGTTGGAGCGCCGTAGTCAGTATTCTTCTGCTGACATCCTGCAGGCCCAAACAGCCTGAAACGGCACATTCGAGGGGGGTTCGTTTGTCAGTTAAAACAAGCTGGGACATCTATTGCGTCGTCGTCGACAATTACGGTGACATTGGCGTGACCTGGCGGCTGGCGCGGCAGTTGGTGGCAGAGCACGGCCAGCGCGTGCGGCTGTGGGTCGATGATCTCGATACCTTCGCTCGGCTTTGTCCGGGTAGCGCCATCGCTGATCGGCAATGGCATGAGGGTGTCGAGGTGCGTCATTGGACAGCTGATTGGCCCGGCGCAGCGCCGGCCGATGTGGTGATTGAGGCTTTTGCCTGCCAGCTTCCCGACGCCTATATAAAAGCAATGGCTTGCAGCGGGCGCCGCATCCTCTGGCTCAACCTGGAATACCTCAGTGCAGAAGACTGGGTGGTGGGCTGCCATGCGCTGCCTTCTATGCAGCCCGATGGTTTGCAGAAGTATTTCTTCTTTCCGGGCTTCGAGCAGGGCACCGGCGGTTTGATTCGCGAGGGCGATCTGCTCGCACGCCGGGAGGCGTTTCAAGCCAGCCCGGTGCTACGTGAAGCCTTTCTGCAGAGCTTCGATCTGACCGTGCCCGCCAACGCGCGCTTGCTCTCACTGTTCGCCTATGAGAATAGCGCCGTCGCCGGATGGCTCGATGCGCTGGCTGCTGATGCGCGCCCATCGCAGCTGCTGGTGCCTGAGGGGCGCGTGCTGAGTGACGTGGCGGCCTGGCTGGGGCTCGAGCAACTGCGAGCCGGTGACCGTCATGCCCGTGGTGCGCTGCAGATTGCAGTGCTGCCGTTCATGACCCAGAACCAGTACGACATGCTGCTCTGGTGCTGCGATTTCAATGCCGTGCGCGGTGAAGAATCCTTCATCCGGGCGCAGTGGGCAGGGCGGCCGTTGGTCTGGCATATCTATCCTCAGGATGAAGATGCGCACTGGGACAAGCTCAACGCTTATCTGGATCTGTATGTCCGCGACCTTTCCCCGCAGGCGGAGCTAGCGCTACGCGAGTTCTGGCGGGCCTGGAACGAGGGCGCAGGCAGCGACAAGGCCTGGATCGCGATGCTGGAGCATGAGGCAGAGCTGCAGGCGCATGCGGACCGCTGGACACACAAACAGGTTGCCAATGGCGATCTGGCCGGGAAACTGATGCTGTTTTACGCGGACTGGTTAGGGCCTGCTTCGGTCCGACCCGTGGCTGCTCCGGCTTGATCGATCGGCAAGGCTGGCAATATGAGGCGGCAACGGCGCCATGCGTCGCAGTAACGCGGCTTGCGACGAAACAGGAACAGACCCTATGATACGCGGCCTGTTTTATGTCTCTAATTCCATTCGGATATTCGTATGAAAACCGCACAAGAGTTCCGTGCCGGCCAAGTGGCCGTTATCAACGGCGCACCCTGGATCATCCAGAAAGCCGAGTTCAACAAGTCCGGTCGTAACAGTGCCGTGGTCAAGATGAAGCTGAAGAACCTGCTCAATGGTTCGGCGACCGAGACCGTTTACAAGGCTGATGACAAGCTGGAGCCGGTCATTCTCGAGCGCAAGGAAGTGACCTATTCCTACTTCGCTGACCCGCTGTATGTCTTCATGGACGAAGAGTTCAACCAGTACGAAATCGAAAAAGACGACCTCGAAGGCGTGATGACCTTCATCGAAGACGGCATGAGTGACGTCTGCGAAGCAACTTTCTATAACGACAAGGTGATCTCGGTCGAACTGCCGAACACCATCGTTCGTGAAATCGTCTACACCGAGCCGTCCGTTCGCGGCGACACGTCCGGCAAGGTGATGAAGACTGCGCGCCTGAAGAATGGCGCCGAGCTGCAGGTTTCTGCTTTTTGCGAAATCGGCGACTCGATCGAGATCGACACTCGCACCGGCGAGTACAAGTCCCGTATCAAGGCCTGATTTCAGCCCTGCGCGGACAAGCCCGGCCTGGCGCCGGGTGACTTGAGACCGAACCCCGCTTGATGCGGGGTTTCGTTTTTTTGGGGACGGTGACTGGTGGCGGCCGCCTGCACGGTGTCTGCATTTATCGTGGCACGCAGGAAACGCGTCATGTAGAAGGTTTCATCCCGAAGCGTGGAAGCTGGCATGAGAGGGGTGCGCTTACCCTGCGAAGAAGCGTTCATTCAACCTGCATCGGGACGGTGGCTCTGATGCTCAGCCGAATAGGCGTGTCTCCAGCCTGGAACCCCAAGCAGCAACATTGCGACTGAGGTGAGCTCAGGCCCGCTGAACAGAGCTGCGCAGGGTGCCGATTCTGCTGCTCTGCCGGTTGAAACCAGTCGACGTGCTGGAGTATGGTTCGGACAACCTTTGGAGAACAGCATGCTGCTCAACCTGATTCTTTTGATCCTTGCACACACCGGCACCATGCGCTCGGCGTGGCTGCGTGGTCAGGCGATTACGGCTGGCAGTTATTTTTTTGGGTATTGGTTTAGCCATCGGCGCGCCTGATATCCCACAGGCGCCCTAGCAACCAGGGTCGCCACCAGACAGTTTTCGAACCCCCGGTCGGCCCCCGACCGGGGGTTTTGTTTTTTCTGGCCTGAGAAGGCCTCACGTAACGAGGGCAGCACCATGTACAACGACACCAGCGCTTACCGCACCTACCGCTATGACTGGCGATTTAGCCGCTTCACTGCCGCCGCACCCACACACCTGGACCGAACACTTCGCTAGCGCCGACGCGGCACAGATGCCGCGCCGGCCAAAGGACCGCCCGTCATGAATGCACCACTCAACGCTCCAGCCATCCCCTGCAACGCTTCCGCCGCCCCAGCCAGACGTAGCGCTCTTCCGTTACCGAGTCCCGCTTTACTGCGGCAACGGCTGCCCCTCAGCGCATCGCTTGACGAGCGCGTTCGAGGTCAACGAAAAGCTATCCGCGCCGTACTCAACGGCGATGACCCGCGCCTGCTGGTGGTGGTTGGCCCTTGTTCGTTGCACGATCCGGTGTCTGCGCTGGAATATGCCGCGCGGCTGGCTGAACTGGCTCCGCAGGTCAGCGATCAGCTGCTGCTGGTGATGCGTGCCTATGTCGAGAAGCCACGTACAACGGTCGGCTGGAAGGGGCTGGTTTACGATCCGCAGCTCGATGGCAGCGGTGACATGGTAGAAGGGCTGCATATCTCGCGCCGGTTGATGCTGGATATCCTGGCGTGTGGACTGCCGATCGCCACCGAACTGTTACAACCCCTGGCGGCGGGCTATTTCGATGACCTGCTTGGCTGGGCGGCGATCGGAGCACGGACCAGCGAGTCGCAAATTCACCGTGAGATGGTCAGCGGGCTCGACCTGCCGGTGGGTTTCAAGAACGGTACCGATGGCAGCCTCGGGATTGCTTGCGATGCCATGCGCTCGGCTGAGCATCCGCATCAGCACTTCGGAATCGACGAGCTCGGGCATCCTGCGCTGCTGCGCACGAGCGGCAATGCCGATACCCACCTGGTGTTGCGTGGCGGGCACTCGGGGCCAAACTATGATAAAGACAGCGTCGCAAAGGCGCGGGATACGTTGCAGCGCCAGGGTATTGCCCAGCGCATCATGGTCGACTGCAGTCATGCCAACAGCGGTAAAAACCCACTGAGTCAGCCGACGGTGCTGGCGTCCGTTGTCGATCAGCGCATGGCTGGCGATTCGAGTCTGCGCGGCGTGATGCTCGAAAGCCACCTGCTCGACGGCTGTCAGCCACTGTCCGGCGAGCTGAGATATGGCGTATCCATTACTGACGGCTGCCTTGGCTGGAGTGCGACCGAGCGGATGCTGCTTCGAGAGGCGGATCGACTGCGCTGCTAGGGTGAACGAGCCCGGCTGCGACCAGCAATTCTCATTATG
>NZ_JAMOIE010000007.1 GCF_024448935.1 Stutzerimonas stutzeri
CTGGCGTGTGTTCCAGCCGCAAGATCGAGCGCGCCACCCCTGACTCGGTGGCCTTCCGCTTCATCGCCGCTGACGCTGATCCCGATCACGATACCCTGGCCAGCTTCCGCCGCCGCTTTCTCGCCGAGCTGGCCGGCCTGTTCGTGCAGCTAGTGCACAAGGCGCAGGAAATGCGCACCACCGCGCCGGTCAGCCGGGTAAACACCTTTGCTCCCGGATGGCCACGACCGGCGGTCGCCTCGACGGCGACCGAAGGACCATTGGCAGGGTCCCATCCTCTGCCTGTCTCGGTGGTCGGACCCCGTCCACCGATCCGCTGATCACGAGGAGAAAACCATGGCGATACCCGCCCTTGAACTGAACGACGGCCGCCGCATCCCGCAACTCGGCCTGGGTGTGTTCCAGATCCCTCCGCAGGACACCGCCCGCGCGGTGACCAGCGCCTTGGAAATCGGCTACCGGCACATCGATACCGCGGCGATCTACCAGAACGAGGCCGGCGTCGGCGAGGCCATCACCGGCGCCGGGCTGCCGCGTGGCGAGCTGTTCGTCACCACCAAGCTGTGGAATGCCGAGCAGGGCTACGACAGCACCCTGGCCGCCTTCGATGCGAGCCTGAAGAGGCTCAAGCTCGACGACGTGGACCTCTACCTCATCCACTGGCCGTGCCCGCAGAAGGGCCAGTTCCTCGCCACCTGGAAGGCGTTGATCCGCCTCCGGGACGAAGGGCGGGCGAAGTCCATCGGGGTGTCCAACTTCCGCCCGCAGGACCTCGACCTGATCATCGGCGAGACTGGTGTGGTGCCGGCGGTCAACCAGATCGAACTACACCCCTACCTGCAGCAGCGGCAGCTGCGCGACTACCACGCGGCGAAGCGGATCGTCACCGAGGCCTGGAGCCCGCTGGCCCGTGGCGGCGAAATCCTTGATGACCCGGTGATCGCCGAGCTGGCCGCCCAGTACGGCAAGACCCCGGCCCAGGTGGTGCTGCGCTGGCACATCGACCACGGGCTGGTGATCTTTCCGAAATCGATGCATCGCGAACGGCTGCAGGAGAACTTCGCGCTGTTTGATTTCCGCCTGGAGGCCAGCGACCTCGCCCGCATCGACGGCCTGGAGCGCGGTCAGCGCATCGGCCCGGACCCATCCACCCTCAATTAAAGGACCTACCATGGACCACATCCGACTTGGCCGCACCGGCCTCAAGGTGTCGCGACTGTGCCTCGGCTGCATGACCTACGGCGTGCCCGAGCGCGGCACCCATCCCTGGACGCTGGACGAAGCAGCCAGCCGCCCGCTGCTCAAACAGGCGCTGGACATGGGCATCAATTTCTTCGACACGGCGAACATCTACTCGGACGGCACCAGCGAGGAGATCGTCGGCCGCGCATTGAAGGATTTCGCCCGCCGCGACGAGGTGGTCCTCGCCACCAAGGTGCATGGCGCGCTGCGCCCGGCGCCCAACGTCGGCGGGCTGTCGCGCAAGGCGATCATGAATGCCATCGACGACAGCCTGACCCGCCTGGGCACCGACTACGTGGACCTCTACCAGATCCACCGCTGGGACTACGAGACCCCCATCGAGGAGACCCTCGAAGCGCTGCACGACCTGGTCAAGGCCGGCAAGGTGCGCTACATCGGGGCCTCGTCGATGTACGCCTGGCAGTTCGCCAAGTCGCTGTACAGCGCCGACCTCCACGGCTGGACGCGCTTCGTCAGCATGCAGAACCACCTGAACCTGCTCAATCGCGAGGAAGAGCGCGAGATGCTGCCGCTGTGCAAGGACCAGGGCATCGGCGTGATCCCCTGGAGCCCGCTGGCCCGCGGCCGGCTGACCCGCGCCTGGGATGCCAGCAGCCAGCGCCAGGAGACCGACATCTTCGGCAAGACGCTCTACCGTCAGGCCGAGGACGCTGATCGCCAGGTGGTCGAGGCGGTGGCGCGGGTCGCCCAGCGGCATGGCGTGCCGCGCGCCCAGGTGGCGCTGGCCTGGCTGTTGCAGAAGAACGAGGTCACCGCACCGATCATCGGCGCCTCAAAGCCCCAGCACCTGGATGATGCGGTTGCGGCGCTGTCTCTTAAGCTTGGCAGTGAGGACATCGCCGAACTGGAGGGCCCTTACGTGCCTCATCCGGTGGTGGGCTACCAGTGACGACCCTGGGCGCCGAACGGCGCCCAGCATCCTCTTTGCGGGCCAGGAAGAGCGTGCAGCGCCGTCCACGTTTCAGGCTGTAGTCCAATGGCCTTGGCCAGGCTGCTGCCGTTGGCCACGCCTTGCCCCGTCAGGTGCAGCCAGTCGTGCAGGGCCTGTAGTTTGGGCAGGGCTTGCTGTTCACGCAGCAACTGCCGGGCGGCCGCATCGAGCGTGCGGGCGCGCCCTTCGATGGCAAGGATTTCGGCGATGCGCCGCAAGGCCTCGGCAGCCACCGGGCTTTGGTTGGCCGCATGCAGCTCGAGAAACTTGCGCCGGGCATGGGCCATGCAGCCGACCTCGGTGACGCCCAGGGCGAACAGCGCCTTGTAGCCGGCATGCCAGCTGCCCTTTCCAGTCGCTCAGAAAGGTGCGGGTCGCGGATTATGGCTGCCCAATGACGTGGTGCTCGTCGACGAGCGATTACGCAGCCCCATCGGCAAGCTGCAGAAGGCTCGGCTACGCCAGGATTCCACGACTATCGCTTGCCGGACGGCAACCGAGAGAAGCAGCGAGCCACGTGCTGTTCGTGCGCCGGCACATGGGCCTGTTCGTGTCGTGGCTGGTCGCACTGGCGGTGGCCTCGGCGACGACCTTGAGCCTGCCGCACGCGTTCAAGCAGATGATCGACCAAGGCTTCTCCAGCGCCAGTGGCGCCGATATCGACAAGGCCTTCCTCGCGTATTCGGCATGGTGGTGGTGCTGGCGCTGGCCAGTGCGGCCCGCTCATTAGCGCCGGACGCACCGCGTTGCTGGCGTCGGTGCGCATCGTGTGGCGACATCGGTCCTGCTTTGGTAGCCTAATCCATACGACCCGGGGCCGGACGCCGCTCCGGGCAACCTTCAATTGCACGGGCGAATAAAATGACCAATCGCAGCCTGCTTTCTTCCGCCCTGATCGGCGCCGTCGCCAGCGCCCGTTCGATGACCCCCATGGCCACCATCGCGGCGGCGCGCATGGCGGGCCGCGGCACCAGCGGCGAAGTGTTCCTGCTCGACCGCCCGCTATTCAAATACGGCGCGCTGGCCATGGGCGCGGGTGAATTGTACGGCGACAAGATGAAATCGGCGCCCGACCGCACCGTGTTCCTGGGCCTGCTGGCGCGCGTGATGAGCGCCGCGATCGCTGGCGCCGCGCTGGCGCCGCGCGGCCGTGAAAAGGCCGGGGCGGTGGTCGCGGTGGCCACCGCCGTGCCGCTGGCCTATGCCACGCTGGCCGGCCGCAAGAAGGCGATGGCGCAGATCGGCCAGACCAAGAGCGGCCTGATCGAAGACGCACTGGTGGTCGCGGCCGGCATTGCGGTGGTGACCCTGGCGACGCGCTCGCGGGTCGGCTGACGGCGTTCGTACGCGCCGCGACGGGCAGGGCGCCATGCCGGCGCCATGCCGGCGCCGTGTACGCACGATCGCGACGCCCCCACAGAAGGATCACCGGCTCCCTGACCCCGAAGATGCGTGCTGCGCCGGTCCTGACCGGCATGCCGACGGTGCTCGGGGCCTGGGCCGCATCTGCTGGCGCGCCGAATTTCGACCAAGACACAAGCCTTCCACCTTCCATCCTTAACTCGCCTGCTTCGGGTAGAGGAAATTCAAACGCCCTCTTCGGAAAGTCTGGCGGGTAGGCTGCGGTCACGCAAGCGCCGGTTTGGGCACGGATCGCGCGTCCGCGCGTGGGATCTCGGCACGGTGAGGCCGCCGATCCTGACAATCGGCGGGCATTTCGCACCGATTCCCAACAGCGGGCCGTGCGCAGTCCTGCGGGGTCTGGCCGCATCGTCGTCTTCCGGTTTTCACCCCCGATGCCTGCCCACCTTGGAAAAGGTCGTGCTGTTGCCCTATCTGAACCCTGCGGCGTCGCTGCCGGGCAGCCTGGCCTGGGAGGAGCTGGTCGCCCACGCCGCGCCGCCGCGGTTCGAGCAACTGCCCTTCGATCATCCGCTGTGGGTGGTGTACTCCTCGGGCACCACCGGCATGCCCAAACCCATCGTTCACGGCCACGGCGGTGCCCTGCTCGAGGGGCTCAAGGGCCATGCGCTGCACCTCGATCTGGGTCCCGAGGATCGCTTCATGTGGTTCACCACCACCGGCTGGATCATGTGGAATGCGCAGATCAGCGGATTGCTGGTGGGCGCGAGCATCTGCCTCTACGACGGCAATCCCGGCTATCCCGATCTCGGCACGCTGTGGCGCTTCGCCGAGGAGACCGGCATGACTTTCTTCGGCACCGGGGCGGCCTATTTCGGCAATTGCCAGAAGGCCGGCATCGAGCCCGGCAAGCTGGCCGACCTGAGCCGTCTGCGCAGTGTCGGTTCCACCGGCTCGCCCTTGCCTGAGGCGGGCTACCACTGGCTGCAGGCGCAGCTGGGCGACGTGCTGATCGCCGCCATCAGTGGCGGCACCGACGTGGCGGCCAACTTCGTCGGCGCCTGTCCGATCAAGCCGGTGATCGCCGGCGAAATGCAGTGCCGACCGCTCGGGGTGGCGACCCAGGCGCTGGATGACGACGGCAATGCGCTATTCGACGGCGTGGGCGAACTGGTGGTCAGCGCCCCGATGCCGTCGATGCCCCTCTACTTCTGGAACGACGAGGGCGACAGGCGCTATCGCGAAAGCTACTTCGAGATGTATCCCGGCCGCTGGCGCCACGGCGACTGGATCCGTATCACCCCGCGCGGTGGTGCCGTCATCTATGGGCGCTCGGACACCACCATCAACCGTCACGGCATCCGCATGGGCACCGCCGAGATCTACCGGGTGGTGGAGGAGTTTCCCGAGGTGCTCGATAGCCTGGTGGTGGATCTGGAGTACCTGGGCCGGGCGTCCTACATGCCGCTGTTCGTGGTGCTGCGAGCGGGTACTGTCCTGGATGCCGACCTGACCCTGCGCCTGAAGGCCGCCATTCGCGACAACCTGTCGGCGCGCCACGTGCCCAACGAGGTGATCGCCGTCACCGAAATCCCGCGCACCCTGATCGGCAAGAAAATGGAACTGCCGGTCAAAAAGCTGCTGCTGGGCATGCCATTGGATCAGGCGGCGAACCCCGATGCCATGGCCAATCCCGACAGCCTGGAATTCTTCCGACAGATGGCGCAGCAAGCGCCCTCCGGTACGTTCATCAGTGGCGGGCAAGGGTAATGGGCCAGTGCGGCGAGACCTGTTGTCTACGCTTAGGGAAACTTATTATGGACGCCTCCCGGAACTCAACAGGTAGCCATGCTGGCGTCTGGACATGCCGTCTTTGCTCGCGTGCTTGGAGGCTGGGCCGGGCGCGGCCAGGTCGGCGTTGATCTGCTGTGCACAAAAACCAAGGCTGCGGTACGCATTATTGGAGCGGCACGTCCTGAATGGCTGGCTCCAGGCGTGCCCGTGCCGCTGGCGGTGCCAGAGCAAGGCCATTGCGGTTGCCGAGGCGGCGTTCTGCGTCAGCCGCTAGCCCGGGGCAGGCGGGCGAGCGAGGTAGAGCAGTTCGCTGACGCGGTGCAGCAGGCCCTTGACCGGACAGGCGCTCGGCAGGTGCAACTTGATCCGGTCCTTGCATTGCACCACCCGCACGGCCAGTTTGAACAGCTTCAGGATGATCGACATCGGCTGCGCCCGGGCCAACTCGGTATGGCACAGTGTGTTCTCGCGCAGGTTGTGGATCAGGCAGTAGGCGGCGCAGGCATAGAACAGGCGCAGGTGGATGGCCAGGAACGCGTGATCAATGGTTCAGCAGGAAATGCCGTTACGCCTTTTTCATAGACCAATAGGCCGGCTTGAATAGATCCCGTTCACCGAGCAGCAGCACACCCGCCGCAAACGCACAGAGCACCAGCCCGATATACAGGCACAACTGCAACAGCCCTTGCGGTGAGGGTAACCCGTGCAGCGCCGCCGCAACAGTAACGGCTGTGGCGATCCAGCGGCCGAGAACACCTGGAGCCAGGCCTGCCGGCGACGCGCGATAAACGTATAGCCCCATGAAAAGCGCCTGCAAGGTCACGCCGCCCGAGAACGCAACCGCCAGGCCTTCGGCGCCATATGGACCGTAGAGCAGCGCATCGAGGCCGATCGTAAATGCGGAACTGACCAGCATGATCATCAGGAACAACCGAGATTGGTGCTGCGCTAAAAGGGCGCGTCCCCATAGCAGCGCCAAGCCCATCGCAGGCAGACCGAGGGCATACAGAACCACCAGCGAGGCCGTGGCGTCGGTTTGCGTTGCGCCGAACTGACCCCGTTCCAGTAGTACCGAGACCACCGGTTGCGGGAATGAACAGAGCACGACGGACGCCGGGACCAGGAACAGCAGCGTCGCCAGCAAGCCCTTGCGTATAACGGCAGCATGGCCGCTGAGGTCGCCATCATTCCAGCTTGAGACGAAGCGGGGGAAGAGCACCGAAAGTACCGACAGGGCGTAGAGCGTGAGCGGAATGGTGACGATGCGAAACGCAAACGACAGCATCGTGATGCTGCCCTCCTCCAGGTAGGAGGCGAACATCCGCTCGGCAAGAATGCAGGCTTGTTGCGCCCCAGCCGCCAGCAGTACTGGCGCGAACGCGAGACCGAAGCCACCTGCATGCCCCTTCGTCTCGACGTTGTTGCCGCCGCGCAGGCAGGCGATACGCCGATGCTGGACCAGAATCAACGCCAGCTGGGGCAGCAGCATGCCAATGAAGATCACCATGCCGGTGGGTTGGAACAGCAGGATGCCAACGATCGCGCCAGCGTTGAGCAGCACCGTACGTGTCATCGGCAGGATGAACACCTCATCCATGTTGAGCAGCGCACCCTGGCAATACAAAACAGCTTGAACAGCGACCAGCACCGCCCCTACGCAGAATACGATCTGGCCGGCGGCAACCTGAGCGTCCGTCCAGCCGGGCGCCAGCATGTTCAGAATCCAATAGCTTGCAATGATGGCGAGGGCACTCACGGCTGCGCCCATGAGCATGACCCGCCAATAGAGCCAGCGGCTGACGGCTTCAAACAAGGCTTCGGATTGGCTGCGCAGCTTTTGCAGGTACGGAATCATTGCGTCGCGCAGGGCGAGACCGAGGAAGTTCTCGAAAAACATCGGCAGGATCAATGCGACGAAAATCAGGTCCGCTTCCCAGCTCAGTCCGAAGGACTTGGCGATGAACAGGTCGCGTAGAAAACCCAGTAGAAAGCTGGCGACGGTTAACGCCAGGATGACCAGTGATGTGTTCATTCCTTGATCCTGTGCAGGCCATTATCGGACGGACTGATAAATAGTGGCATATCCCATCGTGTGCAGGTGGTCCGGTACGCCACCCTTGTCAGGCACCGAGCGAACGGTACATAGACTGAATGGCTCAAGCATGGTTCCTGCGCCACTGCTGCGTGTTATCCGATCGGTTTTGGTTGCGACAACGCCGGTTACGTAAAAATGCCGTAAATCCCCTTTGCGAGCGGAGCGCGACTGCTTATGGTTCACGCTCATTTTCAGGCGAACCCAGTTCATGTCCGAGGCAACTCCTTCTTTCGCCGGCTCCGTGTGGCGTTGGCTAATCATCGGCGGCGTGGTGGTTGCGATTGCGCTGCTGCTCTGGTGGCTATGGCCAACCACCGCCGAGCGGCCGTCACAGCGAGCGGGCGGTCGGCCAGCGTTCGGTGCCTTCGGCGGCCCGACGCCGGTGCGGGTTGCCCCGGTGGAGCAAGGTCCATTCGAGGTTTATGCCAAGGCGCTCGGCACCGTCACGCCGTTGAATACGGTCAACGTGCGCAGCCGCGTGGCGGGAGAGCTGGTCGAGGTGCGATTCGAGGAGGGCCAGCGAGTCAAGGCCGGCGACCTGCTTGCCGTCATCGACCCTCGCGCTTATGAGGTGGCGCTGCAGCAGGCCGAAGGCACCCTCCAGCAGAACCGCGCCTTGTTGCAGAACGCGCAGATCGATCTTGATCGCTATCGAGGCCTGTTCGCCGACGACAGCATTGCCAAACAGACGCTCGATACGCAGCAGGCATTGGTGAATCAATACAAAGGAACACTCGCCGCCAACCAGGCCGCCGTCAACGAGGCCAAGCTGAACCTGCAGTTCACCCAAATCCGCGCGCCGATCAACGGTCGCGTCGGCCTGCGTCAGCTGGATCAAGGCAACCTTGTGGCGGCCAACGACACCACGCCGTTGGTCGTCATTACCCAGACCCAACCCATGGCGATCAGTTTTACCCTGCCTGAAAGCGAGTTGCCGCCGGTCATTGCCCGGTTCCGCGGCGGTGAACAGTTGTCCGTACAGGCCTGGGACCGTGGCGAACGCATCCTGCTCGGTGAAGGTGTACTGGAAAGCGTCGATAACCTGATTGATACGACCACCGGCACGCTGAAGATGAAGGCGCGCTTCGATAACGAGGCCGAACTGCTGATACCGAACCAGTTCGTCAACGTTCGCCTGCGTGTGGAAACCCTGCCTGATGCGGTCCTGATTCCCTCGGCCGCACTGCAGTTCGGCTCGCGGGGCAATTACGTGTACGTCGTCGGCGAGGACTCCAAGGTAGAGCTGCGCGTTCTCGAAGTAGGCCCAGGCAACGGCGACCAAACGGTCATCACCAGCGACTTGAGCGTCGGCGAGCGAATCGTCATGGAGGGCACCGACCGCCTGCGCGACGGCAGCGAAGTCGAAGTGGTGGACCGTCAGAAGCTCGCCGAAGAGGCGGCTGAGAATCCGAAGGTTGAGCCTCAGAGCGCCAAGGAGCGTCCAGCGCGATGAACATCTCGCGGCTGTTCATCCTTCGGCCCGTGGCAACCACCCTGACGATGATCGCGATCCTGCTGGCCGGCTTGATTGCCTACCGCATGCTGCCGGTTTCGGCATTGCCGCAGGTGGACTATCCGACCATTCGGGTGATGACGCTGTATCCCGGGGCCAGCCCGGAAGTCATGACCAGCGCCGTGACGGCTCCGCTGGAGCGCCAGTTCGGGCAGATGCCAGGCCTGACGCAGATGTCGTCCACCAGCTCCGGCGGCGCTTCGGTGATCACCCTGCGTTTCTCGCTCGAAGTCGAGCTGGACGTGGCCGAGCAGGAAGTCCAGGCCGCTATCAACGCCGGAAGCAATCTGCTGCCCAACGATCTGCCGGCACCGCCGGTGTACAATAAGGTCAACCCGGCGGACACCCCGGTCATGACGCTGGCCATCACCTCGGAAAGCCTGGCCCTGCCGGAGCTGCACGACCTGGTCGACACGCGCATGGCGCAGAAGCTCGCGCAGATCAGTGGCGTGGGCATGGTCAGCATCGCCGGAGGCCAGCGCCCTGCAGTGCGTATTCGAGTCAATCCGGAGGCGCTTGCATCTTACGGTCTGTCCCTCGCTGACGTACGCTCATTGGTAACCAGCTCCAACGTCAATCAGCCCAAGGGTAATTTCGACGGCCCGACGCGCGTCTCGATGCTCGATGCCAACGATCAGCTGAAAACCCCGGAGGAATACGCCGAACTCATTTTGGCCTACGAGGATGGCGCGACACTCCGCTTGAAGGATGTCGCCGACATCATCGACGGCGCCGAGAACGAGCGCCTCGCGGCCTGGGCCAATCAGAGCCAGGCAGTCCTGCTGAACATCCAGCGCCAGCCCGGCGCCAACGTGATCGAAGTGGTCGAGCGCATTCAGGCACTGCTGCCAGAGATCACGGCGAGCATGCCGTCCGGCCTGGACGTGGCGGTGCTCACCGATCGAACGCAGACGATCCGGGCCGCCATCACTGATGTCCAGCATGAATTGCTGATGGCAACGCTTCTGGTGGTAATGGTCACCTTCGTTTTCCTCAAGCGCTTGTCAGCGACCATCATTCCGTCCATTGCGGTGCCGCTGTCGCTGATCGGTACCTTTGCCGTGATGCACCTCGCCGGTTTTTCGCTGAACAACCTGACGTTGATGGCGCTGACCATTGCGACCGGGTTCGTGGTGGACGACGCCATTGTCATGCTCGAAAACATCGCTCGCCATCTGGAAGAGGGCGAGACGCCGCTGCAAGCCGCACTCAAGGGGGCCAAGCAGATCGGTTTCACCTTGATATCGCTGACGCTGTCGTTGATTGCCGTGCTGATTCCGCTGCTGTTCATGCAGGACGTGGTGGGGCGTCTGTTCCGTGAGTTCGCCATCACCCTGGCCGTCGCGATCCTGATCTCGCTGGTGGTCTCGCTGACACTGACGCCGATGATGTGTGCCAAGTTGCTCAAGCCCGCCGCGGCTGAAAAATCGGCACCGGGCTGGGTCGAGCGGCTGATTGGCGGTTATGCACGTTGGCTGACCTGGGTGTTGGGCCACCAGACGCTGACCTTGCTGGTCGCCGTGGCCACGCTTGGGCTTACGGTGATGCTGTATCTGGCGGTGCCGAAGGGCTTCTTTCCGGTGCAGGACACCGGGGTGATACAGGGCATCAGTGAGGCCCCTCAATCCATCTCCTTCCGGGCCATGAGCGAGCGCCAGCAATCGCTGTCCCGGGTGATTCTCGCGGACCCCGCTGTGGCCAGCCTGTCGTCCTACATAGGCGTTGATGGCGATAACGTAACGCTTAACAGCGGGCGGATGCTGATCAATCTCAAGCCTCACGATGAACGCGATGTCACCGCCAGCCAGGTCATCGACCGGTTGCGGCCGGAGCTGGCCAAACTGCCGGGCATCGAGCTGTACATGCAGCCGGTGCAGGACCTGTCCATCGAAGATCGGGTCAGTCGCACGCAGTTCCAGTTCAGTCTGGAGTCGCCCGACGGAGAACTGCTCGAAGAATGGACCCCGCGCCTGGTTGCAGCTTTGCGCGAGCGTCCGGAACTGACCGATGTCGCGAGCGACCTGCAAAGCGATGGCCTGCAGATCTTCCTGGATATCGACCGAGATGCGGCGGCGCGCCTGGGTATTCAGGTCTCGGCGATCACCGATGCGTTATATGACGCATTCGGTCAACGGCAGATTTCCACGATTTTCACTCAAGCCAGTCAGTACCGCGTGGTGCTCGAGGCGGAGGCAGGCGACCGTCTCGGCGCGCAGGCGCTGGACCGGTTGTTCGTGCAGAGCGAAGGCGGCACGCCGGTCAGGTTGTCGAGCTTGGCAACGCTTGAACAACGCAACGCGCCCCTGCTGATCAACCACATCGGCCAGTTTCCGGCGGTGACGCTGTCGTTCAACCTGGCCGATGGCGTTTCGCTGGGCAAGGCGGTGGACGTCATCGAGGGCGTCGAGGCGGAAATCGGCTTGCCTGCTGGAATCCAGAGCCGCTTCCAGGGCGCCGCCGAAGCGTTCCGCGCCTCGCTGTCGAGCACGCTGCTGTTGATCCTCGCGGCGGTGGTCACCATGTACATCGTGCTGGGTGTGCTCTACGAGAGCTACATCCACC
Organism: Stutzerimonas stutzeri; assembly: GCF_024448935.1. GTDB lineage: Bacteria > Pseudomonadota > Gammaproteobacteria > Pseudomonadales > Pseudomonadaceae > Stutzerimonas > Stutzerimonas stutzeri_AO. The sequence goes on from NZ_JAMOIE010000007.1 coordinate 11,521, forward strand.
CGATCACCATTCTGTCGACGCTGCCCTCGGCTGCCGTCGGTGCCTTGCTGGCGTTGCTGTTGACCGGCAACGATCTGGGGTTGATCGCCATCATCGGCATCATCCTGTTGATTGGCATCGTCAAGAAGAATGCCATCATGATGATCGACTTCGCCCTGGAGGCCGAGCGCAATCAGGGCATGAGTCCGCAGGACGCGATCTATCGCGCCGCCTTGCTACGCTTCCGACCGATCCTGATGACGACCCTGGCGGCGCTGTTCGGCGCGGTACCGCTGATGCTCGCCTCGGGCTCCGGGGCCGAGCTGCGTCAGCCGCTGGGGCTGGTGCTGGTCGGCGGTCTGCTGCTCAGCCAGTTGCTGACGCTGTTTACCACGCCAGTGATCTACCTGTTCTTCGATCGGCTGGGCAATCGCTTTGCTCGTAAGGACGCGGCCGGGCAGAAGGCGCGCGTATGAGCTGCAAGCTGCAAGCCTCAAGCTGCAAGAGAAGAGCAGTGCATCCTGTACCGCGCATTTCGTCCAGCCAGCTGCGAGCCGCCTTTAACTTGAAGCTTGAAGCTTGCGGCTTGCAGCTATGAACCTGTCCGCCCCCTTTATCGCGCGCCCGGTCGCCACCATGCTGATGAGCCTGGCGATTCTATTGCTGGGAGGGGTCAGCTTCGGTCTATTGCCGGTATCGCCGCTGCCGAACATGGATTTCCCGGTGATTACGGTACAGGCCAGCCTGCCCGGCGCCAGCCCGGAAATCATGGCATCCAGCGTGGCGACGCCGTTGGAGCGCTCCCTTGGGAGTATCGCAGGCGTCAGCCAGATGAGCAGTCGCAGCAGTCAGGGCTCGACGCGCATCATCATCCAGTTCGATCTGGAGCGGGATATCAATGGTGCCGCCCGCGATGTTCAGGCGGCAATCAACGCTTCGCGCAATCTGTTGCCCAGCGGGATGCGCAGCATGCCGACCTACCGCAAGATCAACCCTGCACAAGCACCAATCATGGTGCTGTCGCTAACCTCCGACGTGCTCAACAAGGGGCAGCTTTACGACATCGGCTCGACAATCTTGGCGCAGAAGTTGTCGCAGGTTCCAGGCGTGGGCGAGGTGCAGGTGGGCGGGAGTTCGTTGCCTGCGGTGCGGGTCGAGCTGCAGCCGCAGCAGCTCGAGCAGTACGGCGTCTCGCTCGATGAGGTGCGCAATACCATCGCCAATGCGAATGTTCGGCGACCCAAGGGGATGGTCGAAGACGACCATCGCCACTGGCAGGTGCAGGCCAGCGACCAACTGCATGAAGCCGCTGACTATTTGCCGCTGATCATCCGTTATCAGGACGGCGCGGCGCTGCGTCTGAGCGATGTGGCGAAGGTCAGAGACGGGGTTGAAGATCGCTATAACGACGGTTTCTTTAACAACGACCGTGCCGTACTGCTGGTGATCAACCGCCAGGCCGGCGCCAATATCATCGACACCATCGAGGGCATTCGCAACGAGCTGCCGGCACTGCAGGCGATCGTGCCCGGCAGCGTCAACATGGCAGTGGCGATGGATCGTTCCCCGGTCATCCGTGCCACCCTCCACGAGGCCGAACGGACCTTGCTGATCGCGGTGGGCCTGGTGATCGTGCTGGTATTTCTCTTTCTTGGCCGGTTGCGTACCGCGCTGATTCCGGCACTGGCGGTGCCGGTTTCGCTGGTTGGCACCTTTGCCGTCATGTACCTGTTCGGCTTCTCGCTCAATGTGCTGTCGCTGATGGCCTTGATCCTCGCCGCCGGGCTGGTGGTGGATGACGCGATCGTGGTGCTGGAGAACATTGCACGGCACATCGATGATGGCGTCCCACCGGTGCGTGCCGCCTACATCGGGACCCGTGAGGTCGGCTTTACCCTGCTGTCGATGAACCTCTCGCTGGTGGTCGTATTCGTCTCGATCCTGTTCATGGGCGGCATTGTCGAGCGGCTGTTCCGCGAGTTCTCCATCACCCTGGCAGCGGCGATTCTGGTCTCGCTGCTGGTCTCGCTGACGTTGACGCCAATGCTCTGCGCGCGCTGGCTGAAGCCTAACCAGCCGGAGCATGACGGTCGTCTGCATCGCTGGAGCCACAAGGCCCACCAGTGGTTGTTAGGCAATTACGACAGGTCCCTGGGCTGGGCGCTGCGGCATCATCGGATCACGCTGTTGACCTTGCTGGCGACCATTGGGCTCAACGTCTTTCTGTATGTCCAGGTTCCGAAAACCTTTCTCCCGCAGCAGGACACCGGCCAGCTGACCGGCTTCATTCGCGGCGACGATGGCCTGTCGTTCCAGGTCATGCAGCCGAAGATGGAGACCTACCGCAAGGCAGTGCTGGCCGATCCGGCCGTGGAAAGCGTGGCAGGCTTCATTGGCGGGCAGGGTGGTATCAACAATGCCTTCATGATCGTCCGGCTCAAGCCGCTGGATGAACGCAAGATTTCTGCGCAAAAGGTGATCGAGCGTATTCGCCAGAATCAACCGAAGGTACCGGGTGGTCGGATGTTTTTGATGGCCGATCAGGATTTGCAGTTCGGGGGCGGTCGGCAGAGCAGCTCGGCCTATTCCTACAACCTGCTGGCCAGCGATCTGGCCGATCTCCGAACCTGGGTGCCGCAAGTGACCCGAGCGTTGATGGCCTTGCCAGAGCTGACCAGCATCGACGCCAATGAAGGTGAGGGCGCACTGCAGATCAGCCTGAACATCGACCGCGATGCCGCCAAGCGGCTCGGCATCGACATGAGCACCGTGACGACGATGCTCAACAATGCCTTCAGCCAGCGGCAGATCTCCACCATCTACGAATCGCTGAACCAGTACCGGGTGGTGATGGAGATCGACCCGAGCTACGCCCAACATCCGGAAGTACTGGAGCAGATTCAGGTGATCACCAGCGATGGCCTACGTGTCCCGCTGGCAGCCTTTGCACGTTATGAGCGTAGCCTCGAGGAAGATCGGGTCAGTCACGACGGGCAGTTCGCGGCCGAGAACATCGATTTCGACCTGGCGCCCGGCGTCAGCCTGGACCAGGCGATGCGGGCGATCGAACGTGCCGTTGCCGCGATCGGTCTGCCGAGCGAGGTCCAGGGCCGCCTGGGCGGTACGGGTGACGTCTTCCAGTCTACGCAGGACAGCCAGCCGCTGATGATTCTGGGCGCGTTGCTGCTCGTCTACATCGTGCTGGGTATCCTGTACGAGAGTTATGTCCACCCGCTGACGATCCTGTCCACACTGCCTTCAGCCGGTGTTGGCGCGTTGCTGGCCATTATTCTGACGGGCGAAGAGTTCAGCCTGATTTCGCTGCTCGGGCTGTTCCTGCTCATCGGCGTGGTGAAAAAGAACGCGATTCTGATGGTCGATCTGGCGCTGCAGTTCGAGCGTAACGATCATCTGGCACCGGACGAGTCGATTCGCCGGGCTTGCCTGTTGCGTTTTCGGCCGATCCTGATGACCACCATGGCGGCGATCCTTGGCGCATTGCCGCTGCTGCTCGGAGGTGCGGAGGGGGCAGAAATGCGCCAGCCGTTGGGCCTGACCATCATTGGTGGCCTGATCCTCAGCCAGATCCTCACGCTCTACACCACGCCAGTGGTCTACCTCTATCTGGACCGTGCGCGCCACCGTTTCAACCGCTGGCGCGGTGTACGTACCGACGCCGCCCTGGAAAGTCCGCTATGAGTTCGTTGTCCCGGGAAAACTCCCTCCGCACGCTGGCTCTCGTCATCCTGACTGTTTCTCTAGGTGCCTGCACCCTGGGTCCAGACTACCAGCGGCCCGAGCCGCCAATGGCCGCGCAATTCAAGCAGGCCGAAGGTTGGAAGGTCGCCAACCCGGCCGACATGCTGGAGCGCGGCAGTTGGTGGCGGCTATACGGTGATGCCAAGTTGGCTGCCTTGGTCGAACGGCTGAATGTCTCCAACCAGAACCTGGCGGCGGCCGAAGCGCAGTACCGCCAGGCGCGCGCGCTGGTGCGCGGGGCTCGCTCTCAGCTGTTCCCGACAGTGGCGGGCAGCGCCGGCGCGACGCGTGCCGGACAGGGTCGTTCGACCAGCTCAGCCGAACAGAGCGGAAGCGGCCTCAGCGGCATCAGCGAGAGTTACAGCGTGGGGCTCGATGCGGCCTGGGAGCTGGACATCTGGGGTCGTCTGCGACGCAACCTTGAAGCCAATCGAGCCAACATGCAGGCCACAGCTGCGGATCTCGCTGCTGTGCGGCTGAGCCTGCAATCCGAACTGGTCCAGACCTATTTGCAGTTGCGCGTGATGGACGAACAGCAGCGGCTACTGAACCAGACGGTCGAAGCCTTTGCGCGATCATTGCGCCTCACTGAAAACCAGTATCGTGCGGGCATCGTGCCGAAGTCAGATGTGACCCAGGCGCTGACTCAGCTCAGAACCACGGAGGCTCAGGCCATCGACCTGCGATGGCAACGGGCCCAGATGGAGCATGCCATTGCGGTGCTGATAGGGGTACCACCGGCGGAGCTGGACATCGAGGAACGTGATGAACTCCCCGATTTGCCAACAGTGCCGCTGGCCCTGCCTTCGCAATTGCTCGAACGCCGCCCGGATATCGCGTCGGCTGAACGGCAAGTGATTGCGGCGAATGCGCAAATGGGCGTGGCCGAAGCCGCCTGGTATCCGGACCTGACACTGAACGCGAGCGGTGGCTATCGAAACAGCAGCTTTAGCGACCTGATCAGTCTACCCAACCGCTTCTGGTCGCTGGGCCCGCAGTTGGCCGCCACACTGCTCGATTTCGGTGGCCGGCGTGCCGATCTCGAAGCGGCAGAGGCCAACTATGACCTGACGGTGGCCAATTACCGTCAGACCGTGCTCGACAGCTTCCGTGAGGTTGAGGACAACCTGGTGCAATTGCGCGACCTCGCCGCCGAAGCGGTGGTTCAACGGCAAGCCCTGGAAGCGGCGCAGGAATCGCTGCGTCTGATCCAGAACCAGTACCGCGCCGGTACAGTCGACTTCCTCAGCGTCGCCACCATGCAAACCAGCGCCCTGAACAACGAGCGCACCTACCTGACCCTGCTGGGCGATCAGCTCGCTGCCAGCGTTCAACTGATCGCAGCGTTGGGCGGCGGTTGGGAAGACACGCAGCTCGATTTCGAACCGGTGCTGGAGACGCCTGAACGCTGATAACTCAACGGCGCCAACGCGCGGGCCCAAATGCCATGGGTGGCTGGCGGAGTGTGCGCTGCGTATAGAGGGGTCGGTAATCTCGCCGAGCGGCGTTGGGGAAACCGCGGCGTTGCTGCCGCGGTTGAAAGGTGAGGCGGGGAGCCTCAGTCGCGCTGCTTGCGGTTAACCGTTTGCGCTGCCTTGATGATATCGGCGCCGATCACCGGTTCGAATTCCTGCCACACCTGCCGCATGGCTTCGCGCCAGGCTTCGCGTTGTACCGGGGTCAGTTCGATGATCTCGGACGTGCCTGCCGTGCGGATACGCTCGCGGTCGGCCTGGTTGGCTTCTTCCGCGGCGCGGTTAACCTCGAAGGTGACCTCGTCGATAATGCCTTCCAACTCGGTGCGCACTTGGTGCGGTATGCCGAACCAGAACCGCGTATTGCTCACCAGCATGTAGTCGAGCACGCCATGGTTGGATTCGGTGATGTAAGGCTGCACCGTGTGCATTTTCTTGCTGTAGATGTTCGACCAGGGATTTTCTGCACCTTGAACGGTTCCGTTCTGCAGCGAGGCGTAGACCTCGGCGAAGGGGATCTTTTTAGTCGGCGCTCCCACCTGTGCGAATTGCGACTCCAGAACGGCGGACGGCTGGATACGGAAAGCCAGTCCCATTGCATCGCTTGGCAGCCGCAGCGCCTTTGTTGCCGAGAGCTGCTTCATGCCGTTGTGCCAGTAAGCCAGACCGGTGATGTTTTGCTTCTCCATCGAGCGCAGTAGTTGGCGTCCCTTGGCGCGCTTCTGGAAACGGTTGACGGCCTCCAGGTCATCGAACAGGAAAGGCAGGTCGAATACCTGCACCTGCTTGGTGTACTTCTCGAACTTCGCTAACGAAGGCGCTAGCAGTTGCACCTCGTTGTTGGCCAGCGCCTCGAGTTCGTTGGCATCGCCGAACAACGTCGAGTTGGGGTAGACCTCGACGCTTACCTGGCCCGGCAGGCGCTGTTCAACCAGTTTCTTGAACAGCAGGGCACCTTTGCCTTTCGGGGTGTCTTCAGCGACCACGTGCGAGAACTTGATGACGATCGGCTCAGCTTCGACCGCGGTTGCGGTCAACGCCAGCACCAGGCCGGCGAGGGTGATGATCGGCTTGATCATGAAAAGGCTCTTTGTTTTAGTGGGTTGGCATGACATCCGAGAGGCAGATGTAATTGGGCTTCAATGAAGCGTTATGCCAAATAAACCGCACCGCAAAAAGGGCTTTCTCGCAGAACTCATAATTGAGGCGGCGGGAGTTGCAACAGGTCACACTTTCACCGCCGACCGGGACGCCGATCAACCGTTGGCCAGCTGCCAACCGCCGCCGGGTGGCGCTGCCGCCCAGCTTCAGGCGCGCATACAGACCTGGCGTGAAGCTGCCGTCACGGGCCAGCTCGCCGGTCATCAGGAAGGTGCTCATCTGCCTCGAAGTAGGCATAGACCTGGTCGGTCGAGACCGGTGTCGCCAGCAAGCTTCGCCAGCATTGACCAGGTTGCCCGCGGTGATCAGCGCACGACCTGCGCGGCCATCAATGGAGGCGGTGACGCGGGTGAGACCGAGCACCCGCTTCGCCGCATCGAGCCGAGCCTGGATGGAACGGTGAAGACGGAGCATGCAGCGGAGCACCCGGTTCGTTGAGGTGTGGCCTTCGCAGGGTGAACTTGTTTGTCCAGCGATGTGAAAAGAGCGAACCCTACAGACTGTCCGGATCGCCTACGAACATCTGAATCCTCGAGCGCAGCCAGCGCTCGGCCGGGTCGTTGTCCTGGGCGCCGCGCCAGGCCATGGAAAGTTCGAAGTCTTGGCTGGTGTCGAATGGCAGCGGCTCGGCACGCACGCCACCGTTGGCGGTCAGGGCCGCCGCGGCGTAGTCCGGCACCGTCGCGACCAGGTCGGTGCCCGCCAGCAGGCTGGCCAGCCCGTTGAACTGCGGTACGGCGAGCACGACCCTGCGTTTGCAGCCGTGGAGCGCCAGTTCGTCATCGATGTAGCCATTCAAATCGCCAGCAAAGGAAACCATGGCATGTGGGCGCGAGCAGTAGTCTTCCATGGTCATGCGGCCGGGGATGCTGTCAGCGCGGAGCAGCAGCGGTTTTGGCCTGCGCAGGATTTTGCGCTTGGCATTGGCCGGCAGTTCCTCGGTGTAGCAGACACCCACCGAGATCTCGCCAGAGGCAAGCAGGCCTGGCATCAGCAGATAGTTGGCGCGCCTTACTACCAGCACCACGCCGGGCGCTTCTGCGCGCACACGCCTGAGCAACTGCGGGAGCAGGGCGAGCTCGACCTCGTCGGTCAGACCGATGCGAAACACCAGCTCGCTGGTGGCGGGATCGAATGTGGAGGCGCGGCTGACAGCCGTGGAGATCGAATCCAGCGCCGGCGACAGCAGACCGGCGATTTCCTGCGCGCGCGCAGTCGGCTCCATGCTGCGACCGGTGCGGACGAACAGCGGGTCGTCGAGCAGCGTGCGCAGGCGCGCCAGTGCAGCACTGATCGCCGGCTGGCCGAGAAAGAGTTTTTCCGCGGCACGGGTCACGCTGCGCTCATGCATCAGCGTTTCGAAGACGATCAGCAGGTTCAGGTCCACGCGGCGAAGGTCGTTGCGATTCATGCCTTTCACTTCAAGCGGTGGTCAGACATGAGGCGCGGCTGACCGAAATGAGGGTTGCGTCTGCATTCTAGGCAGATCGGAGCGACGTCCGCATGTCATTTCCACTTTGCAATGACGCGCATCTGCAACAGTGGGTGTGGCATTACATACAGCACACTATCATTCCCATGCATGGCGACTATCGAGCGGCATGCAGGATCGCTGCTGGAGTTGTGCCAATGCTGCAGATAAAGTCACAGGTACAGTAGGAGTCGAGGGGGTCTTTTTCATGTCCCGCATCATCCGTTTCCACCAGTTCGGGCCCGCGAACGTATTGCGCTACGAACAGCGAGAAGTCCCTCGGCCGGGGCCTGGCGAAGTGCTTGTCGACGTCAAGGCGATCGGCGTCAGCTGGAACGACGTGCTCTGGCGGCAGGATCTGGCGCCGCGTCACGCCAAGCTCCCGGCCGGGCTCGGCAGCGAGATCGCCGGCGAAGTGCTTGCGGTGGGCGAGGACGTGGACGGCTTCGCGATGGGTGATCGTGTCGCCAGTTTCCCCGCGCATGATCTCAACCAGTACCCGCTCTACGGCGAGCAGGTGCTGTTGCCGCAGGCGTCCTTGGTCCACTATCCGCAAATGCTCGGCGCCGCCGAGGCGTGCATCCATTACACGCCGGCGCTGGTGTCGTATTTCGCCCTGGTCGAGCTGGCTCAGCTTGAGCCCGGACAATACGTGCTGGTGACCGAAGCGCGGCATTGCACCGGTCCTGCGGCCGTGCAACTGGCGAAAGCGCTTGGCGGACGGGTAATCGCTACCTGCAACATGGCAGAGGATCGTGACTTCCTGCGTGAGTTGGGGGCCGAGACCGTCATCGCCACCGAAGAGGAAGATCTGGTCGGCCGGCTGCAAAAGGTCACCGGCGGGGCAGGCGTCGAAGTTGTGCTCGACGGTTGCGGTGGCTCGCAGATGAAGCTGCTTGGTGACGTTATCGCACCGCGTGGCAAGCTGATTCTCTATGGGCTCAACGGTGGCAACGAAACGGCGTTTCCGGCCTGCGCAGCGTTCACCAAGAACTTCAAGTTCTTCCTGCATTGCCTGTGCGATTTCACCGGGCAACCCGAGCTGGGCATCGAGCAGAACCGCGAGGCGGTCCAGAACGCCTTGCTGCACCTCAACCAGCTCACGGCCGACCGCCTGATCACGCCGCAGGTCGACAGGGTATTCGGCTTCGACGAGGTCGTGGCAGCCCACGAATACGTCGAAAGCGGTGTCCCGCGCGGGCGGGTCGTACTGCGCGTCGATTGATTCTTCGAGTCCTCTGCACCGGGCCTCTCATCGCTTCATAGAAACTTTTCCCATCCGCGCCAAGTCCTCCGAATACAGGTATTGATCCCTTTGACGGAGGATTTGGCATGCCCGACGAAAACCAGACGCTCCCGCCGCAACAACAGGCCGAACCGGGTAAAGAAAGCGAGATGAACCCGAGGCCCGAGTACCGTGGCGAAGACTACAAAGCCGCCGGCAAGCTCCGGGGCAAGGCCGCAATCATCACTGGCGGCGACAGCGGCATCGGCCGCTCGGTTGCAGTGCTGTTCGCGCGCGAAGGCGCCGATATCGCGATTCTCTATCTGGATCAGCATCAGGACGCCGAGGAAACCAAGCGCGCAGTGGAAGAGCTGGGCCGCAAATGTTTGACTTTCGCCGGTGACGTGGCGGACCGCGACGTGTGCCGCAAGGTGATCGACGAAACGCTGAGCGCCTTCGGCAAGCTCGACATTTTGGTCAATAACGCCGCCGAGCAGCATCCCCAGGACAAGCTCGAAGACATCAGCGAAGAGCAGTGGGAGAAGACCTTCCGCACCAATATTTTCGGCATGTTCCAGATGACCAAGGCTGCGCTGCCGCATCTCAAGGAGGGTGCCTCGATCATCAATACCACGTCGGTGACGGCCTACAAAGGCAGCCCACAGCTGCTGGACTACTCATCGACCAAGGGTGCCATCACGGCCTTTACCCGCTCGCTGTCGATGAACATCGCCGAGCGCGGCATTCGCGTCAACGGCGTCGCGCCGGGGCCGATCTGGACACCGCTGATTCCGTCCACCTTCGATGCGGACAAGGTTGCTGAATTCGGTGCCAACGTGCCGCTCAAGCGTCCCGGCCAGCCCGACGAAGTGGCGCCGGCGTACGTTTATCTGGCCAGCAGCGACTCGTCTTACGTTAGCGGTCAGGTCATCCATGTGAACGGCGGTACGGTGGTCAACGGCTGACCGAACGACTGTCGACAGGAGGGAAGGCTTATGCCCCGTACGATCTGGAAAGGCGCCGTCAGTTTCGGCCTGGTTCATATTCCCGTCGCCCTGGTGCCAGCCACCACCCGCTCGGGAATCGATTTCGACTGGCTGGACAAGCGCAGCATGGACCGGGTCGGCTACAAGCGCATCAACAAGACCACCGGCGAAGACATCGACAGCGAAAATATCGTCAAGGGCGTCGAGTATGAGAAAGGCCACTACGTCGTGATCAGCGACGACGAGATCAAATCAGCCCACCCGAAAGCGACGCAGACGGTGGACATCGTCGCATTCGTCGATGCCAAGGACATATCGTTTCTCTACATCGACACGCCTTATTACCTGACGCCTGACCGTCGTGGTGAAAAGGTTTACGCATTGCTGCGCGAGACGCTGATTCAGACTGGCAAGGTCGGCATCGCCAACGTCGTGCTGCGCAACAAGCAGCACCTCGCGGTGGTGATGCCGCTGGGCAAGGCGCTGGTGATGAATACGCTGCGCTGGGCCGACGAAGTCAGGGGCGTGGAGTACCTTGAAATGAAAGACGAAGCGCTTAATGCCGACCTCAACCCGAAGGAACTCGACATGGCCAAGCGGCTGGTCGAGGACATGAGCGAGGATTGGAATCCGGAACAATACAAGGACACCTTCCAAGACCAGATCATGGCTCTGGTGGAGACCAAGGCTCGCGAAGGCAAGCTCGAAGCCGTGGGCGGGCCGGAGGAAGCGATCGATCGTCGCAGCGCCGATGTCATCGACCTGACCGAACTGCTCAAACGTAGCCTGGCCGGCAAGTCATCCGCCAAGAAAGCTGCGCCGACTGACGACGATGACGATGACAGCGAAGAGGCTGCAACGCCTGCCAAGCGGACCACGAGCAAAAGCACGACCGGCAAATCGAAGGCCCCGGCGAAGCCTGCAGCCAGTAAACCCTCGACCAGCAAAACCTCGACGGCGCGCAAGACCAGCACCAGCAAGCCGGCTGCCAGCAAGTCCACCAGCAAGAAAGCGAGCTGACCTCACGAGGAGCATGCATGGCTGAAAAAGCTGCCAGGAACCGCCCCGATGTAGGCGGTATCGGCATCAGTAATCCGCAACGTGTCATCGATCCGGCAAGCGGTGCCACCAAGCTGCAGCTCGCTGAGTACTATCTGGCCGTTGGCGAATGGCTCATGCCTCATCTGGCCAGGCGTCCGCTGACCATCGTCCGTGCGCCTGATGGTGTCAGTGGCGAGAGCTTCTTCCAGCGCCACTGCGGGCGGCTGAAAATGCCGCACATGGGCGTGTTGGATAAATCCCTCGATCCGGATCATGCACGCCTGATCCAGGCGGACACTATCAGCGCGGTCGTCGAGGCGGTGCAGATGGGCACCGTCGAATTTCATACCTGGAACGCGCGCAGCGACCGCATCGACAAGCCGGATCGGGTGGTCTTCGATCTGGATCCAGACCCGAAACTGCCATGGTCAAGCATGGTCGAGGCGACCAATCTGGCCCTTGAGCTGCTGGATCAACTCGGTCTCAAGGCGTTCATCAAAACCAGCGGTGGGCGCGGCCTGCATGTCGTGGTGCCGATCGATCGTCGTCAGAGCTGGGAGTGCGCCAACGAATTCGCCCGTATGGTCACGGTTCGCCTGGCCAAACAGTCACCTGAGCAGATCGTCGCAAAGATGGGGCCGAAGAATCGGGTTGGCAAGATCTTCGTCGACTACTTGCGCAACCAGCGAGGCGCTAGCACGGTTGCTGCTTTTTCTGCACGAGCACGACCCAGGCTGCCCGTCTCGGTGCCGGTCACACGGGACGAACTGGACCAGATCAGCGCTGCCGATCAATGGAACATCCTCAACCTGCAGGAACGCCTCGATGACTTGAAGAGCGATCCCTGGGCCGATTACGCCACGATCCGCCAAACGCTCTCAACCCAGCTGTTGAAGGACCTTGCTGCGCGCCAGTGACGCGACGGGTGATTGGATATCGCCAATCTTCTGAGCTAGCATCATGCTGGCGCAGCGAAAACGCGCCTGTCCGTCTCGCCGGAGGAACCATTCCAGAGCGGTTCAGTCGGATATCATTGATGGACAGACATGAAAAGCAAGAGGAGATACCATGACCGTGCGAGTATCCCGGCGACAGTTCCTCAAGTTCGGTGCGGCAGGTGTAGGCGCATCGAGCATGGCCATGATGGGGTTTGCGCCTGATGAAGCCGTTGCGTCGATTCGTCATTTCAAACTGACCGGCGCGAAAATAGCCCGCAACATCTGCACCTACTGCTCGGTTGGTTGCGGCATGTTGCTTTATTCCCGTGGCGATGGCGCCGCCAACGTGATCGACAACATCTACCACGTCGAAGGCGACCCGGATCACCCCGTCAGCCGCGGCTCGCTCTGCCCACGGGGAGCGGGTGTGCTCGATTTCATCAAGAGCGAGTCTCGGGTGAAGTATCCGGAAGTGCGCGAGCCATTCACCAACGAATGGAAGCGCATCAGCTGGGACGAGGCTTTCACGCGTATCGCACGGCACATGAAGGACGATCGCGACAAGAATTTCGAGACGCACGACGAGCAGGGGCAACTGGTCAATCGCTGGTTGACAACCTCCATGGTGGCAGCGTCGGCCTGCACCAACGAGACGGCCTATCTCACGCAGAAGATCACCCGGGCACTCGGCATTCTCCAATTCGACAACCAGGCGCGCGTTTGACACGGACCAACGGTGGCAGGTCTTGCCCCAACATTTGGTCGCGGTGCCATGACGAACCACTGGGTCGACATCGCCAACGCTAACGTCATCCTGTCGATGGGTGGCAACTCGGCTGAAGCACATCCGGTGGGCTTCCGCTGGGTCATGCATGCCAAGGAGCGCAGCAACGCGATCCTGATTTCGATCGACCCGCGCTTCAACCGCACCACAGCGGTGGCCGACTACCACGGTTCGATCCGTACCGGCACCGATATCGTGTTTCTTGGCGGTTTCATCAACTATCTGATCGAGTCCGATCGCTACGCTCACGAATACGTTCGCGAATACACCGACGCCAGCCTGATCGTCGCTGAAGGCTTCGGTTTCGACGAAGGGCTGTTCACCGGCTATAACCCCGAGAACAAAACCTACGACCGCGAAACCTGGAACTTCGAACTGGACGAGCGCGGCTTCGCACGCGCCGATCCCAGCCTCAGGCATCCACGCTGTGTGTTCCAGCTGATGCGTGAGCATTACAGCCGCTACACCATCGAGCAGGTGGAAAACATCTGCGGCATGCCGCAGGACAAGGTGCAGCAGCTCTGGGACCTGATGGCGCAGACCTCGGCGCCCGACAAGACCATGACCATCCTCTACGCGCTGGGGTGGACGCAGCACACCATCGGTTCGCAAATGATCCGTTGCGGTGCGATGGTGCAGCTGCTGCTCGGCAACATGGGCATGCCCGGCGGCGGCGTGAACGCCCTGCGGGGGCACTCCAACATTCAAGGCCTGACGGACATCGGCCTGCTGTCCAATCTGTTGCCTGGCTACATGAACCTGCCGTCGGCGAATCTGCAAACCTACGCCGATTACATGAAGACACGCATCAAGCAACCGCTCGTGGAAGGCGAGGTTTCGTACTGGAAGTTCTATGAGCGTTTCTTCGTCAGCCTGATGAAGGACTGGTACGGCGACGTCGCCACGGCCGAAAACGACTGGTGCTACGACTGGCTGCCGAAGCTGTCGGTGCCGATCTACGACGTGCTTTACGCGATCAATGACATGACCCTGGGCAAGATGACCGGCGCCTTCTGCCAAGGCTTCAATATCCTCGCCGCGTTCCCCAACAAGGCCAAGGTCATGGACGGCCTGTCGAAGCTCAAGTACCTGGTGATCATGGATCCGCTAACCGTGGAAACCGGCGAGTTCTGGAAGAATTTCGGCGAGTACCACGATGTCGATCCGTCGCAAATCGGTACCGAAGTCTTCCGCTTGCCTACGACCTGCTTTGCCGAGGACGACGGCTCGATCACCAACAGCTCTCGCTGGCTGCAATGGCACGAGAAAGCAGCACCGGGGCCCGGCGAATCGATGACCGACACCGAGATTCTCGGCGAGATCATGTTGCGCTTGAAGCATCTGTACCAGGAGGAGGGCGGTGCGTTTCCCGATCCGATCCTGAACCTCTCCTGGAATTACAAGGACCCGAAATTCCCCAAGGCGGCGGAGCTGGCGCAGGAGTACAACGGCCGCGCGCTGGTGGACCTGACCGACGACGCGGGTAATGTCGTGCGTCGCAAGGGTGAGTTGCTGAAGGACTTCAGCGAGCTTCGCGATGACGGCTCGACTGCCTGCGGTTGCTGGATCTACTCCGGCGCCTGGACCGAAGAAGGCAACATGATGGCCAGGCGCGACAACTCCGATCCCTATAACACCGGCAATACGCTGGGTTGGGCCTGGGCCTGGCCGATGAACCGACGGATTCTCTACAACCGCGCTTCGGCACGGCCAGACGGCACGCCGTGGGCGCCGAACAAAGCGTTCATCTGGTGGAATGGCGAGCGCTGGACGGGCGCGGATGTACCAGACTTTCCGCTTACGTCGCCACCTTCTCAAGGCGTGGGTCCGTTCATCATCACCCAGAGCGGGGGCGGCCATTTCTTCGCCTGTGAATGGCTGAACGAAGGGCCCTTCCCGGAGCACTACGAGCCGATGGAAACACCCATCGACCGTAACCCGATGAGCCCGAACAATCCCTTGGCGTTGAACAACCCGATCGCCCGAGTGTTCGAGCAGGATCGCGACTCGTTCGGCTCCAACAAGGATTTCCCTTACGCGGCAACGACCTACCGTCTCACCGAGCACTTCCATTACTGGACGACACATGCGCGGCTGAATGCAATCGCCCAGCCGGAGAAGTTCATCGAGATGAGCACGGTCCTTGCCGAGGAGCTGGGTATCGTGGCGGGTGAGCGAGTACGGGTGACGTCCAAGCGGGGCTTTATCACGGCAGTCGCCGTGGTGACCAAACGGCTGACCCCGCTGCAGATCGATGGCCGTACCGTGCACCAGATCGGTATCCCCATCCATTGGGGCTTCAAGGGTGTGGCGAAAAAAGCGCACCTGACCAACACCCTCACCCCGTTCGTGGGTGACGGCAACACACAGACGCCGGAGTTCAAGTCGTTTCTGGTGAACGTGGAGAAGATTGGAGGAGCCGCCTGATGCGTGGAGATCAGATCAACCTGCAGAACATCATCGCTCGCTCGGCGACCACCACGCCATCGCCCCAGGTGCGGCATGGCGGCGTCGACAAGGTGACCAAGCTCATCGACGTTTCCGTCTGCATCGGCTGCAAGGCTTGTCAGGTGGCGTGTTCGGAGTGGAACGACCTGCGCGATGAAGTCGGCGAATGCGACGGGACTTACAACAACCCCCAGGACCTGACGGCGGAATCCTTTGAGGTCATGCGCTTCAGTGAATACGAGGACGAGCAGGGCAACCTCGAATGGCTGATCCGCAAGGACAACTGCATGCATTGCGCCGAGCCGGGCTGCCTCAAGGCCTGCCCGTCGCCCGGCGCCATCGTGCAGTACGCCAACGGGATCGTCGATTTCAACTCCGAGCATTGCATCGGTTGCGGCTACTGCGTGGCGGGATGCCCCTTCGATATTCCGCGAATCTCGAAAAAGGACAACAAGGCCTACAAGTGCACGCTGTGCTCCGACCGGGTCTTTAACGGCCTGGAACCCGCCTGCGTCAAGAGCTGTCCGACCTCGGCGATCATGTTCGGCACCAAGGACGACATGCTCGACTACGGTGCCCATCGGGTCGAGCATCTCAAGGGAAGGGGGTACGAGAATGCCGGCATCTACGATCCAGCGGGTGTAGGCGGCACGCATGTGGTGTACGTGCTGCAACATGCGGACAAGCCGGAAATCTACAGCGGCCTGCCAAAGGACCCGCACATCAGCCCGACGGTGGAGCTGTGGAAAGGCGTGACCAAGCCGATCATGTCCGTGGCGCTGGGCATGTCGGTATTGGCCGGGTTCTTCCATTACGTGATGAAGGGGCCGAAGGAAGAGCCCGAGGACGATCCGGATCCAGAATTGGCTGCATCGGATCGCGAGTTGGATCGTCGTGGGGAGGAGCGGTTATGAGCCATTCCAACGTCAGGTACGGCATCCTGCGGTACAGCTGGTGGACGCGAGTCAATCATTGGCTCATCGCGATAGCCTTCGTATTGCTGACCCTGAGCGGCCTTGCGCTGTTCTACCCGGCCTTCTTCGGGCTGACCGCGCTGTTCGGTGGCCCGGAGCCGACGCGAATCGTGCATCCCTATATCGGCGTGTTCATGTCGTTGTTCTTCATCATCCAGGCCGTGCGCTTCTTCGGCGACAACCTGATCCGTCGGCACGACGTCCAATGGGTCAAGCAGATCGGCGATGTGCTCAGCAACCGTGACGAGCGCTTGCCACCGGTGGGCAAGAACAATGCCGGGCAAAAGCTGGTGTACTGGATCTTTCTCGCCACCGTGCCGATCTTGCTGATTACCGGAATCGTGCTCTGGCGCCCCTGGATCGCCGATGACATGCCAGTCTGGGCGCTGCGCTGGGCGGTGATGATCCATGCGATCGCTGCCTTCATCGCGATCATCACACTGGTCATTCATGTCTACTCGGCGATCTGGGTTAAGGGTTCGGTGCGGGCGATGACACAGGGGCGTGTCAGCCACGCCTGGGCACGACACCATCACGGGCTCTGGTATGAGGACATCATGCGTAACAAGAAATCCGACTCGCAAAGCGCATCGCCCACGAGCGAAGTGCAGGACCGCAACCGATGAAAGGAGCTGCAGCGAACCACGCTTATGGGAGTGCGCCGTCCGGGATAATGGAGGCGCCCCATGTGGTGCTGCCGGACACGAAGGTGTTCAGTAAACGGGCGACTCGGTTGCGAGAACTGGTCGTGCAAGTGCCGGCATTGGATGAATTTCTGGCCTTCATGGCGCGCCTGGTACAGGCCCAGCATCACGTTCTGACGGAATCCGAGCCAGCCTGGCGTCCGGCCGCAGATGCCTTCGATCAGGCGCTGAAACACGGCATGCCGCCCCTCGGTTTCCAGGCGCTGCGCCGGGACGTGCGTTGGCAGCAGGACTTGCTGGCCGTTCTCGATGCGCTGGAGCTGCATGTGGGAGAGCGTCAGCGGCCATTGCTCGGCACGCTGCGGGAAATGTCAACCGATCAGCTCGACGAACTGGCCGATGATGTGTTCGAAATGCGCCCTGGCAGTGACGCGACACGTGCATTGCTGCCGCTGGTGGGCGCTGCGCTGCAGGTGACCTGGATGCGTCTGGCCATCGGCCTGCCCAGCGCACCGGCGCGCCCCACCGGCGAGGCGCGAGCGCTCTGTCCCTGTTGCGGAGCCGTTGCTGTCGCCAGCGTCGTGCATAACGAGCGGCATCGCAGCGGCGTGCGCTACCTGCACTGTTCGCTGTGTGCGACCGAATGGCATCTCGAACGTATCAAATGCAGCGTCTGCGACACCGGCGGCAAGCTGCTCTATCTGACCCTCGACGATGACAAGGGCAAGCCGTTCCTGCCGGTTCAGGCGGAAGCCTGCAGTGAGTGCCACAGCTATCTGAAGGTCATGAACCGCGAGCTTCACGGGCGCGCCGATCCGGTGGCTGACGATCTTGCCAGCCTGGCCTTGGATCTGGCCCTGGCTGAGCAGGACGAATACGCGCGCAGCGGCTACAACCCGCTGCTGATCACTGGAGGCTAAGTGGGCTCAGGCGCCTCGTCGGCGACGGCCTGCGCGCCATAGGGCGTGCCGGGCTTGAAATTGTCGAGGTCGTCGGGGCAGGGCACCTGCGGCAGATCGCCCGGCTTGTCGTGCACCACGGGATCGGGTTGCGGGACATCGGGGCGGGCATGGGTTGTCATGGCTGTCTCCATCACTGGGAATACGTCTCGTCAGGAATAGTTCATCATGCGGTGCACGCACGCGTACCGGCGGCGCCATCTCGCATTCGGCTTTCCATTGGATTACAGCCTCTTCTTCCAGATCCCGCCGCGGTTTCCGACGTCCCGTCGTATAAGCGGCGTACAGCTGCACCGTAGCGGTCTGGCCTGCTGAACTTTTGCAGCCTCCCTTGGTTCGGAAGAATAGAGCCCGTGAAAGCCTGCAAAGGGGTTTTTACACGGTAGATCCAGCCCGAACGGTTTCCGCTTCCGTAGCGGTTGGGTTGCCGTACTGCAATAACTTAGGCCCCAGGAGCCCGTTCGATGAACGATGCACAGCCCCACGCAACGATTCACCCCCGACTGGAACAAGCATTGAAGATGCCGCGCATTGCCATCGAGGCGACCGAGCCGGTGCTCGACGGTGGACGATTCGCTGCCAAGGCCATCATTGGTCATCCGGTAAACGTTACCAGCAAGATCTTCGCCGACGGCCATGATCAACTGGCCGCCGCGATCTGCTGGCGTACCAAGGACGAAAGCACCTGGCGCCATGCACGGCTCAAACTGCTCGGCAACGATAGCTGGGAAGGCCATTTCACCCCGACACAGGTTGCCGGGCACGAATTCATGATCGAGGCCTGGTGGGACATCTACGAGACCTACCGCTACGAATTGTCGAAGAAGCACGCCGCTGGGGTGCCGGTTCAGCTAGAGATCGAAGAAGGCCGCCTGCTGCTGGAGCAGGCCAGCGGCCGTGCTCAGGGTGAAATCAAAGCCATCATCGACGATCTGCTGCACCGTCTGAGCACAGCGCATCTGGACGACGAGCGCGTGTCGGTTCTGCTGGCCGAAGAGACCGCCGCGGTCATGGCCGATGCCGACCCACGGGAGCATTGCAGTCAGAGCCCGGTGTTCCCCCTCGAAGTCGAACGGCCGCTCGCCCAGTTCGCCAGCTGGTACGAGCTGTTTCCGCGCTCCGAAACCGACGATCCGAATCGCCACGGCACTTTCCGTGATGTGCATAAGCGCCTGCCATCGATCCGCGACATGGGCTTCGATGTGCTCTATTTCACGCCGATTCATCCCATCGGCCGGCAACACCGCAAAGGCCCCAATAACACGCTGGTGGCCGGCCCAAACGATCCAGGCAGCCCTTATGCCATTGGCAGCGAGGAGGGCGGCCACGACGCGGTGCACCCACAACTGGGCACGCTGGAAGATTTTCGCCAGCTGGTTGCCGCCGCACACGAGTACGGCCTGGAAATTGCGCTCGATTTCGCCATTCAGTGCTCCCAGGACCATCCCTGGCTGAAAGAGCATCCGGGCTGGTTCTCCTGGCGGCCTGACGGGACCATCCGCTACGCGGAAAACCCGCCGAAAAAATATCAGGACATCGTCAACGTCGACTTCTACGCCGAAGACGCCATGCCCGACCTGTGGATCGCTCTGCGTGATGTGGTCTGGCATTGGGTGCAGCAGGGGGTGAAGATCTTTCGTGTCGATAATCCCCACACCAAACCGCTGCCGTTCTGGGAATGGATGATTGCCGACATCCGCGAGCGCGACCCGGACGTGATGTTCCTGTCCGAGGCCTTCACTCGTCCGGCCATGATGGCACGCCTGGGCAAGGTCGGCTTCAACCAGAGTTACACCTACTTCACCTGGCGCAACAACAAGGCGGAGTTGAGCGAGTACTTCACCGAACTCAACGAACCGCCGCTGCGTGATTGCTACAGGCCTAACTTCTTCGTCAACACACCGGACATCAACCCATTCTTCCTGCACGACTCCGGCCGTCCCGGCTTCCTCATTCGGGCGGCGCTGGCGACCATGGGCTCAGGCTTATGGGGAATGTATTCCGGTTTCGAGCTGTGCGAATCCGCTGCGATTCCCGGCAAGGAGGAATACCTCAATTCAGAGAAATACGAGATACGTCCACGCGATTACCACGCCCCTGGAAACATCATCGCCGAAATTGCCCAGCTCAATCGCATCCGCCGGCAGAATCCGGCATTGCAAACCCACCTCGGTTTCAAGGCCTATACGGCCTACAACGACAACATCCTGTATTTCGGCAAGCGCACGCCGGACCGATCGAACTTCATTCTGGTGGCGATCAGCCTCGATCCGCATAACGCCCAGGAGGCTCATTTCGAGCTGCCGCTATGGGAACTTGGGCTTCCTGACCACGCCGGGACACATGGCGAAGACCTCATGAACGGGCATCGCTGGACGTGGTACGGCAAGACGCAGTGGATGCGAATCGAGCCTTGGTATCAGCCATTCGGCATCTGGCGATTCAGCGCGGACGCCCCTGATCCAGACTTAAAGTAAATTCTAGGAACAATAATAGCCTTAGAAATCAGTCGTTTATGGACATTAATGAATCTGATTTCTAGGGTCACGCATTTTTCGGTCTCCACTCGGCCTCCCAATGAGGCGGATTATGGAGTTCATGAAAGGAACGAGAACATGGCCAAAGCGCGCAAACCAGCCGCCTTTATCAAAGATCCGCTCTGGTACAAGGATGCAGTGATCTATCAGGTCCACCTCAAATCGTTCTATGACTCGAACAACGACGGCGTCGGCGACTTTCAAGGGCTGATCGAGAAGCTCGACTACATCGCCGATCTGGGCGTCAATACCATCTGGCTACTGCCGTTCTATCCCTCGCCGCGGCGCGATGACGGATACGACATCGCCGAGTATCGCGGCGTGCATCCTGAATACGGGACCATGGCCGATGCCCGACGCTTCATTGCCGCCGCGCACAAACGAGGCCTGCGTGTAATCACCGAGCTGGTCATCAATCACACGTCGGACCAGCACCCCTGGTTTCAACGAGCGCGCAAGGCAAAAAAGGGTTCCGCGGCCCGCGACTTCTATGTGTGGTCGGATACCGACGACAAGTACGACGGAACGCGGATTATCTTTCTGGATACCGAAGTATCGAACTGGACCTGGGATCCAGTCGCCCAGCAGTACTTCTGGCACCGGTTCTATTCCCACCAGCCGGACCTCAATTTCGACAATCCACAGGTGATGAAGGCCGTACTCAGCGTGATGCGCTACTGGCTCGACCTGGGGATCGATGGATTGCGGCTGGATGCCATTCCCTATCTGGTCGAGCGCGACGGCACCAACAACGAGAACCTGCCCGAGACCCACGTGGTGCTGAAGCAGATCCGCGCCGAGATCGATGCCAACTACCCTGATCGCATGCTCCTGGCCGAGGCGAACCAGTGGCCGGAGGACACCCAACTGTACTTCGGCGGCGAGGACGGCGGGCTAGGGGACGAGTGCCACATGGCGTTCCATTTCCCGCTGATGCCGCGCATGTACATGGCGCTGGCGCAGGAAGACCGCTTCCCGATTACCGACATCCTCAGGCAAACGCCTGACATTCCGGAGAACTGCCAGTGGGCGATTTTCCTGCGCAACCATGACGAGTTGACGCTGGAAATGGTGACCGACAAGGAGCGCGACTACCTTTGGAACTACTACGCCTCGGACAAGCGCGCGCGGATCAACCTGGGCATCCGTCGTCGTCTGGCGCCGCTGTTGGAGCGGGACCGCCGTCGGATCGAACTGCTAAACAGCTTGCTGCTGTCGATGCCCGGCACGCCGGTGATCTATTACGGTGACGAGATCGGCATGGGGGACAACATCTTTCTCGGTGACCGGGATGGTGTACGCACGCCGATGCAGTGGTCAGTCGATCGTAACGGTGGCTTCTCGCGTGCCGACCCGCCAAGCCTGGTGCTGCCGCCGATCATGGATCCGCTGTACGGCTATCAGGCGATCAACGTCGAGGCTCAGCAGCGTGATCCGCATTCGCTGCTCAACTGGACGCGTCGCCTGCTGTCGATCCGTAAGCAATTCAAGGCATTCGGTCGTGGCACCCTCAAGATGCTTGCGCCCAGCAACCGTCGGATTCTTGCATACATCCGCGAGTTCACGACAGCAACTGGCGAGGCCGAAGTGATTTTTTGCGTCGCCAACGTGTCGCGCTCTGCACAGGCTGCAGAGCTGGAACTGTCGCATTACGCCGGCATGGTGCCGGTGGAGATGGTCGGCGGCAGCGCCTTTCCGCCGATTGGCCAACTCCCGTATCTGCTGACGTTGCCACCTTACGGCTTCTACTGGTTCCAGCTGGCAACCAGTCACCAGATGCCCAGCTGGCACCAGGAACCGGTGGAAACCATGCCTGACTTTCAAACGCTGGTGCTCAAGCGCCTGGATACGCTCACGGCGGCCAACAAACGCATTCTCGAAACCGAGTCGCTCCCGGCCTACCTGCCGAAGCGGCGCTGGTTCGCCAGCAAGGATGCGACGATCGATTCGATCAAGATCTGCTACAGCGTGCCATTCGGCGACCCACAACGTCCGGTATTGCTAAGTGAGATCGCCGTCGAGGCGGGCGGGCGTACGGATCTTTACCAGTTGCCGCTGGGCTTCCTGGGCGAAGGTGATTTCGACACCGCACTGCCACAGCAGCTGGCCATGGCACGTGTTCGCCGCGGCCCGCAGGTAGGCCTGCTGACAGATGCTTTCGCGCTCAAGCAGTTTGTACTTGGGGTCATCCAGGGGCTACGCGAGGAGCAAGTGCTGCCATGCGGTGACGGCGAGATACGTTTCCAGCCGATGGCGCAGCTTGCCGATATCGACCTGCCTGCTGATGCTGAGGTGCGTTATCTCACCGCCGAGCAGTCCAACAGCTCGGCGATTGTCGGTGGCAGCATGATGATCAAGGTGCTGCGTCGCGTCTCGGCAGGCATGCACCCTGAACTGGAGATGGGCCGCTTCCTGACCGAACAGGGTTTCGCTCATGTTTCCGCCATGCTGGGTCAGGTGAGCCGCTTCGACAAGAATGGCGAGCAATACGCCCTGATGGTCGTGCAGCGCTTCCTCGACAACCAGGGCGACGCCTGGGAATGGACGCTGAACACACTCGACCGGGCAGTGCGCGACCAGATTGCAGGCGGGGTCTCGCTGCACGAAAACCACTTCAGTGCGCTCGAGGAGTTGGAGGCCTTCAACCGCTTGCTTGGACAGCGTCTCGGTGAGATGCACATGGCCTTGGCCGTGCAGACCGATAACCAGGCTTTTGCGGCCGAGCCGACCAAGCCTGCGGACGCCAAGGGGTGGACGCAGCTGGTCTCCGGGCAGGTCGAGCATGCGCTTGATTTGCTGCAGGCTCGCCGTGGCGATCTGGACCGCAAGGCCACCGCGCTGGTCGACCAGTTGCTTGGCCAACGTAAACAGCTTGTCGCAGAGGTCAAGCGGCTGGCTGATCGTACCCTTGGTGGGCTGCGTACACGCGTCCATGGTGACCTGCACCTTGGCCAGATACTGGTTGCGCAAGGCGATGCCTATTTCATCGACTTCGAGGGCGAGCCGGCGCGCTCGCTCGAAGAGCGGCGCAGCAAGCTGAGCCCCTTCAAGGATGTCGCCGGGGTGTTGCGTTCTTTCGAATACGCCACCGCCATGACCCTGCGCAACGCTCAATCCAGTGACAGCTCGGAGACGGCCCATCAGGCACGCCGCAACACCTCCGATACCTATCAGCAAAGCGCACGTGCAGTGTTCCTCGAGGCCTACCGTGAAGCGACCGCCGAGTTGCCTCACGCCTGGAAAGACCCCGCTGGGGCCGATGCGGCGCTGGCCCTGTTCAGCCTGGAGAAGACTGCGTATGAAGTGGCCTATGAGGCAGAGAACCGCCCGGCCTGGCTGTCTGTCCCGCTTCAGGGACTGGCGGCGCTGGCACAACAGATTTCCGATGGAGGTTCCCAATGAACGATCGTCCGGCCGTGACAATGCCCGGTGAAAACCTGCTGCCAACCGATGCCGATGTCGATGCGCTGGTGCGCGCCGAGCATGGCAATCCGTTTTCCATCCTTGGCCCACATCCTGACGGCGATGGTCTGGTGGTGCGGGCTTACCTGCCCAACGCATTGGGCGTCGAGGTACTCGAGCGCAGCGGGGGGCAGGTGCTGGCAGCAATGGAGCAGGGTCAGGTGCCCGGCTTCTTTTTCACCCGGTTGACCAATCAACAGCCATACCTGTTGAAGATTCGCTGGGCGGGGGGCGAACAGATTACCGAAGACCCCTTCAGCTTTGGTCCTCTACTCGGCGAAATGGACATGTATCTGTTCTCCGAGGGTAACCATCGTCAGATCGGTCGCGTGTTTGGTGCTCAGCCCATGGAAGTCGAGGGCGTACAGGGCGTCCGCTTCGCAGTATGGGCGCCCAATGCCCGCCGCGTTTCGGTGGTCGGCAGCTTCAACGGCTGGGACGGGCGTCGGCATCCGATGCGCCTGCGTTTTCCGGCCGGCGTCTGGGAGATTTTCATCCCGCGTCTGCAGCCGGGCGAAGCCTACAAGTACGAGATTCTCGGTCCAAACGGCATTCTGCCGTTAAAGGCTGATCCGATTGCGCTGGCCACGGAACTCCCGCCGGGCACCGCATCGGTGGTTTCGCACCCGCTCGAATACGAGTGGAAAGACGAGGCCTGGCTGCAGCAGCGGGCAGCGCAACAATCGGTAAAGGCCCCGATGGCCATTTACGAGCTGCACGCAGGCTCGTGGCGCCGTGACGGCGGCGATGACGGTCGCCTGTACGACTGGCATGAGCTGGCCGAGCGGCTGATCCCCTACATGGTCGACCTGGGTTTCACCCATATCGAACTGATGCCCATCATGGAGCATCCGTTCGGCGGCTCCTGGGGTTATCAGCTGCTGTCGCAGTTCGCACCCAGTGCGCGCTACGGATCGGCGCACGACTTCGCAGCCTTCGTCGATGCCTGCCACGCAGCCGGTATCGGCGTGATCCTGGACTGGGTCCCGGCACACTTCCCGACCGATGCACACGGCTTGGGCGAGTTCGATGGCACTGCGCTGTACGAGTACGCCCACCCGTTCGAGGGGTTCCACCAGGATTGGGATACCTACATCTATAATCTGGGGCGTACCGAAGTGCATGGTTTCATGCTTGCTTCGGCGTTGCACTGGCTGCGGGAGTTCCACGTCGACGCACTGCGCGTGGATGCGGTGGCCTCAATGCTCTATCGAGACTACTCGCGCAAGGAAGGCGAGTGGATTCCCAACCGTCACGGCGGCCGGGAGAACCTCGAAGCCATCGACTTCCTGCGCCACCTGAACGATGTGGTCGCGACCGAGACACCTGGCGCGCTGGTCATCGCCGAGGAATCCACTGCCTTTCCCGGCGTCAGCAAGCCCACTGCCGAAGGCGGGCTCGGCTTCGCCTACAAGTGGAACATGGGTTGGATGCACGACACCCTGCAATACATTCAAGAAGATCCGATCAACCGGCAGTACCACCATGACAAGCTGACCTTCGGCATGGTGTACGCCTATTCGGAGCACTTCGTGCTGCCGATCTCCCACGACGAAGTGGTGCATGGCAAAGGTTCTTTGATCGACAAGATGCCGGGGGACCGCTGGCAGAAGTTCGCCAATCTTCGTGCCTACCTCTCGTTCATGTGGACCCATCCGGGCAAGAAGCTGTTGTTCATGGGCTGCGAGTTCGGCCAGTGGCGCGAATGGAACCATGACCGCGAGCTTGATTGGCATTTGCTGGATGAGCCAGACCACCGCGGGGCGCAGAATCTGGTGCGCGATCTAAACCGTCTGTATAGACACGAGCCAGCGCTGCATGAGTTCGATGCCGATCCGGCGGGCTTCCAGTGGCTGATTGGCGACGACCGTGCCAACAGCGTGTTTGCCTGGCTGCGCAAGAGCTCCACGGGCCATCCGCTGCTGGTGGTGGGTAACTTCACGCCCGTAGTGCGCGAGAACTATCGGGTCGGGGTGCCTGAAGACAGCCGCTGGCTGGAAATCTTCAACAGCGACGCCGAGTGCTACGGCGGTTCCAACGTGGGCAATGGCGGCGGCAGGCTGCCCGAGCAGATTCCGGCGCATGGTCAAGACGTTTCGCTGGCGCTGACGCTGCCGCCACTCGGCGTGGTCATCCTTCGACCCCAGGGCTGAGTAGCCTGCCAGACGGCGCCTGCACTGCAGGCGCCGACCCGATAAAGCCGGAGCGGTGATCGCCCCGGCTTTATCGGGTCTGGTGCCTGTGCGGTTCCCCCGCCAGAAGGGCAGAACCCATCAGGCGGCGGTTGGCGGGTGCTCCTCTTGCGCATCGTCTTCGGTGAGAGCCTGGTTATTGGAGCGCAGCTTCTTGGCCCGAATCTCCAAGGCCACATAGACAACCGTGGCAAACAGCAGTGGGATGAGGAAGTACACCACCCGGTAGCCGATCAACCCCGCCACGATGTTGGCCTGGCTTAGCTCGCCACCGCCCAGCATCGCCACGAATACCGCTTCGATCACACCCAGACCCGCCGGGATGTGTGCAATCACGCCGGCTACGCTGCTGATCATCAGGATGCCTAGCACGATGGGGTAGGGGGCCTGTTGCGACAGCATGAAGTACACCACCAGTGCCATTAGCGCCCAGTTGCTCGCGCCGAGCAGCATCTGCAAGACCGCCAGGCGCAGGCTCGGCAGATAGATTTCGTGCTTGCGGATCGTCCAGTGGCGGCGTTTGGAAAAGCCGCAGGCCCAGAGGTAGATGGCCGAGGCCAGCAGCAACCCGGCACCCAGCATCCGCAACGCGGCATGTCCGATCTCCCAATTGGCGGGCGGCGTGACCCAGCCCAAGGTGAAGATCAGGCCGCCCAACCAGAGGTAACCAAGCCAGTTGGTCAGCACGCTCATGGTGAACACTCGGGTGATCTGCGATGTGCGCAGGCCGAACCGCGAATAGAGCCGATAGCGCAGCGCGATACCGCCCACCCAGGCGCTCAGGTTGAGGTTGAAGGCGTAGCAGACGAAGGTCACCGGGATGATCTGCCGGACTGGCAGGTCGTGCTGCGCATAACGTTTGCCGAGCACGTCGAAACAGCAATACACCGCATAACTCACTGCAGTGGCTGCGCCAGCCAGCCACAGGGTTCGGGCGCTGTAATTGCGCAGCGTTTGGTAGACCTCGCTCCAGTTGACGTTGCGTGCCAGCCCGATCAAAAGCCCGGCGACGAGAATGAAGAAGCAGTAGGTCAGGATCTTCTTGATCAGCGGCCAGCGACGACGCCACCCACTCTGCGACTGGTGCTGGCGCTCGGTCATTGATGGTCTCGCTGCAAGGGGGCAGGGCTGGGCTCAAGCGGTTCCGGATCGAGCAACTGCACCCTTGGTTTATGGGCCGGCAACAAGCCCACCCACTGAGGGAAGTGGCGCAGAAAATGGAAAATGATGAAGACCAGCGGTGCGCGCCACCAGTAGCCGCGGATGATGCGTTCCAGCGGAATGCGGCGGCAGTCGTGTTGCAGCAACCGGTCCAGATTTTCATGCAGTTGGCGATTGAATGTGTGATCGCGAATGATCAGGTTCGCCTCGAGATTGAGCGACAGGCTCAGCGGGTCAAGGTTGCTCGAGCCCACCGTGGACCACTCGTAGTCCGCCAACGCCACCTTGCCATGCAGTGGCCGGCGGCAGTATTCGTGGATCTCCACACCGTCGTTCATCAGGTAGTTGTAGAGCATCCGCGCGCCGAATTTGGCGATCGGCATATCCGGTTCGCCCTGCAGAATCAACCGGACCCGAACGCCACGCCGTGCGGCGTTGCGGATCTCCCGCAGCACTCGGTAGCCCGGGAAAAAATAGGCGTTGGCAATCAGCAAGCGCGAGCGGGCGTCGCGGATGGCCTGCAGGTAATGCTGCTCGATATCGTTGCGATGGTCGTGGTTGTCGCGCGTGACAAACAGCGCACGCGCTTCGCCCCGGCTAACCCCGACAAAACCGTTGCTCTGCGTTCGCATTCGTCGGTGCCACCAGCGTCGGCCCGATTGGGCTGGACCGATAGCGCTCAGTGCGAAGCGGTGGATGTCATGCACCACCGGGCCTTCGACCCGCAGCGCGTAGTCCTGCTTGGCAGCAGGGCCGAAATCGCTCAGGTGATCTGCAGAGAAATTGATGCCGCCGATGAACGCAAACTCGCCGTCTATCACGACAATCTTGCGGTGCATGCGTCGGAACACATTGATCCGCTTGCCGAACAGCCGTTTGCCTGGATCGAAGACCTGGATACGTACACCCGCGCGAGTCATCGCCGCGGCAAAATCACCATTCAGATCAGCCGAGCCATAGCCGTCCACCATAACGTTTACGCTGACCCCGCGTTCGGCCGCGGCAATCAGCGCCTGTTGCAACTCCTGTCCCACCTTATCCTTGAAGAAAATGAAGGTTTCCAGCAGGACTTCCTTTTCCGCAGCTGCAATGGCCCCGAACACGGCGGGAAAGAATTCCTCACCGTTTTCCAGCAGTTGAAGACGATTCCCGTCTCTCCAGTGAAAGTTCATAGGTGTATCTCCACCGCCAAGGGCAGATGATCAGACAAGTGTGTCCAAGGTTTGTTGCCGAGTATTCTCGCTTTGTGGCTCGTGGCATTTCGCACATAGATACGGTCCAGGCGCAGCACTGGCCAGCGTGCCGGGAAGGTCTTGGCCACCTTGCCCTGGGCCAGCGCGAAAACCTCGTGCATGCCCGCGCAGCGATCGAGCACCTGCGCACCCTTGAGTCGCCAATCGTTGAAGTCCCCAGCGACGATCACTGGGGCATTCGTTGGCAGCGAGTCGAGCAGGTCGCAGAGGAGGCGCAGTTGCTGCTGACGATGGGCTTCGCGCAGGCCCAGGTGCACGCAAATCGCGTGAAACTCCTCATGTCCCGGCACCTGCAGCACGCTGTGCAAAAGGCCACGACGTTCCGGCCCGGCAATGGAAATGTCGAGGTTCTCGTAGCGCGTGATCGGGAATTTCGACAGCAGCGCGTTGCCGTGGTCACCGTCGGGGTAGACGGCATTGCGACCATAGGCAAAATCGGTCCAGATGCTGTCGGCCAGAAACTCGTACTGCGACATCTTGGGCCAGTCGTGGAAGCGCAACGCGTGTTTTTCATGCGTGCCGAGCACTTCCTGCAAGAACACGACATCGGCCGATACCGCCCTGACTGCCTCGCGCAACTCCGGAAGGATGAACCGCCGATTGAGGGCGGTGAAGCCCTTGTGGGTGTTCACGGTCAGCAGGCGGACCGTGTTGACCGCGGTGGACATGTGCGCGTCGAGATCGCTGCTGTCGAGGGGATGGGTCTTGTCCAGATTCACGCCAATGCTCCTTCCAACTGGCCTGGAGTGGTTTCCAGGTCTTTATCCAGTCCGAGCCGGCGCAACAACTGTCGCGCGTCATACGGCGCCCGGACCTTTACATCGTTATCGAAATAGCAGTAGACGGCGCGCCGCTTGCGCGCCGGTGGTTTGCCGGAGCTTATCAGGTGGGCATCGTCAGGCTGGCTGCCGTTGCTCCAAAGGGTGATGCGCTGGGCCCAGTTATCCAGCGCCTCATCGGTGTAGCCGCTGGTATAAAGCTCTTTCGCTCCGTGAAGGCGGATATAGACGAAATCGCAGGTGAGGTCCTCTCGATAGGGCCATTTGCCGGCCGTATCGGCCACCACCAGCGCAACCTTGTACTTGCGCAGCAGCGCCACGAACGCCGGATCGACAAAGCTGTCGTTACGTATTTCGACCGCATGCCGAAGGGGACGTTTGCGATCGATCTGCAGATAGCTACGTCCCTCCATGCGCGCTTCACACCCTTTCGCCATTTCCAACGCCGCTTCGGTGTCATGCGGCAGTAGGGCGAGGAAGGTTTCGAAACGCTCGGGATCGAATTTGAACGACGGCGGGAATTGCCAGAGCATCGGGCCGAGCTTGTCTTTGAGCGCAAGGACACCGGAAGCGAGAAAGTTGGCGATGGGCTTCTCCACGTCCCGAAGGCGCAGCACATGGGTGATGTAGCGGGGCGCTTTGACGCTGAAAACGAAGCCCTCGGGCGTCTCGTCATACCAGCCGGCATAGCGCTCCGGCTTTTGCAACGAGTAGAACGAGCCATTGATTTCGATGCTGCTTACGGCTCGCGAGGCGAACTTCAGCTCGTTCTTCTGCACGAGCCCCTTGGGGTAGAAGTCGCCTCGCCAGGGTGCGTAGCGCCAGCCGGAAATGCCTATATGGATGGCTGCCATCGCTGGCTCCTGTGGTCTAACGGGGATGCTGCATGCTGGTCGGATCGCTGGCCGGGAAGGTGTTGGCGACGGCCTCGTCGACCAGATTCTCTTCCGAGCCGTTCTCCGAGCCCTCGCGTTGGGGCTTGAGCTCGACCTTGATCCAGCCACCTTCGCGACGATCAAATGCCTCGAATGCCGCCATGACGTCGGTCATCGGTTTGACCTGCGTAAGCATCTTGGTCGGGTCGATGCGCCGCGCCTGGATCATTTCGATGAGCCGCGGAATGTACTTGCGGTGGTGGCAGTTACCCATGTTCATGGTGATGTTCTTGTTCATCGCCATGCCGATGGGGAAGGTCGTCGCATCGGGCGGATAGACGCCAATGATCGACAAGGTGCCGGCCTTCGCCAGACACTGTACAGCCCATTCGAGCGCCTGTGATGGGGCATCGCCCGGTTGCCATTTGGCGTTCTGCTCAAGGTTCGCGCCGTCGGCAGGTTTGCCACCGCAGCAACCGTGTTCCGCATCGACGCCCACGGCATCGATCGCGCGGTCGACGCCAATCCCACCGGTCAAACGCTTTAAGGTTTCGATTGGGTCTTCGCGATTGAAATCGATGATCTCGGCGCCCTGGCCCTGGGCCATGCGTAAACGGTCGTCGTACTGGTCGATGGCAAAGATGCGCCCGGCGCCCAGCAGTTTGGCGCTGGCAATGGCGAATTGACCCACCGGGCCGCAGCCGAATACCGCTACCGTGTTACCGGCCTCGATCTCGGCCATCTCGGCGCCGAAGTAGCCCGTCGGGAAGATGTCCGAGAGCAGAATTGCCTGATCATCACTGATTTCCGGAGGCAGCTTCACCAGGCCGATATTGGCAAAGGGAATGCGCGCCTTTTCGACTTGCAGTCCGTGGAACGGACCGGTTGCCGCCGGACCGCCGAAGAACGAGGTACCTGCTTCCTTGCCGTTGGGATTGGCCACGTCGCACTGGGCGAAATAGCCCGAACGGCAGTACGAGCAATTGCCGCACGCGATGGTCGAGGGGATCACCACGCGGTCACCGACCTGCAGATTGCGAACGTCTTCGCCGAGCTCTTCAACGATGCCGACCGCTTCATGGCCAAGAATGGTGCCGGGCTTCATGCCGCTGAAGGTGCCGCGAACAAAGTGCAAATCCGTTCCGCAAATGGCAGAAGCGGTGATCCGGACAATGGCGTCGGTCGGGGCTTCGATCTTGGGGTCGGGTACGACTTCGAGGCGTATGTCGCCGACGTCGTGATACACAACAGCTTTCATGGGCGTCTCCATAAACGGGTCCCAATCGCGCCTGGCCAGGCTTCGATTGGGCTGAACGAATGATGAGTGACATCCTGTAGCTCAGCCGGGCTGCTACAGCCGGGCTGAAGAATCCTCGGGGACGCGCCAGCCTTTGCAGGCGGCGCGATCCGTGGCACGTTGCTCCCTTCATTCGGACTGATGGTGGCTTGCCCGGTTCATCTTTTTTTCGGCTGCATGGCACCCGGGGCCGCTCGGTATCGGGCGCCTGTTCAGGCTCGGGAGGCGGGTTACAGCTTCGGCGAGGTCAACGGAGCGGGCGATCCCATGGCAGGTCGCCGGCAGAGGCTTCGACCAGGTAGTCGATCACGGTCGCGGTGCTCTCCCGTACCACGGCGACCAGGGTCGGGTAGCGCCGCTGCGGCTCGAACTTGGCGAGGTCTTTGGGCGCCATCGGCCCACCCTCGCGGGCCAGTCGTTCGATGGCGCTGGCTAGCGCGAGGGACAGCCGATCAGCGTTTCTGAGAATCCCTTTCGTCATCCACGCGCTCGTCGTCTCCGTGAGCGTTTTCGATCGTGTCCTCGGTTAAGCGCGGGTGCGGGTCTTCGCCGGTAGGGTTCTGATAGCCATGCGCGCTTGCCTCGTTATTGAGGTCCTGCTGGGTCTGGCTGTTTCTGTCAGCCGGCTCAGGTTCGGTCGGTTCCTGATTGGCCGATGCGACGGTTGCCAGCAAGGCCAGTAACACTGATGAAGCGATGCACAAGCTCTTCATTTGATATCCCTCGACTGTTTGCGGGCTCCCTGTTTCGGACCTGCCGCGGCTTGCGTTCGTTCGTGTCTGCTGCTGGACGGGCCGTGCATGGAGCGGCGCCTACCGACAGGGGTGGCACCCAGTCGTGTTTGGACTGTCTCAGCCGGGAATCACTTACCGAGGCGCCACATGATCAATTGGTTAATGAACAACCAGCAGCTCGTTTCGTTGCTGATCTCCCTGAGCACGCTTCTGGTGTGGATGTTCTATGCGCATTTGCTCTTGCGAAACTTCAGACGGCAGCGTCAGCCGAGCCTGCTTATCAATCGAGGCGCAGGCAAAGGACTCGGCTCGCTTTGCATCATCTCCAACATGAGTGCCGAGCCGATGTTCATCAATCAGCTCATGGTCTCGGTGGTGACGTCACGGGGGCCCTTGGAAGTGGATATCACCGACATTCGCCAAAGCATGGAAGATGACGTGCCAGCCGATCTCGCCATCCACCAGACCACCCACCAGGGGCCGTTAAGCAGTGGTGATTTCATTCACGTCGGCACCTTTCAGGGCATGTTGCGGCGAGTCGCCGAGCTCAACGGCATCGAGCTTCAAGGCCATCAGCCAGTGGGCGACTGGCAGTTCCATTGCCTGGAAATCCGCGCGGTGGCGTTTTACGGGCCAGAGCGCCACCCGCTGGGTGTGTTGCGCCGCTTCAAGCTGGGCGACCTCACCGATCCGCAATGCCGTCTGGTGCCGGAGAGCCCGTTCACCCAGCAGCTGAGCTCCTGGCGCGACCGTCGCCGGGTACGGGGATGGCTAGCGGAAGGGCTGAATGACTAACCCGTCGCACCCATGGGCTTAAGCAGGCTGGGAACTCCGCTTCGTTTCAAAGGTCACGTAGAATTGGCTTCCCAGCGCGTGTCGTAGCGATACGCCGGGTTCAAGCCGTGACATGCGCTGCGCAGCAGGACATTGCTGACGTGTAAATGATTGGGCAGCTTGGATTCGGCGAGGCTGCAGCAGTAAGGGAATCGGTCATGGAGATCAACCGGGTAAGCGCAAAGGGCATCAACGAAGAACACTATGAGTTGGTTGTAGTCGGGTCAGGTTTTGGTTCGGGCTTCTTTCTGACTGAAGCCTTGAAACACCTCACCGGGCGCGCGTTGATCCTTGAGATGCGCAACCTCGTCGTTGTGGGCACCGCGACCTACCCGAGCTGTTCGCCGGCGAATCCCAGCCTGACGGCTGCCGCCTTGTCCATCCGTGCTGCCGACCTGCTTTATAGCTAAGGATTGCCCATGAAACGTCGTACGTTGTTGATTTCGTCCGCCGCCGCACTGGGCCTGGTGGCGGTCGGGTCTGGCGCCTGGGTCTTCGAGGACCGTCAGGTCTTCGTTCCGCAGTTGCTGCAACGGCTGGTGGGAAACTTCCAGATGGATCCCGACGATCAGCGCAAATTCGTCGATGCGATGGCGGACCACTACGGCTCGGAGAAGCTGACCGCATTGATGGGGCTCTACAAGATCCGCCAGCAAACCGGTGTCGGAACAGCCTACACTGAACTTCGGCTCGACAACTTCGAGCGCCGCTTGTTAACGGATTTCATGGTTTCGACTGATTTTCTGCGGCAGCAGAACAAGACCAATCCCAAGGTCAGCTTTCTTGGCTACCGGTTGCCCTGCAGCAACCCTTACGCCCGGTTCGACGGGCTGGCGTGAGGTCATACGGTATCCGCCTGCCTCGTTGAAGCCGTCGGTCAATGGCCTTTGCCGTGTCATTCGATGGATCAAGTGACAGGCTGGTTGGCCCCTCATCCGTCTCATCCGGAGGCCTGTTCATGCGCATCGCCGTCTTCAGTACCAAGCCCTACGATCGCACTTATCTCGACCAGGCCAACCAGGCGCACCAGCATCAACTGGTCTATCTGGACGCTCGACTGACCGCGGACACCGCGCCGCTAGCGGCGGGTTTTGCCGGCATATGTGCCTTCGTTAACGACCAGCTCGACCGCGAGGTGCTGCAACGCTTGCATTCCAGCGGTACGGAGCTCATTGCCCTGCGGTCGGCCGGTTTCAATCACGTCGACCTCGCCGAGGCGGAGCGGCTGGGCATGACGGTGGCGCGAGTGCCGGCGTATTCGCCTCACGCGGTGGCAGAGCATGCGGTGGCACTGGTGCTCGGGCTCAACAGGATGACCCATCGTGCCTATAACCGCGTGCGTGAAGGAAATTTCTCCCTCGATGGCCTGCTCGGTTTCGACCTGTACGGCAAGACGGTGGGCGTGATCGGGACCGGTAAGATCGGCCTTATCTTCGCCGACATCATGCATGGCTTCGGTTGCAGAGTGCTGGCCAGCGATCCCTTTCCCAGCGCCGATGCGAAGGAATTCGTCCGCTATGTGCCGTTAGAAAAACTGTTCGGCGAAGCGGACATCATTTCGCTGCACTGCCCGCTGACCCCGGAAACCAACCACCTGATCGATGCCGGCGCGATCGCCCGGATGAAACCGGGCGTAATGTTGATCAACACCGGCCGGGGCCGTGTAGTCGATACGCGCGCAGTCATCGAGGGCCTCAAGAGCGGAAGGATCGGACGGCTGGGGCTGGATGTCTACGAGGAGGAAGAAAACCTCTTCTTCCAGGACCTTTCACAGCAGGTCATCAATGACGATCTGTTCATGCGCCTGACGACCTTTCCCAACGTGTTGATAACCGGGCATCAGGCATTCTTCACTGCGGAAGCGCTGACCCATATCGCCGAGACCACGCTGGCGAATATCAGCGCCTTCGAGCAGGGAAGCGGTGCCCTGCATCGGGTGACCGTCGACAAGCTGGTGTAGCCATCACGGTTCGCTTCGGTGCCTGGATTGCCAGACGGAGCCCTGGCCGGATCAGCGTGGGCTCTGCTCGCTGAACAGCATCCCGCATGCCACCTGATAAACCTGATTCCCACGTCTGATCGTCAGTGGCGCTCGTTCAGCAATCACCGCGCCGCTGTCGAGCATTCGTTCGATGTGGGTACGCTGGTATTGGGCGGCAAGGTAATCGTCTGCGGCCGCACCCACCTGAAGCACAGCAGGCCGTCTATTCGGGGCTAAACGCCCGCTCGGCGAGGCCTCGATCTACAGGCGCCAGCTTGCCATCGCGTAGGCGGAACACCTGATCGGCGACATTGACGAGTGCAGGTCTGTGGGACACCGCAATGATGGTGATAGCCGGCGTCAGTCGTCGAATGGTCTGACTGATAGCTTCCTCGGCTTCCGGATCGAGCGCACTGGTAGCTTCGTCCAGGATGAGGAACCGTGGACCATGAGCGAGCGCACGGGCGATGGCGATCCGCTGCCGCTGGCCGCCCGAGAGCTTGCCGCCCCGCTCGCCAACGATGCTGTCCATACCGTCGGGCATCCGTTCGACGAACGCCCAGGCGCCGGCCTGCCGCAGAGCGGCCTCGGCCTGCTCCCGGGTCAGCGCCGGATCACCCAGGGTGACGTTGGCCAGCACGCTGTCATGCAGAAGAAGAGTGTCCTGTGGTACGTAGCCTATGAAGCGTCGCCAGAGTCGCCGGTCCAGCGTCTCTATCGGAACACCATCGACCAGAATCCTGCCAGCCTGGGGCGCCAGCAACAGGCTGAGCAGGTCGAGAATGGTGGTCTTGCCGGCGCCAGAAGGGCCAATCAGGCTGGTGAAAGTACCCACCTGAAGCCGAAGATCCACGGCATCCAGAACCAACCGGTCGCCATAGCCGAACGACACCCCCTCGAAAACGATCGCCTGTTCCAGTGTGGGCTTACGCTCGCCGCCGCGAGGCTCGGTATCAGCCGTCGCCGTTTCGATCGCGCCCTGCAGCGCCCAATAAGCCGCTTCCTGCGCGGCCATCCGATGGTAGCGCTGCTGGGCTTTGTGCAACAGACCAAGGACACGGACTACAAGGAAGATCAACACCATTACCGATGCCAGCGGCAACTCGAATACGATCAGCCCGGCGTACAGGCCTCCGGCCGCCAGCATCGCCAGCATCGGTCCCTGCAGGGCCCGCAGGGTCTCCCGGCTCATCACCTCCCGTTCCATAGCGGTGTTGAGCTCCGCCGCCTCGCGACGCAGCAGGGAATCGGCAACATCCTCACGGGCCATGGCCTTGAGTGGCTTGACAGACCCCAGGGTATCGGTGAGGTGGACGAGCAGTTCGCGCATCAGTCGGGTCTGGCTTTTGCCTGCCTTGCGTGATGCCTTGACCAGCCGGCGCATGGCGACGAGCAGCAAGAGCCCCAGCATCAGTGAGATCAGCGTGGCCGGCCAGGATACGAAAAGCGCGATGACGGCATAGACCAGCGCCTGGATGACCAGCGCCACCATGTTCGCCGCATGCTCGTAGCCCCTAGAGGCGCGGTAGGCTTCGGTAGCAACCGCGTTGGCCAGAGCCCCAGTGGGCTGGCGCAGGTAATATTCCCAGCGGCTGCCGAGCAAGGCACGGATCAGCGCCAGGCGCAGATCGGTGGCGACGCGCGCCACCGTGTAACCGACCTGGCGATTGCCAAGCAACACAAGGATACTGCTGACGGTCATTCCTGCCACGATGATGACCAGCATGGTGACTATGGTCGGCTCCAGGCCTACCGCATCCAGGACGCCGATCACCTTGAGCGAAAAGTCCGATTGGGCCTGGTCTCCCAAGGCGACCGACAGCAGCGGGAGCAGGGTGGTCAAGCCGACCCCCTCCGCCAGACCGGCAAGCAGCAGGCTGACCAGCATCAGGGTCGTGCGCGCCGGATAGGCGCGGCCGAAGGCGAAGAGCATGCGCATAGTTATGGCTCGTGACGTTCGGGTCGGACGGCACAGGCAGGCGGTACCGCCCCGCCAGCGTCTAGTGCGGCCGACATGCGTTGCATCAAGCTCCGAGTGGGCACCGTCAAGCCAGGCCGCCCGTCCGCACCAGATCATCACCCGCCGCGGCAGTCCGCGGAAGACAATCGCGCAAGTGAGCGAATGCCTGGATGATCCGATCGATCTGCTCGCTGCTGTGGGCGGCGCTCACGCTGCAACGGACCAGCGCCTGACCGCCGGGCGTCGCCGGTGGCAGTACCAGATTTACGTACACCCCCAGCTCGATCAGGCGCTGCCAGAACGCCATCCCCTCGTGGGGGGACCCCAGCAACACGGCGACCACAGGGCTCGGCTCTGGTCCAGTGCGATAGCCAAGGGCATTCAGTTCCTGATACAGATGCCGTGCATTGGACCACAAACGATCACGCAACTCGGGCTGGTTCTGCACGGCGCGCAGCGCAGCGCGCACCGATGCGATCGACGCAGGCGAAGACGACGCAGTGAAAATATAAGGCCGGCTCGCATAGCGCAGCAGCTCCATATCCGCGTGGCGACTCGCGGCAAAGCCGCCGATCGCACCGAGGCTCTTGCTGAACGTCCCGAGGACGATATCGACGTCGCCCTCGACCCCCAGCTCCTCCGCAAGCCCGCGGCCGTTCGGCCCCAGTACGCCGACCGAATGTGCCTCGTCGACCAACAGGTATCCGCCTAGCCGGCGCTTCACCTCGACAATTTCCGCAAGCGGTGCCCGGTCGCCCAGCATACTGTAGATGCCCTCAACCACGATCAGCGCGCTGCGTGCCTGCTCCCGCAGGCGCAACATGCGTCTCTCGAGGTCCTTCGCATCGTTGTGCCGAAAACGAATGACCTGGGCGCCACCCAGCCTGCAGGCGTCATAGATGCTGGCGTGGCAGTCTGCATCGAGCAGAACGATGTCTGACGGACCCGCCAGGGTGCCGATAACCCCCAGGTTGGCGAGATAGCCGGTGGAATACACGATAACCGATTGGCGCTGCATGAACTCGGCGAGCTCGGCCTCCAACGCTATGTGGCTGCCGTAACTGCCGTTGGCCATCCGCGACCCTGTCGTGCCCGTGCCCTCCAGCGCCAGCGCCTGCTGCCCGGCCTGGATGCACCCGGGATCAAAAGTCAGCCCCAGGTAGTTGTTGGTGCCGGCGAGGACGACTTCTCGATCACCGATGCGGCCCAAGGTCGGAGAAAGAATCTCGTCGATGCGAGTACCGAAGGGGTTCAATCCGCTCTGCCCCAGCGCAGCCCGCTCCTGGGCCAGCTTGGTGAACTTATCGAACAGCGCCATCTGCATGCTCCATCAGGGTAAAAACGGCTTGCGCCAGTTGGCCAGGCGTACGGACATCGGTCAGCACGTTGAGCGGTATCGAAATGTCGAACTCATCCTCGAGCTCCATCAGAAGGTCCATGACCTTGATGGAGTCCAGCCCAAGCTCATCGGCCAGCGCGACGTCCGCTCGAACCTCGGTCCCGGGCGGGGCGAGCCGACGGATCATGGAGAGGAGCCGTTCTAGTATTTGTTGCTCGGCAATCATCAGAAACTCTCGACTTTCATCAGTGGCTCTTTCAGAACAATCTTTCTTCAAGGGCCTTGTTCAGGGTTGTTCGCGGGCGCCATCCAAGCGCGTCTTGCGCTGGTTGGCTGTCGCAGGACCAATCAGGGTGGGCCAGTTCACCAACCTTAGACAAAGTCAGCATGGGCGAGTAGCGGCCGATACGTGCCAGCGACATATTAATGCGCGCAATCGCCTTCAGTAGCCCGACGGGCACCGCGACGCAACGGACCGGCCCATTGCGGGCCCGTGCTGCCATGGCCGCGATGGCACTCCAGTTATATCCGCCAAGGTGGCAATCATCCAACTCATAGGTGCCCGTCGGGGCTGGTGCGGCTTCGAGCCAGCACACCGCGGCCTCAGCCAGATCGTCCACGTGCAGGAAGCTGAGCCGGGCACTCGAACGGCCCAGCGGGAACAACCAGCCGCGCAGTAGCCATTCCAGCAGGGGGCGCACATCACGGTCACCCGGCCCGTACACGGCGGTAGGCCGGAAGATCGTCACGGCGATGTCGCCAGCGGCCTGCATTACCTGCGTTTCGGCTTCACGCTTCGACATCGCGTACCACGAGAGCTGCGGGTGCCTGGCTGCCAGCGACGAGATGAGGAGAAACCGCTCGCACTGCCCACTAAGCCGTGCCGCCTCGATCATTCGCAGGCTGCCCTCGACATTGGTCCGCTGGAAATCCTCCTTTCGACTCCCACGCACCGCACCGGCACAATGTATGACCGAGTCAGCACCCGCGACCAGCGCAGCCAGCACAGTTCGGTCCTCCAGCCTGCCCACTACCCATTCGACGCCTTCAATCGGGCGCTGATGCTGGCGGCTCAAGGCGCGCACCCGGACGCCCGCGCGGACCAGTCGATCACGCAGCACAGTTCCGATAAATCCGGTCGCTCCGGTCAACGCCACGGTTCGCGACATGGTCAGGTGGCTGCCAGGCTCAGCCCAGGATCGGCTGGAATCTGCCGCAGGAAACGCTTCTTCGCTTCCGCGCGCGACGGCTTGCCTGACGATGTTCGCGGCAACGAATGTGGCGGCACCAATTCGACCGTCGCCGCGATGCCGATTTCGGTGGTAATCAGACTAACCAAGGTACGGACCAGCAGATTGCGCTTCTCGGGCTCGGTCAGGCGGCACTGCACTTGCACCACCACCACAGGATCGGGATCTGCCGAAACGACAAACGCGATTGCATCTCCAGGGCGGATCTCCGGCCGCGACTCGACCAGATACTCGATATCCTGCGGCCAGATATTGCGCCCCCTGATGATGAGGACGTCCTTCTGACGGCCGGTAACGAACAACTCGCCATTGCTTAGATAACCCAGGTCGCCGGTGTCCAGCCAGCCATCAGCATCAATCACATGAGCGGTTGACAGCTGATTCCGGTAGTAGCCGGACATCACGCTAGGCCCTCGCACCACTACACGGCCCACACGCCGCTCGGCTATTGCCTTCCCCTGTTGGTCACGAATCTGCAACTGGTGTCCGGGAAGGACTGGGCCGCAATTGACGAAGCTGCTCGCCTGTTCGTCGGAAGCCACGGACACCGCAACGGAACGAAGCTCTAGTGCCCGACGATCCACCACCTCCACCCGCACGCCGCTGTTCCTGCGACCGAAGGTGACCCCAAGCGTGCTCTCCGCGAGCCCGTAGCAGGGAAGGAACGCCTTGCGATCGAAACCCGTCGGCGCAAACTGCTGGGCGAAGCGTTCCAGCACCTCGGCTCGAATGGGTTCTGCGCCGATGCCGGCGATACGCCAGCTGCTCAGGTTCAGTTGCTCGACATCGCTGGCTCGAGCCCTGCGCACGCAAATGTCATAGCCGAACGGCGGAGCGAACGAGATGCTGCCACCATTTTGGTCGATCAAGTTCAGCCACTGCCTGGGGCGCATGGCAAAATCCTGGGTCCGCAAGTAGTCGACCGAAAGCTGCGATGCCATCGGGCCGAGAACGAATCCCACCAGGCCCATGTCGTGGTAGAACGGCAACCAGGATACGCAGCGGTCAAGCGGGGTCACGCCCAGACCATGCCGGATCATCCCTTGCAGGTTGGCCATCACGGCCCGCTGCGTGACGACCACGCCGCGCGGGAAACGCGTGCTTCCAGATGTGTACTGCAAATAGGCGATATCCTCGGGGCATGAGGGGGGCAGCTCGATTTGCGGTACGGGTTGCGACCTGAGTTCGCTGACCGAGGCGATGAAGCCAAGACCTGCGGGCGCTGCCTCGCGGGCCAGGGCAAGGAGTTCCTTCGGTGCCAGGATAGCGCTCGGGGTGCAATCGGCCAGCATTCCGCGAAGCTTCTCTACGTATGGCGCGTGGTTGCCCAGCCCTGACGGAATCGGGAGCGGAACGGGCACAAGCCCAGCGTACTGACAGCCGAAAAATACCTCCATGAAGCCTGGCTCGGTGTCCGCGATCAGCGCCACTCTGTC
Organism: Stutzerimonas stutzeri; assembly: GCF_024448935.1. Classification (GTDB taxonomy): domain Bacteria; phylum Pseudomonadota; class Gammaproteobacteria; order Pseudomonadales; family Pseudomonadaceae; genus Stutzerimonas; species Stutzerimonas stutzeri_AO. Next base: position 52,455 of record NZ_JAMOIE010000007.1, read on the forward strand.
GCCTCGCTGCAGGCCCAGCCCGCACAGTCGCCTGGCGATCGCCTGCGCCGTCCGCCGCAGGGTGGCGTATTGCACAACGGCAGTCAGGCGGCATCGACCGTCGTAGAAATTCAGGCCGGTTTGGCCAAGAGCAGCGTAATCGAGAGCTTCCGAGAGCGTTGGGAAATCCGCGAGCCGCTGGGGTAGCGCATGCCTAGTACAAGTTGCAGACATATAAAGTTCAGCCATCAAACGGTCCTGATAAACGCAACGGCAACTCGGCAGCGCAATTGCCGGCAGACCCTTGGTCTCCGAAAATTGGAAACATGATCTATGAATAGAAACAGGCCATTAAGCCGGTTTAGCGGCTGAACAAGCGACCGACTCGAGCGTAGCGATCATATATCATATGCGTAAGAAGCTAAACACGTCGACTGGCCAGGCAACCCGTTAGTTCCTTCGCCGACGCCCTCGCTGATCCTCGCAAGCTCGTGAAGCGGCGGCTCGCCGGCCGGCATGGTTGAGCCTAGACCGAAAGTGGCCATGCTTCCTATCATCGGGCCAAGAGTCGATTTCTCGCAAGCTCGTGAAGCGACGGCTCGCCGGCCGGCATGCTGAGCCTAGACCGAAAGCGGTCATCCTTCCTATCATCGGGCCAAGAGTCCGGAGACCCGCCCATGGATAAACCCTCGAACGGAAACACGCCTGCCACTATCGAACCGGTATCGGGCAAGAAGGCCCTGGACACTTTCATTCGTCTCCCGGGATTACTCTACCGAGACGACCCGCACTGGATCGAGCCGTTGCACTTCGAACGTAGCCTGCATCTGTCAAGCAAGAATCCCGTGTTCGACCACGTCGACTGGCAGGGCTGGATCGCCTGGATGCATGGCCGTCCTGTGGGCCGCATCACAGCTCAGGTCGACCGTCTGCACCGCCAGTTGCACGGCGAAGACACTGGACACTTCGGCATGCTCGAGGCTATCGACGACCCCGCCGTATTCCAGGATTTGTTAGGCGCTGCCGAGAGCTGGCTCCGGCAGCGTGGCGCAACTCGCATCACGGGCCCCTTCAGCCTGACCATCAACGAGGAAAGCGGCCTGCTGGTAAAAGGGTTTGACAGCCCGCCCAGCGCAATGATGGGCCACGGCAAGCCCTACTATGACTCACGCATCGCCGCGCTTGGCTATTCACCGGCGACCGACCTGCTGGCGTACTGGATGCGTACCGACGAGGTCAGTTTCCCACCCGCGCTACGGCGCATGATGGACCGCTGGCACGGCCGGATACGCCTGCGCACGCTCGATCGCAGCCGGTTCCGCGAGGAAATGCAGCTGCTCAGGGAAATATTCAACGACGCCTGGTCAGCAAACTGGGGCTTCGTTCCCTTCACCGAAGAGGAATTCGAGGAGCTTGGCAACAACCTGAAGCTGCTGGTGCCGGAAGACCTGCTGTACATCGCCGAGGTCGACGGCGAGCCGAGCGCCTTCATCATTGCGCTCCCGAACCTGAACGAGCTGATCGCACCGATGCAGGGGCGCCTACTGCCCTTCGGCTGGCTGCAGTTGCTCTGGAAACTGAAAGTGCGCGGCGCGAAAAGCGCTCGCGTACCGCTGATGGGAGTGCGCAAGGCGCACCAATTCAGCCGTCTCGGTCCAACCTTGGCGCTGTGCCTGATCGAAGCGCTCAGGGCGGCCTTCGTCAGGCGCGGAATAGAGGCGCTTGAAATGTCATGGATCCTCGAGGGCAACGCGGGTATGCGCAACATCCTCGAGCACATCGGTGCACACGAATACAAGCGTTATCGCCTCTACCAGAAGCGAATCTGAAGTTGACGTCCAGCGCGCGTATTGTGCGTTCCTCATGCCACCGGGAATAGATGAATTGGAAGATGCTCGATACATTGCACTAGTGCTGGCGGCTGACAGGCACGCCGGCGACGAAGTCGCACGCGCCGCTGGCGTTCCCTGCAAGGCGCTGGCCCCGGTCGGCGGCGTCCCGATGATCCGTCGGGTCGTGGATGCATTGCAGGGCTCATCTCAGGTCAGCCGAACGATGCTGATTGGCCCGGACCGCGAACTGCTGCGCATGGACCCACTCATCGAGCAGGGACTGATAACCGACATGCTCGGCTGGCAAGCGAACGCCAACTCGCCCAGCGCGAGCGCGCTGAATGCGCTGCAGAGCCTACCCAAGCAGCAGCCGGCTCTGGTCACCACCGCGGACCATGCGTTGCTCAGCACGGCCATGGTCGACTACTTCTTGCGCGAGGCTACCGCCAGCAATTGCGACTTCGTAGTGGCCGTCGCTCATCTGGAGACCGTCCGGGCGCGCTTCCCCGATACGCGTCGCACGCCGGTACGCCTGCGAGGCGGGCCTTATTCGGGCTGCAACCTGTTCGCCTTCACCACGGAACGGAGCCGCAGACTGGCCGATTTCTGGAAACGAATCGAACAGGAACGCAAGCACCCACGGCGCGTCATTTCCGGGGCACTTGGTCCCTTGGCGGTGATTCGCTATCTGCTCGGCCGCCTGACGCTGGACCAGGCACTGGCCCGCCTGTCGCATCGACTCGACGTGAAGATAGGCGCGGTTGTCCTGCCGTTCGCCGAAGCGGCCATCGATGTCGACTCGCCGGCGGATCTGCAGCTGGTCGAGCGCATCGTGGCCGCGAGGGCCGCCTCAGATCCCACTACGGAGTAGCCGCGTCAGGCATAGGATCGCGCCTGCGGCTGGCTCCATGACCCGACCTTGATCCTTGCCGCCTCCAAGTCATGCGGGAAGTCCAGCTCTCCCCAGCCCAGGCCGGCGATGGACTGGACGAATACCTGACCGGTGGTTTGCGCAAGTTGATCGATAATGCTCAAGTACCAGCGCTGCAACGCTTCGGGCGTACGCATGCTGGCCTCCAGTACCTGGCGGAACAGTTCGGCGCCCTCCGGCTGGAAGCGCATCATTCCGATCGACTCGCCGTCGACGCTGGCCAATGGCAGGGTCTTGCCTACCCGCGTGAGCCGATCACCCTCTAGGCATACCTTCATGTCATCGCTGTCGTAGCTGCTCTTCTGATCAACGGCCAGCGTGATGGGCCGAGACGGCGCTGCCAGCAAGCGTTCAAGTACCGGAAGATCGAACAGGGTGTCGCCGTTGAGCAAGACGAACTGCCCGACCATCACATGCCGCACCATCCAGCAGCTGGCCAGATTATCGGCCACCTCGAAAAACGGGTTGTAATGGACAGAAACGGTGCCCTGACCGTAACGCTGCGCGAGCAGCCGCTCGACCTGGCTTACTCCGTAACCGGCGACCACATTGATGTCATCGAAGCCGGTCGCCTGGAGCGCGTCGATCTGCCATTCGATGACTGTCTTGCCGTCCAGTTCGATCAGACATTTGGGGCTGCTTTCAGTGTACGGAAGAAGCCGTCTTCCCTGACCAGCAGCGAGGATTACCACACGATTAAGCCCGTTCCTCTGCGTCATGCCGTCTCCTAATAAAATAACCGGGACATCTCTGCCCAGTCGATAGCCCGTGCTTGCGCACATTTCAGACTGCGCCAGCCGGTGGTTTCGCATCGAAGGCGAAACGGCTAGGCTAGCCGGATTGGAGCCATTGAAGGTCCTTGAGTTCATGCTGCTCATCGAGCGATACGTCATTGCCGAAACACGTCGACCGCTCATTATCATGCTCGGAATACTGATCTTTGTCTTTGCCACCTATTCGACACAACGTTATCTGGCCCAGGCGGCCAGTGGCAATCTTGCCCTGAACGTCGTCTTCGACATTGTCTACTACAAGGTGCTCATTGCACTGGAAGTGCTGATTCCGGTGGCAGTGTACGTCTCGGTTGTACTCGGCCTGGGCCGTTTGTATCACGACGCCGAGATGACCGTGCTTAGCGCCTCCGGCGTGAGTCCCCTGCGAATCTACCTCGCGGTGGCGCTCCTCGCATTACCCGTTTCGTTCCTGGTGGCTGCTATTTCCGTGGAAGCACGACCCTGGGCTTATGCCAGGGCCTTCGCTCTCGAGCAACAATCCAAGACTGATCTGGACGTCAACCATCTGCTTCCGGAGCGGTTCAACATCAACCGTGAGAATGGCCGGATGATTTGGGCACGCACTATCGACCATGAAACCGGCAAGCTACACAACGCATTCATTTATGACGCCAGTCAGCGTCGTACCCGTGTGTTTCGGGCCGAACAGGCATGGATCGCCGACCCGAACCCGGATGATCCAGTCATAAGGCTCACCAACGGCAACGGCTATGCGCTCGAACATGCCGGAACTCGAGACGAGTCCGTCTCGTTCGGCGCGATGGCGATGCACCTTGCCCCCATCGACTCATCGAGCGAACTGCGCCGGAAAGCCACCCCAACGGGCCAACTACGGGAATCTCTGTCTCTGCCGGATCGAGCCGAACTGCAATGGCGGCAATCACGAGGCCTCAGCACGCTGCTGCTTGCCCTGCTCGCGGTACCCTTGAGCCGGACGGCGCCACGGCGAGGACGTTTCGCCAACCTTTTTCCGGTCACGGCGATCTACGCACTGGTTTTCTTCGGCGGCGATATCTGCAAGAGCCTCGTCAGCAATGGCAGTTTTCCCGCATTTCCGGGGCTGTGGCTCGTCCCGTCAATCATGACCGTCGCGCTGCTGATGCTGTTGCTGCGTGACGTCGGCAGCGTACGGCTGCGATGAGGCATCTTGACCGTTACCTGCTGAGCAGCCTGTTCGTCGGCTTCGTGGCAGCCGCGGCGCTACTGCTACCGCTATTCGGTACGCTCGCGCTGGTAGAAGAGCTGGATGACCTGCATGAAGGCGGCTATCGCCTGACCCAGGCAGTGACCGTCGTACTCTTCGGTTTGCCCCGCCGCGCGGTAGACCTCGGTCCCTTCATCGCGTTGCTGGGCGGCATAGCCGGCCTTGGTCAATTGGCAATCACTCAGGAATTGACGGTGATGCGCGCTGCGGGGATATCGGTCGCCCGTATTGGGCTCGCCGCGCTCATGGCCGGTGTGCTCCTGGCCCTGGCTCTTGCGGCGACCGACGAGTGGGTGGCTTCACCGTTGCAACAGAAGGCCCTGCGTATACGAACGCTGGCCCTGGCCATAACTGATAGCCGCTCCGCCAAAGACCACAGCATCTGGGCAATCAGGGAAAACCAGATGGTGCGAATCGGAGGCCTGAACTCGAACCAATCCCCAAACCAGATCGAGATTTTTAGGTTCGACCCCAACCATGCGCTGAGCCAGTACATCCGCGCGCAGCGCGGGGAGGTCCAGGCCGGGGATCTCTGGCAACTGCACGACGTTACCATCAAGCGCTGGGCCGGTGATGAGGAAACGGTAGAGCACCTCGACGTCATGCCCTGGCAATCGTTCGTTCCGGGCAGCCGTCTCAGCGAAGTCAGCCTACCGCCTGAAAGCCTCTCGTTCGTACAGCTGAACCGCTATGTCGACTTCCTGCAGCGCACCGGTCAACCGGCGGAGCAGTACCTGGTGGCGCTCTGGCAGAAGCTCGGCAATCCGATACTGACGCTCGCCATGATTCTTTTCGCAGTACCTTTCACCTTTGGGCAGAGCCGCTCGACCGGGCTTGCCAGCAAGCTTGCGGTTGGCGCGCTGGTGGGGTTGCTGGTCTACATGGTCAATCAGATCCTGGTAAATCTGGGCATTCTGCTCAAGCTCGATCCACTCGCCATAGGTATTCTACCCGCCTCCGTGCTGCTGGTCGCCGCCCTGCTGGTGGTGGCGCGCTACAGCCGGAGGGCATGAGAATGACGCGAATTGAGACAGCCATAATCAGTCGACAATCAGGGGCGCAACACATATGACAACCGAAGTTCACCTGGTGGGGCAGTGTACGGTGACATTATGGGGACTGACCTCCCGGGAAAGACTGCGGCGCGTGCTGCGTCGTCTGCCAGACGCGCAGCTGATGGCAGCCGGGCGAGCGCTGCCCGACGACGGCATCGTGCTGTTGTTGCGTGAGGACTATCTTTACGACGAACGTGTGCTGCGCGGGCTGCTGCGCAGCGAAGGGGTCGCGCTTCAAGACCCGCGTGACGGCAAGGTCGTGGCTGCATGCGTTCCCGCCAACCGGCTCGATGAGCAGGCTGCCCGGCTGGAAGGACCGGTTATCGCCAGTCTGCCGAAAACCCTGCCGGACACCGTCGCCTCCGGCCTTCAGACTCAACTGCGCAAGCTGGACGTACCCTGGGTCGCACCGATCTCCGAGGCCAACCGCTCGCAGCTGGAAAAAGCCCTGTTCAGCGGTGCCTACAAAGGCGTTACCGATTTCATCACCCGAGGGGTCTGGCCCGTGCCGGCGCGCTGGGTGACGGGCCTCTGCGTCCGCCTGGGACTGAGCCCGAATCAGGTGACCGCTGCCAGCTACTTGCTGGCAATCCTCGCCGGATGGTGCTTCTGGCACGGCCAGTTCGGAGCGGGTCTGCTGGCAGGCTGGGTGATGACCTTCCTTGACACCGTGGACGGCAAGCTCGCCCGCGTGACGGTGACGTCGACGCGCTTCGGAAATGTGTTCGACCATGCGCTGGACCTGGTCCACCCGCCTCTCTGGTATATCGCCTGGGGCGTCGGGCTGGCAGCGAGCTGGGACCATGCTCTGTCGCTGAACGACGTGTGCTGGGCGATTTTTCTTGGCTATGTGGCCGGCCGGCTGTGCGAAGGCGGTTTCAAGTTCGCCGCGCCGTTCTCGATGTTTCTCTGGCGACCGTTCGACTCGGTCAATCGCCTGTTCACCGCCCGGCGCAATCCCAACATGCTCCTGCTCACCCTTGCCTGGATGGCACAGGCCAACGACATCGGCCTGCTGCTCGTGGCGCTCTGGACGCTGATCTCGACGTTGGTGCTCGCGGTGCGGGTAGTCTGGGCGATCGCGCTGCGCAAGGGTGGCGCCGAGTTACAGCCCTGGCTCAGCCAGGTCGACCTGAAAACCGAAAGCCATAAGGCGGTCGTTCGCCTGTTCGCCCCGCGCTCAGGGCTCAACGATGCCTAAGGCAGCGGGCCGACCCCGGCGCGTCGCACTCTTGCTCAATCCGCTCAGCGGGCGTGTGCGCAGGCAGCTCGCAACCTTGCGAAAAGTCGCCATGTCGCTACCGGGCGTGTCCGTTCGGGAGGCGGCGAACTCCGCCGCGATGGCCGATGCCGCAGCCGAATGGCGTGCCGATCCGCCTGATCTAATCGTGATCATGGGCGGCGATGGCACGCTGCAGGGGATGCTCACGGCACTGCTGCAGGAGCCGAACGACGTTATACCGGACCTGTTGGTCATCCCCGCAGGCACCACTAACATGACCGCCGCCGACCTCGGCGCACGGTACAAGCCCGAGCGCGCGCTACGCTTGCTCGCGGCGTGGCTGGACAGCGGCGGCCGCCCCCCCGGGGCGACCGAGCGGGCGGTGCTGCGCATAGAAGCCGGTCCGGCGTGCAAACAGCAGTTCGGCATGTTCTTCGGCACAGGTGCCATCCTCAACGGCGTCCGCTACTACCACCAGCAGATCCGCCCCAGCGGCGTCCATGGCGTCGTCGGGCCCGTGTTGGCCTTCGGCCGGATGCTCCTGTCGCTGCTGCGCAACAAGCCGTCACCCTTGCTACCACCGATGCCCGCGGCCCTGCAGATGGCGGGCTCCTGTCGGGACGGGGACTGGCTACTGGTGCTGGCATCCACGCTGAATCGCCTGCTGATCGGCTGCCGGCCTTACTGGGGTACGGAAGAGGCTCCGCTGCATGTCACGGCCGTCGCCTATGGTCCGGGCCGCCTGGCTCGGGTTCTGCCTTCGCTGCTCAGCGGTCGCGGTGCTGGCACCGCCCGCGAGCGGGACGGCTACTTCAGTCACAACCTGGAAGCACTCAGCCTGACCGGTCCGACGGATTTCATTCTTGATGGGGAATCGTTTCCCGCAGATGGTCCGATCCGCATCGCTGTGACGCGCCCGCTGCGCTTTCTGAGCTATTGAAGCACCCATGCGCCTTGCTCACACGTTCCCCGTTCCGCCGCCCGCTCTGGTAGAAGAAATCGTCCGGCAGACATCTATTCCGGTCCCGGCAGAGCTGCTGTTGCTGTGTGATCAGCTTCACTCGCGATTTGGCGAGGCGCTGGTGGCTGTTCTGTTTTACGGCTCCTGCCTGCGCAACGCCGACCCAGCGGAAGGCTTGGTAGATCTGTATGCGATCGTTGATGACTACCGCCACGCTCATGGCAGACGGGGCTTGCGACTGGCCAACGCATGGCTGCCGCCGAATGTTTCGCCCCTGCAGGCGCACACGGCCGGCGGCCAGGCTTTGCAAGCGAAATGCGCCGTACTGTCACTGGCCGACCTTGAGCGCGGCACCGCGCTATGGTTCCAGAGCTACCTCTGGGGGCGGTTCGCGCAGCCATCGCGGCTGGTGTACGCCCGCGATCCCCACATCGAGCGGCGCATTCACCTGTCCCTGGCACGTGCGGTGGTGAGATTCTTGAGCCAAACTGTACCTTGTCAGGCGGCACGCTTTGACAGCCAGGCCGTTTGGCAGAACGGGCTCGCGCTGAGCTATGCGACCGAGCTGCGCCCGGAGGCGGCCGACCGACCGGCGCAACTGGCGCAGCATGATCGGGAGCACTATCGCCGGGTCACCCGCGCCGCCGCTTCGGTGATCGAGGTCATGCAGGCGGGTGCAGGCGGCGACGACTACCTCAACGTGGCGCCCGCTGCGGTTCGCCAGCGCATGGCAAGGCGCTGGAAACTGCGGCGCATCCAGGGCCGGACGCTGAACGTACTCCGGCTGGTCAAGGCAGTGTTTACTTTCGAGAACGGCGTGGACTACGTCGCCTGGAAACTGCAGCGCCACCTGGGGCAGCCGGTGGAGATCAGCCCGCGGGTGCGGCGACACCCGCTGATCTTCGGCTGGCCGTTACTCTGGCGGCTGCTGCGCCAGCGGCGGCTACGCTAGTTTACGGTTGCGCCGCGAGGCCTTCATCGCATCGCCCCAACTGAAACGCCTCCCGGAGGATCCATGAACCAAACGAACAGCGCGCGCGATGCAGGCGGGCCCAAACGCAAGCGCAAGCGCAAGCATCGGCCCAGCGTGGCCATAGGCCTCTGGCTCATCAAGCGGCTTGAAAACCTGATCCGGCGCTATTCGAAGGTCGGTGTGACCCCCTTCTTCGACCCCGCGCAGTTCGCCTGGACCGCCCCGCTGGAAGCCCAGTGGGAAGTGATACGCCGCGAACTGGATTTGGTACTCGCCCGCCAGGCAGACCTCCCCAGCTTCCAGGAAATATCCAAAGATCAGCTGAACATCACCCAGGACAACCGCTGGAAAACCTATTTCCTTTACGGCTACGGCTACAAGATGGCAGGCAACTGTGAGCAATGCCCGGCAACTACCCAGCTGGTGGAATCCATTCCGGGCATGTTTACGGCGTTCTTCTCGATCCTGGCGCCGGGCAAGCACATTCCGCCTCACCGCGGCCCATACAACGGCTTGCTGCGCGCCCATCTGGGCCTGCTGGTGCCCGAGCCCAAGGAACAATGCCGCATTGAGGTCGGCGGGCAGACGCGCCACTGGGAAGCGGGCAAATTTCTGATCTTCGACGACACCTTCCGCCACCAGGTCTGGAACGATACCGACGGTACACGGGTGGTGCTGTTTCTCGATGTCCGACGGCCGTTGGCGTGGCCTGGTGCCTGGCTCAACCGGGTCGTACTGCAACTGATCCGCTGGTCGCCCTTCATTCAGGACGCTCGGCGCAATCACAAGGCTTGGGAACGCGGCCTGGGTCGCTAGCGGGACCACAGGGTTTGCTGGGTATCGCTGCAGACCTCATGCGGCCAGGTATCTTTGAACACGGGGATTCACCTGGCGCCAGCGCAGAGCGGCAGCGTGTTCTTCGACCAGAGGGCGGTTTTGCCTGGAACCTGTTTGCCAATGTCGACCTGGTTTTGAGGGTGAAGCGGGGCGCGAGTGCTCCCCGCCAATGCTTCCCTTACTTCTTCACCCAGCTGCCGTTGAGCTGGATAATCTGGCCGGGCGGGGTTTTTTCGATCGCTTTCTTGCCGGCGATGGCTTCGACATCGCCGACGCTGATGCCGTTTTTCTGTGCCAGCCGATGGTATTCGGCACGCCGCGCCTGATTGATCTGGCTGGCGATTTCTTCGGCTTGGCCGCCGCTCTGCACGACGCCGAGATAGCCGTCGGGTTTCTCGCCGAGCTGGCCGCTGGCCTTGGCCTGGCCGAGTGCGGACATGGCTTCGTTGAGCGACATGGCGGCAGCCGGCAGCGCAAGGCACAGCGCCACTAGCAGGGTTCCGAGTTGCAGATAGGTCTTCATAAGGCTCCTCAGAACAGACCGCTGTCTTCGTTGATGATTGAGTCGAGTTGCTTGTCGACCTTGATGTAGATTTCATGCTCGATTTTCACGTTGAGGTTGATGTTGATCGGCTCGTTGGGCACGGCCAGCTCAACGCGCGGGGTACAGGCAGCGGCCAGCAGGGCCAGCGCCAGAATGCTGATGAAATGGCACAACCGCATGACGCTGTTCTCCAGATCGAAGTCGCCGCTACATTGCCTCATTTGAGGCGCTCCTGCACGCGCCGTCGAATGGTTTCGCTGACACGATCAGACAATTGGAGGCTGGTCAGCAGGGCGGGAATGTCTTCCTCGAGGTTGATTGAGAAATTGATGGGACGGCCGCCTTCCAGCGCGGGGTTGCGCCCGTGCAGCTTGAGGCCCAGGTCGAGTTTGCCGTCGGCGGTATAGTGCACATCGCTGGCGAGCAGATCGTAGTGGAAGTCGTCGAGCGCCTCGCTGACCAGGCGCATGGCCGGGTTGGCTTGGCCCAATGCCCGGATGTCCGGCGAGCGAAATTGCAGTGCGCCGCCAGGTTCGCGTGCCTGCAGCGAGCCTTGTTCGATACTGATTCCGGCTGCACTGCGCTGCAGCTGCAGTTCGCCATCGATCACGCCTGTGCCGGATAGTCCCTCGGCGGGGTAGGCTTCGAGCAATAATGGCAATTGCAGCCCGCGCAGGTGAGCTTTCAACTGCTGCGTGCCCGACCCAAAATCAGCCACGCCCGGTTCCAGCCATAGTCGACCGCCCAGCAGTCGCACCTCGGCGATACTCCAGGTCAGGCGGCCCTGAGCGAAGTTGCCGAGCGGCCCTGCGTATTCACCGGCGAAGCGCAAAGGGCCGAACGTAAAGCCCGGATTGGCCTCGTGCAAGGTCAGTTCCGTCACGTCCAACCGCAGCTGATCACGCTGTAACGCGGCCGAAATTTCTGCCTCGAGCCCGCTCAGTTCGGTGCGATCGTAAATGCCGCCGAGCCCCTTGACGCTGAGCTTGGCCGACGCTGCGAGTGGGCCGTTGCCCGGCAGGTTGAGTTGCGCCTGTCCGTGCAGGCGTCCGTTGTTCAGCTCCAGCAAGGGCGGCCAGTCGGCGAAAGTCGCGGCCAGTGGGTTGCCGGCGTGCAGGAACAGCTCAGGCAAGGTGACGTTGAGGCGAGCCGCGCTGTTAGCCCAGGTGTGGCTCAGCGCCACTGGCAGGCTGAGGCCGCCATCGTTGCTCAGCGGGCCGTCGAGGGAGACCTGCGATAAGTCCGCATTGAGTGTGCCGCTCCAGCGCCAGCCCTGCGGACGCAAGGCCGGCTGCTTTATTTCACTGGCCGTTACAGCGGGCTTGCCGGTAATCGCCAGGCGTCGAAGTTCACCCTCGGCAAAGCCTGCCTCCACCCCGACCCCCGCCAGCTGCATCATCAGCCTGCTGGCGGTCAGGCCTGACGCGCCTGACAGGCTGTCTGCTCGCAGCCTCGAGTCCTTGTCGAAGCGAATGGTGGCGTCCTGCTGTGAAACCCGCCCATTCAGCCGCAGGTCCGCTTCGAGCCCCTGCAAGCTGAAGTCCGCCGCGGTCATCGCCAGGTTGCGTAGCCTGAGCCGGGTTTGGTCGAAGGTCGCCGCGTAGGGCGCAGCGGTTGCCAGTACGAGACGCGTATCCAGCGTCACAGGCGAGAGGCCGCTGGTAGACAGGTGCACGCTCAAGGGCAGTGCCTGGGACGCCTCGTCAGTCTCTGTCGGTACGATCTGGAGACTCACGGCACTGGGGCGCAGCTGTGCCGGCAATGCCGCGAACAGATCCGCGGCCGGCTGCAGGATGACATCGCCGGCCAGCTCGGTTGGGATCCACAGGCCGTCATCGGCAAGAAGGCTCAAGTCCAGTTGACCCTGTAGCTGGCATAGCCCGACCACGGGCCAGGGCGCCGGTAGATTCGCCGATAATCGCAGTTCACCATTCAGTGCCTGCCAATTCTTCGCCAGCGTTTGCGTGTCGAGTTGCAGTGCCCAGCCGGCGCCGATCCGCATCTGCTCGGGTAGTGTCGGCAACGCCGGCGGCGTATAGGCCAGCCATTCATTCAACCAGGCCAGCAGCCACGGCGCTTCGGGCAAACCGTTCATGGCCAAGGTGCCGCGCCAGAGCGTCGAATCGGTCTGGGCAGTCAGTTGGTTCTGCATGCTCAAGCGCTGCTGGCCGTCCAGCAGCAATCCGAGATCCAGATGGGTGTCGCTGTCTTGTGCATACGCGTGCAGCGCCAAGGCCAGGCGATGCGCCTGATGGTCCAGTTGCAGGTTGAGCATGGCGGGAAGCAGCTCCTCCTCGCCAAGCTGCCAGCCAAGTTGCCCCTGGGCCCGGCAGGTTCCGCTTGCACAGGGCACAACCAAGTTCAGCGAAGCGATCTGTCCTCGTCGGGGCAGCCAAGCCGACCAGTCGTCCAGTTGCTCACGGTCGGGTAAAGAGAGGGGCTGGTTGTCGTCGTTCTTGCTGGCAGCTGGATGCCATCGGGCGTCGAGGCGCTCGATGCTCAGTGACCGAAGTGGCAGCAGTCGCCAGCCGCCTGCAAAGTCGAGGCGCAGATTGTCGAGTGTCACTGCGAGCCGTTCGCCGGTTGATGGCTGCCGAATGAGGACCATCTGCCCCACGGCAAAATGGTCGAGCGTCAGGCGCATCCCGCTGACGTCGAGCGTGACGATTCCGAGGTCGCGCTTGAGTTGTTGCCAGCGGAAGCCACCATAAAACCCGAACCCCAGAACGAGCAGAGCCAGGCCGGCAACCGCCAAGACCAGGATTGTCCGCCGCTTCGTCATGACCCGTTCCGCTGAAAATCGATGCGTAAGCATAGGCCGGTCGCTGCGCGCTTGCGACTGGCTCACGAACGGAAGTCGGCGAGACCGAACTGGGAGCGGAAAGTTCCTTGCCATGCCGCGAAACGCCAGGGGGACGCGCTCAGAAGGGCGTTTCGCGAAGATTGCGCCAAACTTGTGCACATTCGCTGTCGAGCGATTATGACAAATTATCGAAAATCAAAAGGATGCTTATATCCGCAATAACCTGCTGAAAAATAAAGGTTTTTTACATTGGCGAAAAAACCGCCAGTTTAACTGCAGCCCGCTAACCATAGGCGCTAGGGGGACTTGTAGGCTGGTTGCCCACAGAGTTATCCACAACTTCTGTGGATTAAATAATTGTGTGATGCAGATCATATATTTCGAATTTTTTTCAAGACTTTAACTTTGTCAAAAAAGGAGTAGAGTGCGCGCCCTTGTTCCCCCGAACCATTCGGTGACCATGAGAACGCATCCACTCGGCTCGAGCTCGCTCAAGAGCACTTCATCTTCTCCACGCCTGCCGCTGCGCATGGCGTTGTGGCTGCTGGACAGTCAGCGTCTAGGACAGACCAAGAGTGTCAAACGCATCGCCGGTCGGATGCTCAAGCAGCCGGCACTCGAAGGTGTGGTCGAAGCGCAGAGCCGCCTGGGACGGTTGCTCTGCCACGACTGCGACAGCCAGCGTGATCGTCGCATCGGTTTCGAACTGCTGCGCCAGGCCGCACGAGCCGGCGACCGTCAGGCCCAGCTAGAGCTTGGTCAGCTGTACTGCCAGGGGCAGCACCGCGAGCTGTCCAAAGCACGCCACTGGCTGGAACAGGCCGCGGCACAGGGCTCGGTGGAAGCCTCGCATATCCTTTCGGGGCTGTTGCCAAGCGCTAGAATCGGCGTCACAGACGGGCCGGCCTGACCTGCACGGGCTGGCTGGCTATACTGCCGGACAGTTCAGCCGGAGCCGTTCATGCCCTTCGATCCTCCTCTCTATCCAGCCGCCGGCCTCGGTGCCCTCTGCGTATTGCTCGCCATTGTTACGTGGTCGCTGCAACGACGGCTGTCCCTGCAGCAGGCGGAGCTGTCATTGCTCGACGAGCGGCTGAGTCAGGCGGTCATGGCGCAGGAGGGCCTCGGCGCGCAACTGGAAACCAGTCGCCAGGAGCAGGCCGATCTTCATGACGCCCGCGCAGCGCTTCAGGCCGAAGCCGCTGTCTTGCGACGAGAAACCGAATGGCTGCAGGCCCAGCGGTTGGAAAACCGAGAAGCGCTCGATGATCTGCAGGCCGAGCGCGATGCGCAGCAAGCGGAGCTGCGCACACTGAGCGCCGCTCACGCTGCGGTCACAGCCGAGCTGAACGAACAGCAGAAAACTCATGAGCAGCGTCTGGAAGATCTGCAGGGTGCCCGCGATGAGTTGCGGGCCCAGTTTGCCGAGCTGGCAGGCAAGATCTTCGAGGAGCGCGAGCAGCGTTTTGCCGAGACCAGTCATGAGCGTCTCGGCCAGCTGCTCGATCCGCTCAAGGAGCGCATCCAGTCGTTCGAGAAGCGCGTCGAGGAGAGTTACCAGAACGAGGCGCGCGAGCGTTTTTCCCTGGCCAAGGAGCTTGAACGGCTGCAACAGCTCAACCAGCGCCTCGGCGACGAAGCGACCAACCTGACCCGCGCCCTGCAGGGGCAGAAGACCCAAGGTAACTGGGGCGAGCTGATCCTCGAGCGGGTGCTCGAACATGCCGGGCTTGAAAAGGGCCGCGAATACCACACCCAGGTCAGTCTCAAGAGCGCCGATGGCGAGCGCTTCCAGCCTGACGTGTTGATCCAGCTGCCCGGCGACAAGCAAGTGGTGGTGGACGCCAAGGTCAGCCTCACCGCCTACCAGGCGCTGATCTGCGCCGAAGACGAGGGCAGCCGCGCGCTGGCCCTCAAGCAGCACGTCCTGTCGTTGCGCAATCACCTCAAAGGCTTGTCGCTCAAGGACTACCAGCGCCTCGAAGGGCTGCAGAGCCTGGATTTCGTCCTGCTTTTCGTGCCCATCGAAGCGGCGTTCGCGGCGGCGCTACAAGCCGACCCCGAGCTGTTTCAGGAGGCCTACAGCAAGCACATTGTGATCGTCAGCCCGACCACCCTGCTGGCGACGCTGAGGGTGATCGACAGCCTCTGGCGCCAGGAGCGGCAAAGCCAGAACGCTCGTGAGATCGCCGAGCGTGCCGGGGGGCTGTACGACAAATTTGCCGCGTTCATCCAGGATCTGGACGAGATCGGTAGCCGCCTGCAGCAACTGGACAAGGCCTACCTCGGCGCGCGTAACAAACTCACCGATGGTCGCGGCAATCTGATAAGCCGCGCCGAACAGCTCAAGCTGTTGGGCGCGCGGGCGAGCAAGCGGCTGCCGGCCGACTGGCTCGAGCGTGCCGGGGCCGAGGTGCCGCTGGAAGCTGAGGAGTAGCGCACGTTTGGCGTCACAGCAGCCACAACACCGCCAGCCCGGCCAGCAGACCGCTGAACATGAACGGTAGGGTCAGCATCGCCAGAGCGCGGCCGCCGATAAAGACGATCAGGCCTCCCTTGACCAGACTGTTGCTCAGCGCCGCGAGAAAGATGCCACGCACCGCGACCTGTTCAGCCAGATCGGTCCGGGCACTGTTGGCCAGCGACAGGGTGATCGCATCCACATCGGTCAGCCCGGACAGCAGGGCAATCAGATAGACCCCCGCGTCGCCCAGCCCCCTTTGCGCGCCTTCGACAAGGAACAGGATGAGTACGAGCAGGCCGGCAAAACGCAGCGCCGGACCCAGTTCGAACGGGTTTTTCAACGGTGGCTCGGCGGCGCTGTCGGGCTGCTGACCGGCGCGCAAGTAGTAGAACAAGGCGCCGGCGGCGTAGATCAGGCCGGCCGTCAGCATTGGCGCGAGCAAGGCCGGCAGCAACGCCCTATTGATCACCCCGACTTCCAGCAGTACCCGCGGGAACATCAGCGCCGAGGTTGCCAGCAGGCCCGCGGCCAGGGCGTGGCGCATTTTCCCCGAGTCCAGGCGGGCGAGGGTGATGGTCATCGCCGTGGAGGAAACGATGCCGCCCAGCAGGGCCGTGATCATCAAGCCGTGGCGGGTGCCCAACAGACGGATGGCGACATAGGCAGCAAAGCCAATACCGGCAATCAGCACCACCATCCACCAGGTGGTATAGGGGTTGAACGCCTGCCAGGGCCCATACCCCTGGTTCGGCAGCGCGGGCAGCAGCACCACGGAAATGAACAGCAGCTTCAGCACGCCGCTCAGTTCCGCTTCGTTTAGCTTGTGCAGCGCGCCGTGCAGTCGCGCTTTCAGGCTCAACAGCAAGGCCACCACGACCGCCACAGCGGCGGCCAGCAAGCGACTTTCGGCCACGGCCAGGCTGCCAAGCAGGAAGGTCAGCAGCAGCGCCATCTCGGTGGTCATGCCACGATCGGTATTGGTGCGGGACTCGATCACGTAGCCGGCGATCGTCAGCAGGGCCAGCACGACGAACATGGCCACCCAGGCGGACGTACCGAAATGACTGGCGCTCAGTGCAGCCAGGCCGCCGAACAGCCCGGCAAGGCCGAAGGTGCGGATGCCGGCCATCTCCTGGCCGTCGCTGTCACCGCCGCTCCAGCTGCGTTCCGTACCGATCAGCAGGCCCACGCCGAGGGCGGTTGCCAGGTTCAACAATGATTCGAGGGTCATGGGCAAAGGCCGTTGGCAACTTCTAATGAGACCAGTCTAGCCGTCTCGCTGCGGCCGCGGTTTGCGTTGACGCAACGCGACGTCAATGCAGCGGAACGTGGCGGCTCATCAGTGCGCGCAACGCTGCCGGCTTGACCGGTTTGGCGAGAAAATCCAGCCCCGCCGCATGGATCGCGGCGATCAGCTCCGGACGTCCGTCTGCACTGATCACCACTCCAGGGACCGGTTCGCCGAGGCGGGTGCGCAGCCAGGCCATCAATTCCGAGCCGGTCTCACCGTGATCCAAATGGTAGTCGACCAGCACCAATTGTGGGCGCACGTCATCACGCAGCAGTGCCTCGCATTCGGCCCGGTTACTGGCCGTCCAGACCTGGCAACCCCAGCGCGACAACAGGCTGTTCATGCCCACCAGAATGCTGTCTTCGTTGTCGATGCACAGCACCTGGATGCCGGTCAGGGCGGTTTGCTGCGCTTCGCCATTGCCACCACGGGTGACCTGTCGGAGCACCTGGCTGGCGATCGGTACCGTCACGCTGAATACACTTCCTTTGCCGGGCCAGGAGCGCACCGCCAGCGGATGGTTGAGTACCTGGCAGAAGCCGTCCGCAATCGCCAGGCCCAGTCCCAGGCCTTTCTCGGCGCGGGTCTGATGGCTGTCCAGACGTTTGAACTCCTCGAAGATCACTCGCAGCTTGTCTTCGGCGATGCCCGGGCCGTGGTCCCAGACTTCGAGCCGCAAGGAGCAGCCCTGGCGACGCACCCCTAGCACCACGCGACCTTTGGCGTAGCGGAAAGCATTGGTGAGGAAGTTCTGCAGCACCCGGCGCAGCAGGCGGATGTCGCTGTCAACCCGCAGTCGGCTGCCATGCACCCTGAAATCGACGCCTTGTTCGGCGGCGAGCATGGTGAACTCCGTGGCCAGCGTGTCGAACAGGGTCGCCAGCGGGAAGGGGTTGCGGTCGGGGGTGATGCGACCGTTTTCCAGGCGCGAAATATCGAGCAGGTCGGAGATCAGGTCTTCGGCCGAGCGCAAAGAGCTGTCCAGATGCCGAACCAGGTCCCGCACTTGCGCTGGCAGCGCATCGTGTTGGTGTGACAGGGCGGCGGAAAACAGCCGCGCCGCGTTCAGGGGCTGCATCAGGTCATGACTGACCGCGGCAAGGAAACGGGTCTTCGATTGGTTGGCCGCCTCGGCCGCGCTCTTGGCGGCCGCCAGCGCCTTGTTCAGTTTGGACAATTCATGGGTGCGCTCGCTGACGCGCTGTTCAAGGCCTTCGTTGGCATCCTTGAGGGCGCGTTCGGCGTCGCGGTAGGCGGTGATGTCACTGAAACTCATGACGAAGCCGCCGCCGGGCATGGGGTTACCGATCAGTTCGACCACCCGGCCGTTAGGGAAGGTGCGCTCCGAGGTGTGCGCGCGACCCTGGCGCATCCAGTACAGCCGCTTGGCCACGTGAGTATCCGGATCGCCGGGCCCGCAGAGGCCACGTTCGGCGTTGTAGCGGATGATGTCGGCAATAGGCCGGCCAATGTAGACCAGCCCGTCCGGGTACTCGAACATTTCCAGGTAGCGGTGGTTCCAGGCCACCAGCCGTAGCGACTGGTCGACCACGCTGATGCCCTGGGTGATGTTCTCGATCGCGCCCTGCAGCAGCGCGCGGTTGAACTGCAGCACTTCCGATGCTTCACCGACAATCCGCACCACGTCATCGACCTGCATGTCGCGGCCTTCCAGCGCAGCCTTGATCACGGCGCGGGTGGAGGAGGCGCCCAGCACACCGGCAAGCAAGCGCTCGGTATGGGCGATCCATTGACCGTCGGCCTGCTGTCGGGGTGAATAATCATGGCCGTGGCGTCGGGCAAAGCGCTGGAAGCTGAGTTCGGCGCGCTCGGCGCCGACGAAGCGTGAGGCCAGCAGGAGCAGATCCTCGACCTGCACGGCCAGCAGCCGGCGGGTGCTCGCCGTGGGGTGGATTTCCTGACCGATGAACCGGCTGGCCTGCCAGTGTTCGGCGACACGTGTCTGCGACAGGATTGACACCCAGAAGAACAGCGTCGCGTTGCCCACCAGCGACAGGGTGACGCCAAGCGTCAACGCGCTGGTATTGAATGGCAGGTCGGTTGTGTACATCCACTGCAGGCCAGGAAACATTTCCAGCGGCCAGCCGAGCAGCGGCAGAATCAGCGTGTAAAGCCAGATCAGTCCGCCTGCGGTGAGGCCAGCAAACACACCGCGGCGGTTGGCCTGCTTCCAGTACAGCGCGCCGACCATGGCCGGGGCCAACTGCGTGAGCGCGGCAAAGGCGATCTGGCCAATGGTCGCCAGGCTCGCACTGGAGCCCAGCAGGCGATAGCTGACATAGGCCAGCAGCAGGATCGCGACGATGCTGATCCGGCGCACCGAGAGCATCCAGTGGCGGAACACTTCGAAAGGTTGCTCGGCTTCCTTGCGCCGCAGCAACCAGGGCAACAGCATGTCGTTGGAGACCATGGTCGACAGCGCCACGCTGGCCACGATTACCATGCCGGTCGCGGCCGACGCGCCGCCAATGAACGCCAGCAGCGCCAGGGCAGGATGGGACTGGGCCAGTGGCAGGCTGATCACGAAGGAGTCCGGGCTGACGCCACTGGGCAACAGCAACTGGCCAGCCAGGGCGATCGGGATGACGAACACGGCGGCCAGTACCAGATACAACGGGAACACCCAGCGGGCCAGGCGAAAATCGTGCGGTTCGATGTTTTCCACCACCGTCACGTGGAACTGGCGTGGCAGGCAAACGATGGCCATCAGCGCGACGGTGGTCTGCACCATCATGGCAGGCCAGTTCACCGTTTCCTGCCAGAATTCCGAGAGTTCGGGGGCCTCGTGGGCTCGGTTGAACAGGTCGCCAAAACCATCAAACAGACCAAAGGTGACGAAGGCACCGATCGCGAGGAAGGCAAACAGCTTGACCAGCGACTCGAAAGCGATGGCCAGGACCATGCCGCGGTGGTGCTCGGTCACGTCCAGGTTTCGGGTGCCGAACAGAATGGTGAACAGCGCCAGCGCCATCGATACGATCAGCGCGGTGTCCTGCGCGCCGGAGCCGGCCGCGGCTTCGCCCGCGTTGCCCACCAGCAGGTTCACGCCGAGGACGATGCCCTTGAGCTGCAGTGCGATGTAGGGCAGCACGCCGACCAGGCAGATGAGCGTCACCACCACCGCCAGCGGTTGCGATTTGCCGTAGCGCGCGGCGATGAAGTCCGCAATCGAAGTGATATTTTCCTGCTTGCTGATCATGATCATCTTCTGGATGACCTGCGGTGCCAGCAGCATCAGCAGAATCGGGCCAAGGTAGATCGGCAAGAAGGCCCAGAGTTGTTCAGCCGACTGGCCGACCGCGCCGAAGAAGGTCCAGCTGGTGCAATAGACCGCCAGCGACAGGCTATAAACCCAGGCCCGAAACCGCGGCGACAACTGGCGGCGGTTGCGATCCCCGTAAAAGGCAATGGCAAACAGCACGGCCATATAAGTGAAGGCGACCAGCGCGATCAGCCCACCGGACAACGACATGCGAACTCCAGACGACAAATGAAGAGCCGATTACAACCCGATGCGATAGGGCGTCGATCGCGCCGCTGCGCTGATCGAAGTCAGCGCAGCGATGCGACTGCTAATGACCGGATACCACTCGGGCGGCTCAAGCGCGGCAGGTTTCGGATAACCGGAAGGCTGCCGCTTGTTGATAGATGAATGTATGAAGTTTCGCAGTAAAAGGGGATCACGTGTTGCGGCTGCGACCATGGTCGCATGAGGTGAGCGATCGCCGATGAATCGGCGCAAGGGACCGTGCCAGACGACTTGCTGGCTGGCTTGGCTGCTCGTAAGGCCAGCATTGCGTTTTGCCGCAGTCCGAGGCATTTTCCCAGGCTCGCCTTGGATCGGCTGGGCGCAGACGCCGCTGCGGCTGGGCACTTCCGGTCCGTGCAGCGATCGCAACAGCGGGATCCGCCAGAAGTCCGTTACTCAGGAGAGCCTTTGATGTTCACGCCGCACCCGGTCACCTTGCAGCGAGGAGCCCTGCGTCTCGACCCGCTTGCAGAAACCGACATCACGGCCCTGGTGGAGATTGCCGAGCGCAACCGCGACGAGCTGGTCTACCTTAACGGCCCCCTGCGCCCGGACTGGTATCGCCTGGCTATCAGTGAACAGCGCGAGGGCCGGGCCGTGGCGTTCGCCCTGCGCATGGGAGACCGCATCGTCGGCACCACCCGCTTCGCCGATTTCAACCCATCACTGCCAGCCGGTGAACTCGGCTGGACCTGGCTGGACAGGGCCGAGCATGGCAGCGGTCTGAATGCCTCGATCAAGTACCTATTGCTCAAACATGCCTTCGAAGAATGGCAACTGGTGCGTCTGCAGTTGAAAACCGCTGCCAGCAACCTGCGCTCGCAACGTGCCATCGAAAAGCTAGGCGCCCAGCGCGAAGGGCTGCTGCGCAACCATCGCCGTCTCGCCGATGGAAGGCTCGACGACACCGTTCTTTACAGCATTACCGATCGTGAATGGCCCGCCGTCAAAGACCTGCTGGAGTCGCGTGCCCACGGATGACCCGTTGCGAATGCATCGATGCGCGCCCGTCGCCTTCAGCGCCAACATAGGCTAATGTCTGCCGTATCCACGGGCGGGGTTCGACCCGCGGTCATCAGTCCGTCTTCATCTCCCTCTATGCTCCGGCCGCAATACGCAATAGCGGTGCGTGGCTCATCACTGTTTGCGGTGCATACCTAAGGAGCCACGATGTCCCGCTTGCAAGAGTTCTTGCATGGTTGTCGCGATATCCTCCCGCTGATCGTCGGCGCGATCCCGTTTGGCATCATCTTCGGCACGCTGGCCATCGGTGCAGGACTGTCTCCCTGGCAGACCATCGGCATGTCGGCGCTGGTGTTCGCCGGCTCCGCGCAGTTCATCGCCGTCACGCTGATTACCGGCGGCGTGGGTGCTGCCGTGGTGCTGCTGACGACCTTCGTCGTCAACTTGCGGCATGCGCTCTACAGCGCGGCGTTGCAGCCGTTCGTGCGGCACCTGTCGAGCCGCTGGCGGGTGCCGCTGGCATTCTGGCTGACCGATGAGGCCTTCGCCGTCATCCAGCATCGCTATGCCAGTGAGGATGCGTCGCCGCACAAGCACTGGTTCTTCTTCGGCGCAGCGTTGACCATGTACCTGTCCTGGCAGCTGGCGACCCTGGCCGGGATCGCCTTCGGCCAGGCGGTGCCGGACGTGGCCAGCTGGGGCCTGGATTTCGCCATGATCGCGACCTTCATCGGCATTGCCGTGCCGATGATGCGCACCCGTCCGCAGGTGGCGTCGGCGCTGGTAGCCGCGGCCGTGGCGCTATTGACCTGGAATCTGCCGTACAAGCTCGGCCTGATTGCCGCGGCGCTGGCCGGCATCGTCGTCGGCGTCTGGCTCGAGCAACGGGCCGAGCGTCGTCAGGGGGAGGCGAGCCCATGCAAACCTGGTTGCTGATTTTCGGCATGCTGGCGATCACCTTCATGACGCGCTACAGCTTTTTCGCCTGGCCCGACCTGCGCTTTCCGCGCGTGGTGGAGCAGGGCCTGCATTACGTGCCGGTTGCCGTGCTGACCGCCATCGTGGTGCCCGGCATGCTCAGGCCCGAGGGTGAGTGGGCGCTCGACTGGCACAATGCCTATCTGATGGCCGGCCTGCTGTCGATCCTGGTTGCGGCGCGGACCCGCAACCTGTTGGCGACCATTGCCGGCGGGCTGCTGAGCTTCTTCGTGATGCGCTGGGCGTTCGGGCAATTGCCACTGTGAACCCACCGGCGAATCTTGTTTCGGATGACCCACCCGGAGACCCGCAATGACCGCGCATTCGCAGTTCGGCCTGCTCGGCACACGACGCTTCCTGCCGTTCTTCCTTACGCAACTGCTCGGTGCCTTCAACGACAACGTGTTCAAGCAGGCACTGGTACTGGCGATCCTCTTCAAGCTGGGCACCGCCGCCGATGTCAGTCTGCTGGTGAACCTCTGCGCGTTGCTGTTCATCCTGCCGTTCTTCCTGTTCTCCGCACTGGGCGGCCAGTGCGGAGAGAAGTATGAAAAGGCCTGGTTGATCCGCCGCATCAAGTTCGCCGAGATCCTCATCATGCTGGTCGGCGCGCTGGGAATGTGGCTGGGCAACCTGCCGCTGCTGCTCGTCGCACTGTTCTGCATGGGCACTCAGTCGGCACTGTTCGGGCCGGTGAAATATTCGATCCTGCCGCAGCAATTGCGACCCGATGAGTTGGTCGGCGGCAATGCGCTGGTCGAGATGGGCACCTTTCTGGCGATCCTTGGCGGCACCATCGCGGCGGGCGTCTTGATGGGCTACCTCGACTACGCCCTGTGGGTGTCGCTGACGGTGGTGGGGCTGGCCATGGCGGGCTTTCTCGCCAGCCGGGCGATTCCGCTGTCGGCGGCGGCATTGCCGAGCCTGCGGCTGGACTGGAACCTGGTGCGCCAGTCGCTGCAGATCATGCGGTTGGGGTTGGCGCAGCAGCGCGCCGTTTCCCGCGCCATGATCGGCAATTCCTGGTTCTGGTTTCTCGGCGCGGTGTACCTGACCCACATTCCGGCCTTCACCCGTGATTGGCTGCAGGGTGACGAGGGGGTGGCGACGCTCATCCTGGCGGTGTTCTCGATCGGTATCGCGCTGGGCTCGATGCTCTGCGGGCGGTTGTCCCGGCATCGCCTGGAGCTGGGCCTGGTGCCGCTGGGCTCGAGCGGTTTGACGCTGTTCGGCGTGCTGCTCTGGTGGCATGCCGGCGGTGTACCGGCCGCAGAGCTGGCCAGGGACTGGTCGATATTGTTGGCCGAGCCGCACGCCTGGTGGGTGCTGATCGATATCCTCGGTCTGGGCACCTTCGGTGGGCTCTACATCGTGCCGCTGTACGCGTTGATCCAGTCCCGCACGGCGCTCGAGGAGCGCTCTCGGGTGGTGGCCGCGAACAACATTCTCAACGCCTTGTTCATGGTGATCTCGGCGATCTTTTCCATCGTGTTGCTCACGGTCGCGGGGCTGACGATTCCGCAGCTGTTTCTCACTGTGGCGCTACTGAATGTGCTGGTGATCGGCTGGATATGCTATTCGGTGCCGGAGTTCGCGCAGCGTTTGCACTCCTGGCTGTTGCGCCGGCCGCTGCCGCCGGCGGGTTGATCGTCGCGCAGTAGGTATGGCGATCATCCTCCCGGCGTGCTTTTTTTCAGGCGGAGCGGCGGGGGCGTAGTGGGGAGGAGGTCGGTCGACGCTGATGGCGGTATGTATTTCGGCGGCGCGCGCGACCACCAGGTTCGATCCCGCGCTGCCGAAGCCGAGTCGCTCAGCCTGGCGAGCGACTCGTTCGTTCAGGGTTGCTGTGGCGTGGCGCCAGGCACCTGCCAGCCGATCGCCTGTGCTTCGGCTCGCTGCAACGGGTCCAGCAAGGCGCTGCGGGCGCCGCCCTGTTCGCCGGCGAAGGCGCCACAGCGATGGAGATCGTCGTAGCGGGACGCGGCCATGTCGCGCAACCGGGCGAGCCGTTGCAAGGTCAGCGGGGTGCAGGTCTGGCCGTCCAGATCGTCAGCCACCTCGCCGTCGATCCACGGCGACAGTAGCACGCCGTGTCTGAAGCTTGCGTAGCGGGTGTCGACGATGCCCTCGAGTCGACGCCGTACTCTCGCACCCAGTCGGTCAGCCATTCGATCAGGTAATCGCGGACCCGGTAGCCCTCGCGCGCCACCGCACCGGTGGGTTGCTTGTGCTGCAGGAAGATGGGCAGGCCGACCGGCTCGTCGTGCTCGGTCTTGAAGTCGGGCAGGAAGCTCAACGAGCCCTTGACCGGATCGACCAGGGCGCTCGGCGGCTGATCATAATCGCCAAGCCCGGCGCGCACTCAGTCCTTGCCCCACCACTTGACCCAGTCCGGGTGCTGGTAGTCGACCAGGTTGTGATAGGCGTGGAGGTTTTCGTGGGACTCGGGCTGCCAGTCTGTCCACTGGGCGGGCAGGTATTGCGCCATGCCTTCGCGCAGCCCGCCAAAGCCGAACGTCTGCATGTCGGCCAGGGTCGAGTAGCCAGGGTGGTTCATCACCACGTCGAACAGTACGCGGATGCCGCGCGCATGCGCCTCGGCCATCAATTCGCGCAGGTCGGCCTCGCTGCCCATGTTGGCGTCCAGTTCGGTGTAATCGAGCGCGTAGTAGCCGTGGTAGCCGTAGTGGCGAAAGTCGCCCTTGTCGCCGCCGCCGACCCAGCCATGGATCTGCTCGTAGGGTGCGGTGATCCAAACGGCACTGACGCCGAACTCGGCCAGGTAATCGAGTTTGCCGGCCAGCCCCTTCAGGTCACCGCCATGGAAGGTGCCGATCTCTTGCTCGCCGTCGGGCTGACGGCCATAGCTGCGGTCGTTGGATGGGTCGCCGTTGGCGAAGCGGTCGGTGATGACGAAGTAGACGGTCGCGTTGCGCCAGTCGTAGGGCATGTCGGCAGGTGCCTCGACGGCTTCGAGCAGCAGCAGGCCATCGCTGCCCGCAGCCGGGGTGAGGGTGACCTGGCCGTCATGCACCGCCGTGGCCTGGCCGCTGTAGGCATCGCGCACGCGCTCGCCTTCGGCGAAAACGCCATCGACCTTGACGCTCACCGGCTCACCGCGCCACACCGGGCAAGGGATCCCAGGCTTCGCGGGTTCGGCTTCCTTTATGGGCAGCAGACGCAGGCTGGCGTCCGCGCCGGTATCGACGATCAGGCGATAGCGGCCAGGTGCGGGAACGTCGAAGCGCAACGCAGTGTCTCTCTCCAGCGCCTGCTTGCGGTATGCCGCCAGCGGCTGCGACCGTGCGGCGCCGGCGGTGCCCAGTTCGAGCCTGCCGGCAGGCAGGGTCAACTCGGTGCTGTAGCGCTCCGCCTGCATCTCGTGCCAGCGAAGTTCGATGGGTTGGTCAGCGATGCGTGCCGTGATCGAAGGCTCGGCCAAGGCCAGCTGAGTGGGAAGGGCGATGGCAAAAGCCAGCAGGTGACAAGCGCGCGTCCGGGGGTGCATGGTGTCGGTCCGGTTTGTTGTTTTCGCAACATTTAACATCCGACTGCCAGCCAGGTGCAGGCGTAACGATGCTTTTGCAGGCGGAATTTTGGTCATCGCCTGCATTGTCTACGCCCTGTCGCTACGCCCTCCCCGGTCGCGCGGGGGAGGATGTGCGCCCCCGGTCACTGGTCGAAGATGCCGGAACTGCGAATGCCCAAGGGCGGCAGCGTGTGGGATCAACAATAAGAAGCCACGAGGAAAAGCAATATGAACAAAACGCTGTTGGGTATGGCCGCGATGGGTCTGGCTGCGACCTTCGGTCTTCCGATGCCGGTAATGGCAGCGATCGAAGAAGGCAAGCTGGTTATCTGGATCAACGGTGACAAGGGCTACAAGGGCCTGGAAAAGGTCGGCCAGAAATTCACCGCCGAAACGGGCATCCCGGTCGAAGTGGCACATCCGGACAGTGCCACCGACAAGTTCCAGCAGGCCGCCGCGACCGGCAACGGTCCCGACATCTTCATCTGGGCTCACGACCGCATCGGCGAGTGGGCCAAGAGCGGACTGATCACGCCGATCACCCCAAGTAGAGAGACCAAGGATGAAGTGGCTGATTTCGCCTGGGACGCGGTGAGCTACGGCAACAAGCTGTGGGGTTACCCGATTGCGGTGGAAACCATCGGCCTGATCTACAACAAGGCGCTGGTCAGCACGCCGCCGAAGAGCTTCGACGACGTCTTCGCGCTCAATGAAAAACTCGCCGCCAACGGCAAGCGCGCCATCCTCTGGGACTACAACAACACCTACTTCACCTGGCCGCTGCTGGCAGCCAACGGTGGCTATGTGTTCGAGAGGACCGACGCGGGCCTCGACATCAAATCGACCGGGGTGAACAACGCTGGCGCCAAGCAGGGCGGCAAGCTGCTCGCCGATCTGATCGAGAAGGGCGTCATGCCCAAAGGCGCCGACTACAGCGTCGCCGAAGCCGCATTCAACAAGGGCGACTCGGCGATGATGATCAGCGGGCCCTGGGCCTGGAGCAACATCGAGAAGAGCGGCATCGACTTCGGTGTGGCGCCGATTCCGTCGATCAACGGCGAACCCGGCAAGCCCTTCGTTGGCGTCACCGCGGCGATCCTCAACGCAGCCAGCCCGAACAAGGACCTGGCCGTCGAGTTCCTGGAGAACCACCTGCTGGCCGTCGAGGGCCTGAAGACGGTCAATGCCGATGTCCCGCTGGGTGCTGTGGCGAACAAGGCGTACATGGAGGAGCTGTCGAGCAACCCGCACATCAAGGCTACCTTCGAGAACGCGCAGATGGGCGAACCCATGCCGAACGTACCGGAGATGGGGATCTTCTGGTCGTCCATGGCGGCCGCGCTGACCAACATCACCTCGGGCCGGCAGACAGTCGACGCCGCCCTGGATGATGCCGCCAAGCGCATCACCCGCTGAAATCGTCGCCGATCACCGGTCGCAGTATCGCGACCGGCGATCTACGCTCCAGGTTAGAAAGGTTCTCCGTCGTGAATGCCCTTGCCGAGTTGCCCAGCCCTGCCATGACAAACCATACAAGGACGCTTCATTCCTCGTTGAAATTCGGGCTGCGCTGGTTGGTCTGGCTTACCTTCAACGCGCTCTCGCTGTATCTGGTCGTGGCGCTCTATGCCCAGCGGCAACCGGCGTTCGCCATACTCGGCCTGGTCGTGACGGGAATCGCCAGTTACGTATTCATCAGCCGGCGCACCTACGCCCATCGCTATATCTATCCAGCGGTAGCGGGCATGCTGGTGTTCGTCATCTTTCCGCTGCTGTACACGGTCGGGATCGGCTTCACCAACTACAGCGGCAGCAATCTGCTGAGCCAGGAACAGGTCAAGCAGTATCACCTCAATCAGACCTACCTGGCCGGGGAGCGCTACCGGTTCAGCCTGCATGCCAGCCCCGAGGGCGAACGCCTGCGCGTCGACAGGGGCGAGCAGGGCGTGTTCGTCAGTGATCCGCTGACGGGCGAGCCGAATGCCGAAGAGCCCCTGGCGATGCAGCCGGCCGAGGATGTTGCCGATCTGGGCAAGGCCTTGCCGCTGCGCGACGTCATCCAGCGCCGCGATCAATTGCAACAGTGGGTCATGCAGGGTCCGGACGGCAGCCTGCTGCGTCTGTATGGGCTGCGCGAAGTGGCCGCGGTGCAGCCGCTCTATAGGCAGGCCGAAGACGGCGTGCTGATCAACAACAAGACCGGCGAACGCCTGACGCCGAACCCGGAAACGGGTTTCTACGTCGACAATGACGGCAAAGCGCTGGCGCCTGGTTTCGCGGTGTTTACCGGTTTCGACAACTTCACCAAGGTGCTGACGGATCCGAGCATTCGCGAACCCTTCGTGCAGATCTTCATCTGGACGGTGGCCTTCGCCGCGCTGACCGTGCTCTTCACCCTGGCCGTCGGCCTGGTGCTGGCGAGCCTGCTGCAGTGGGACATGGTGCGTGGCAAACCGTTCTATCGGGTGATGCTGATTCTGCCTTATGCCGTGCCGGCATTCATCTCCATCCTGGTCTTCCGCGGGCTGTTCAACCAGAACTTCGGCGAGATCAACCTGCTGCTCGATACGCTGTTCGGAATCCGCCCGGACTGGTTCAGCGATCCCACGCTGGCACGCAGCATGATTCTCGTCGTCAATACCTGGCTCGGTTATCCGTACATGCTGCTGCTGTGTATGGGCTTGCTGCAGGCCATCCCGCGTGATCTTTACGAGGCCTCGGCGATGGATGGCGCGACGCCCCTGGACAACCTGCTGAAGATCACCTTGCCGCTGCTGATCAAGCCGCTGGCGCCTTTGCTGATCGCAAGCTTTGCGTTCAACTTCAACAACTTCGTGCTGATTACCCTGCTGACACGCGGCGGACCTGACATCATCGGCGCGACTACGCCGGCCGGTACCACCGACCTGCTGGTCAGCTACACCTACCGCATCGCTTTCCAGGACTCTGGACAGAACTTCGCCCTCGCGGCCGCCATCTCCACGCTGGTCTTCCTGTTGGTCGGTGCCATGGCCTGGCTGAACCTGAAACTCTCGAATGTGAAAGTGTGAGGAAAACCGGTCATGGCCATCGTTCAAGGTAAATCCGTCAAATATCGCCTCTGGCTGGCGCACGCTTCGCTGCTCGTCTTCATCGCACTGTGTTTCCGTTGCTGATGGTGGTATCCATCTCGTTCCGTGAAGGCAACTTCGCCACCGGCAGCCTGTTGCCCGACCACCCGACGCTCGAACATTGGTCGCTGGCGCTGGGCATCCCCTACACCCACGCCGACGGCACGGTGACCAACCCACCGTTCCCGGTGCTGTTGTGGCTGTGGAACTCGTTGAAGATCGCGCTGATCAGCTCGGTGCTGATCCTGATGCTCTCGACTACCAGCGCCTACGCATTCGCGCGCATGCGCTTCCGTGGCAAGGCGCCGATTCTCAAGGGCATGCTGATTTTTCAGATGTTTCCACCCGTTCTGTCACTGGTCGCCATCTATGCCTTGTTCGACCAGCTCGGTCAGTACATCGCCTGGCTCGGGGTGAATACCCACGGCGCGGTGATCGTCGCTTCGCTGGGCGGGATGGCGTTGCATATCTGGACGATCAAGGGCTATTTCGAAAGCATCGACGGTTCGCTGGAGGAGGCGGCCATCGTCGACGGCGCCACGACCTGGCAGGCGTTCTTTTATATCCTGCTGCCGATGAGCGTGCCGATTCTTGCAGTGGTATTCATTCTCGCCTTCATCAGCAGTGTGACCGAATACCCGATCGCGTCGGTACTGCTGATGGATGTCGACAAGCTGACATTGGCCGTCGGTGCCCAGCAATACCTGTACCCGCAGAACTACCTGTGGGGCGATTTCGCCGCTGCCGCCGTGCTGTCCGGCCTGCCGATCACGGTGGTGTTTCTGTATTGTCAGCGATGGATCGTTGGCGGGCTGACCGCCGGTGGGGTGAAGGGCTAGGTCTCGCGCAGTCGCGACCTCGATGGACCAGGCGACCCGGCCAGGGAACGAAGTACGGGAGATGACCATGAATGCCGCAATACCTGAACCTTTGCCGCTGATACCGGCGAAGCTGAGCATGCCGCCGACGCCCAGAGGGCTGCTCTCGCGCCCTCGACTGGATGAGTGGCTGCAGCGACTCGGGGAGGTGCGTCTGGCGGTACTGCATGCGCCGAGTGGCTTCGGTAAGACCACGCTGGCTTGCCAGTGGGCGCGGGCATTTCCGGGGCGGGTTGCCTGGCTGCAACTGCACCCGACGGATAACGATCCACGGCAGCTGGCTCGCTACTTGCTGCATGTGCTCGATGCGCAGCTGGAGCAGGGTTGTTCGCGCAGTCTGCTGCTTGCGGAGCAGGGTAGCGAGGCCTTCGATGTCTTGCTCACGCATTTGCTGGCGGAGCTGCCGGCCGGAAACGAACCGCTGCTTCTGGTGCTTGACGACTTCGAGACGCTGGTGAACCCCGAGGTCATCGCGGTGTTGCGCTTTTTCCTGCGCAACATGCCGTCCTGGTTGACCCTCCTGGTGTGTAGTCGCGGCCTGCCTGAGCTGGGGGTGGCCGATCTGCGCGTCAAGCATCAATTGCTGACCGTGGATACGGCGCAACTGGCGTTCGAAACCGACGAGGTCGAAGCCTTGCTCAAGGAAGGGTTGCCGGTGACCGTCAACCGCGAGCAGGTGGAGCGACTCAACCGCCGCATCGGTGGCTGGCCCTGTGCGTTGCAATTGGCGCTGCAGGAAGTGCAGACCAGCCGTGGCATGGATCTGTTTCTGGAAAACCTGCAACTCGGCCATCCCTTCGTCCGCGACTACATGCGCGAACAGGTGATGAGCCCGCTCGGTTCGGCGACGGTCGAGTTCCTCCAGACGACCTGTCTGCTGGAGCGCTTCAATGCCGCCCTGGCCAATCACCTGACCCAGGGCAGCAATTCCCGGGACATGCTCGAGCAGCTCGAACGGAACGGTCTGTTCGTACAACCCCTCGACAGTCTGCGTCAGTGGTACGCCTACCATCCGCTGTTCGGCATCTTTCTGCAGGGCGAACTGCATACCCATCAGCCGCAGCGTGTACCTGAACTTCATCTGCGTGCGGCCGAGGCGCTGATGACCGAGAGCATGCCGGAGGAGGCAGCACGCCATGCGGTGCAGGCGCGCTGCCCGACGCGCGTGGGCGAGGTGCTGGAGCGGTTCGGTCGGCAATTCTATCGTCAGGGACGGCTGGGGCTGTTGCAACAATGTCTGGAAACGCTGCCAGAGGCCGTCATCGCCGGGTCGCCGTTATTCACGCTGCTGCAGGCGTGGGTGTCGCAGAATTCCTACCAGTTCGATCAGGTCGAGCGCTGGTTCAAGGCCGGAGAGCAGGCCCTGCAGCACAGTTGCTCGGAAGATGACTGGGCACGCATCGTCGGCGAATTCAATGCCGTGCGCGCGCAGGTGGCGATGAATCAGGGGGACGAGCAGCAGGCCATCGCGCTGGCTCGCGAGGCGTTGGTGCGTGAGCCGCTGATCATGCGCACCTCCAAGGTCGCCGCGCTATCGGGCCTGGCCGAGGCGCACTTCGTGCAGGGGTTGCTGCCTCAGGCGCAACAGCAATATCAGGACGCTGAAAGCCGCGCACGGGAAATTCGCGCCTCGCACCTGGTGGTGTGGAATCTCGGCCAGCTCTCGGAGATCGCCATCGCCCAGGGCTTTCTGCAAAAGGCGTACTCGCTGCAGGAAAGGGCGATTCAGTATGTCGAACAGGCCGAGCTGCGAGCCACGCCGATCATGGAATTCATCTACCGCGTGCGCGGGCAGGTGCTGCTCGAATGGCACCATCTCGACGCCGCCGAGCAGTGCGCGCTGCAGGGCATCCAGATCCTCGAAGACGTTGGTGAACGATGGTTGCTGCAGTGCTACGCGCTGCTCGCTGGGATCGCCCACGCACGGGGCCAGCAGAGCGCCTGCGCCGATTACATCGGCAAGATGCAGAGCATGCTGGCCGACGACAATTACCACGTCGACTGGCTCGCCAACGCCCACGCGGTGATGCTCAGCTACTGGGATTCGACCCAGGACAAGACTGCAATCCAGCAGTGGCTGCTCACCGCGCCCGCGCTCGAGCGGGGGCTCAATCACTTCGCCCAGTACAACGGCCGCAACCACGCACGTGCGCACCTGTCGCTGAAACAGGCGGACAAGGCGCTGCCTATCCTCAGGCAGCTGCAAGGCGATGCCGAACAGCACGGCCTGGTCATGGACCTGAACCGCAACCATATCCTCCTGGCGCAACTGCATTGGCAGCGCGAGGAACGACAGCAGGCGCTCGACCATCTGCAACAAGCACTGACGCTGGCCACCAGCACAGGCGCCATCGGCAGCTTTCTACGCATCGGCAAGCTGATCATCGCCATGCTCAAGGCGTTGCAGCACGAGCGCACGCTCGGCGAACTCGAAGCTCAGCGAGCCGATCGGTTGATCCAGCTGGCGCAGCAGCAGCGCGACTTCAGCCGGGCGATCCGCATCACCCTCGACGAAGCGGTGATCCAGGACATCATCAACCGTCCGGATGTGCCCGAGCTGATCCGCCATTCGCCGCTGACGCGCCGAGAGTGGCAGGTGCTGAGCCTGATCCACGCGGGGCAGTCCAACGAGCAGATCGCGGAACACCTGAATGTCGCGCCGACGACGATCAAGACTCACATCCGCAGCCTGTATCAAAAGCTCAACATCACTCACCGCAACGAGGCGGTGCAGCTGGCGCGCAGCCTGCTGAGCAAGATCCAGGGCGAGTGACCGGTATGTAGCCATTCAGTACGCACCCGACCGGCCCGGTACGGGTTCCGTTCAAGCTTAGCGAGAGCCGAAGATGACGCTGGGCGAAAAAACAGAAGATGCTCGCCGGCGAACTCTACCGGCCCGGCGACGCCGATCAAGCCGCCGCCAGAGCCTGAATGATGCATTACAACGCAGCGCTCGGCGAAAACACCGGCGGTGCGACGTGACTTGCTGAAAGAGATTTCAGCCCGGATGTTTCTTTTTTGTATGAGCCGCTTGATCAGGCGAGGTAGCCGCCGTCTACATTGAGCGACAGGCCGGTGGTGTAGCTCGACGCATCGCTGGCGAGATAGAGCACAGCGCCCGCCATTTCGCTGGGATCCGCAACACGGTGCAGTGGGATGTGACGTAGCGCTTCTTCGCGGATCGAGTCGTTCTTGACCAGG
Source organism: Stutzerimonas stutzeri (assembly GCF_024448935.1). GTDB lineage: Bacteria > Pseudomonadota > Gammaproteobacteria > Pseudomonadales > Pseudomonadaceae > Stutzerimonas > Stutzerimonas stutzeri_AO. The sequence continues at coordinate 85,554 of NZ_JAMOIE010000007.1, forward strand.
GCCGAGGCAAACTTGGTGTCCGTGAGGCCTGGAAGCAGGGCATTGCAGCGAATGCCTTGGGCGGCGCACTCCTTGGCGAAAGCCTTGGTCATGTTGATTACCGCTGCTTTGGTGACCGAGTAGATACCCTGGAAGTTGCCCGGCGTGACGCCATTGATCGAGGCTACGTTGATGATGCTGCCGCCCCCATGCTCACGCATCAATTTGCCGGCCTCGACGGACATGAAGAAATAGCCCCGGATATTCACATCAACCGTTTTCTGAAAGGCTGACACGTCGGTGTCCAGAATATGGCAAAACTGCGGATTGGTAGCCGCGTTGTTGACCAAGATGTCCAGCCGGCCGAACCGTTCGCGAATTTGAGCGAAGACGGCCTGGATCTGTTCGAGTTCACCGATATGGCAGGCGACGGCTGTGGCCTTGCCACCGTCGGCGTTGATCGCATCAGCAACCGCCTGGCAGCCTTCGATTTTGCGGCTTGAAACAATAACGTGGGCCCCTTGCTGGGCCAGCAGTTTGGCGATGGCTTCGCCAATGCCACGGCTGGCACCGGATACGAAGGCAATCTTGCCGTCCAGGTCAAATAGGTTGGTCTTGCTCATGGAGTCGGTTTTCCTCTTGGTGAGCTGTGTTACAGCTTCGATTTGTTAATGACCTGCAGGCTCACTTGCTCGAGCAGGGCGTTCATTTGTACGAACTTGGCGAATCGCTTGTCCTGGGTCTGATCGTGGAAGTAGCGGTAGTAGATTTGTTGGACAATCGCCGCCAGGCGGAACAGGCCATAGGTGTAGTAATAATCGAAGTTGTCGATGCGAATACCCGCGCGCTCGGCGTAGTAGTCGACGAATTGCTGACGAGTCAGCATGCCGGGTGCGTTGCTTGGCTGTTTGCGAATCAGCTGCATCGGCGCCGGGTCCGTCGCTTCTATCCAATAGGCAAGCGTATTGCCCAAATCCATTAGAGGATCACCCAGCGTCGTCATCTCCCAATCCAGAACGCCGATGATCTCCATGGGGTTATCCGGATTGAGGATTACATTATCGAAGCGGTAGTCGTTGTGGATGATGGCCGGCTTGTGGTGATCGGCTGGCATCTTGTCCCGCAGCCAAGCCTTAACCGGCTCCCATCCAGGCGCGTCAGCCGTGATCGCCCGCTCATACCGATCGATCCAGCCATTTATCTGCCGCTGGACGTAACCTTCGGGCTTGCCCAGATCACCTAGGCCGCAGGCGTAGTAGTCAACATTGTGCAGGTCGACGAACTTGTCGATGAAGCTCTTGCACAGCGCAGTGGTCTGCTCCGGCGTGAATCCAAGTTCGGCGGGCATGTCCTCACGGAGGATGATGCCCTTGACCCGCTCCATCAGGTAAAACTCGGCCCCGATAAGCGTCTCGTCGGTGCAATAGGCGTAGGCCTTCGGGCAGTACGGAAAGCCAGCGTTGAGCTGGTTGAGGATTCGGTATTCGCGTCCCATGTCATGTGCGGACCTGGCCTTGTGACCAAAGGGAGGACGGCGGAGCACGAATTCCTGTTTCGGGTATTCAAGCAGGTAGGTCAGGTTGGAAGCCCCGCCCGGAAACTGCGAAATACTCGGCAGGCCTTCTAGTCCCGGGATGTGGGCTTTCAGGTACTGGTCGATGGCCTCGGTGGGCAGTTCTTCGCCGTCACGTATGCGGCTGGTCTGATCAGTAAGCGCCATGCGTGTCCCTTTTCTATAATCGATGCCTTAATGGCCGGGTATGGCAGGCTTCAAGCCACGGCGCCATTGACCATCCGACGATGCTAATCTAATGCGCGCGCTGAGCATCACCAAGGGAAGTCGGCCGTTATTGGCCGGGGTGTTGCCGCGTAATCAAGGCGCCTGATGCTTGGAAAACCCAGGAAGAGAGCG
>NZ_JAMOIE010000008.1 GCF_024448935.1 Stutzerimonas stutzeri
GCTCGGTTCGTTAAGCTCCCCACGCTACGGTTCAAATAACTGGTACGCTTTATCAAAGTTCAACTATTACTAACGTAGTCGAGTAAACGGTACTTTTGATGAAGATCGGTTATGCGCGAGTGAGCACTCGGGATCAGAAAGCCGACCTACAAGTCGATGCCCTGAAACAGGCCGGGTGCGAACGCATCTACCAAGACATCGCCAGCGGCGCGAAAAGCGCCCGTCCGGAACTGGACAAACTGCTGGCCAACGTGCGTCCGGGTGATGCCGTGGTGATCTGGAAACTGGATCGCCTCGGGCGCTCGCTCAAGCACCTGGTCGAGCTGGTCGGCGAGCTGGCAGAGCGTAAGGTCGGCTTGCAGAGCCTGAATGACCCCATCGACACCACCCATGCCCAAGGCCGCCTGGTGTTCAACCTGTTCGCCTCGCTGGCCGAGTTCGAGCGCGAGCTGATCCGCGAGCGGACTCAGGCGGGCCTGTCGGCCGCACGGTCGCGGGGCCGGATCGGTGGCCGTCCCAAGGGTCTGCCCGCCAAGGCCGAGGCCACCGCCATGGCGGCGCAAACGCTGTACCGCGAGGGTCGCCTGAGCGTCAGCGCCATCGGCGAGAAGCTACACATCTCCAAGAGCACACTGTACAGCTACCTGCGCCACCGGGGTGTCGAGATCGGCGCATACCAGAAGAGCGCCCGGTCACGCGATCAGCAGATCACGGCCTCGTCGTCATCGCCGGCAGAGCCGCCCGCTGTCGAGCGGGTGGCCACCGTCACCCTGCGCCTGGCGGTGGTGAATAACAGCAAGTTCGTGCGCGGCCGGAAACGGGCCAAGGAGAACATCGAGCGCTACTGCCTGGAACCCTACGGCATGAAACGGCTGGAGTCGGGCCACTACGAGTTGGCCATTTCGTATCGAAGCGACGACGAGCTGGACAAGACCGTGCACGACCTGCTGACCGAGATCAGCCAGGAAGCCGACATGCGCAACTGCTTCATCGAGGCGGATGCCTGGGAAGAAGGCACCGAGCGCAGGTGGTAGGGCTTACGTTGGTTTTTGGTTCCATTGCTCCCCAAACCCCAAGTGTACCTATTCCGCGGCAGCTACCCAGGGGCGTGCGGTGATGCACCGTTGACATCTCTAGGTCTCAAGTCGCTGCTTCCCGGTGTGAAGTCGGACCCTGATTTAGGCGAATTGGCCCGAATTTACCTGACCTCGGCAGAGGGTGCTGCGGGATATGCGTGGGGCGACACTCGGGGCGGCGATGGCGCACATGGTGCTGAAAATCTCACCCACCTGGTGCTCCTGGGTTACGCCGAGAGGACAGGCGGATCCGAGCCGAACCAGCTGGGGGGCTCGTGGCCCCAAGTCAGCGTCACTCCCGCCGGCGTCACAGCGATCCACTCTGCGGGGGTGCTTCCTGCTATCGCTCGCCAGCTCTCCCGCGGAACCGCCCTGCTCCATTGCTGCGATGAGACTTATGAGTTCGATGTGTGCAGTGGCGCTATCGTGGCTAGCTCAGGGCGGCTGCCGGCAGTCATGCGCGTTGACGTCGGCGAGCTTCAGGAGGCCTTCCCGGACGAAAGCATTGGCGACCGCGATTACGAAATCCCCGAGGTCTGCTATCTCGATTTTTCTGGCGCCAAAGTTATGGCAGACGCGACATTTCGAGATGAAAATAATGGCACACGGCCATCGCTTTAGGGCATAAAGAAAGGGGCGCCAAACCACTGGTCTGACGCCCCTTTTTTGTAGACTCTTGTCCGCAGAATAGCGACTTTTAATTGGTTATAAGGCCCGCCTGAGTTTAGCGGTACCTGAGCTGGAGGGATTCTTTGGCTTCGGCTGCAGCTTCCCGGACATCAGCGATCTTGACGCTGCGCGAGGGGCTGGAGGCTTGAGAATTACCCAGCGCCGGGCCTTGCTTCACCTGGTCAACCAGTGATTTCAGGGCCAAGGTCATCGTCTGCATGTGGGTTCCTCTGTGGCTATGACTCGCATTGTTTTATAGTTTAACAGCGCCAACGTGAAACATATAGGCACTCTGTAGCTACTCTGAAATCAAATTTATACACGAAAATTGGATCTCTTTCCGTGACCACTCCCGCATTCGCCGTCGACGCATTCGAGAACTGGCTGAGGACCGCCTTCGCCAGCCCGTATTCGTCGAAGACGATTCGCGTCTATTGCGCAGTGGCGACCGGCTTCCTGCGCTACATAGACAGTCGAAGCGAGGAAGCGTTCCCCAATGCGCTTGACGATGATTGCGTGATAGCGTTCCTCCGAGCTCCTGGCGTCGGCGGGAAGCCCTATTCCAGGGCATATCAGGTCTTGCGCCACTCTGCGCTGTGCGCCTTGTTCCACTGGCTTGTTGAAACCGGAGTCGTGACGGATAGTCCAATGGAACGCCTGCCGAGACACACGGGCCGCAGGCCTGGCACGCCAGGTGGAGGAAACCGGCCAAAGAGACTGCCTCCGGTTTTGATGTGGCGAGACCAGCGTCATCTCTTACAGGTGATAGACTCAAGTCATGGCCCAGCGAAAGTCAGGGATTCCGCCATAGTCAGCTTAGGGCTTGCGACCGGTCTCCGGAACGAAGAGATCTGTAATGCCACTATTAGTGGACTGGACCTTCACTACCGCCGGATGAGGGTAGTAGGAAAAGGGAATAAGGAGCGGCTGATCGACTTTTCACATGACGACCGCGCCCTCGATCCCATGCGTGCATGGCTCAAGACCCGGGCCGAAGTTTTGCAGCAGCACGAGCGGGAAAGCGATCTGCTCTTCATCTCAAGGGCTGGACGACGTCTCTCCGGATCGCTTGTGTACCAACAGGTATCCCGGCACCTGCAGTCTGCTGGGCTGGCAGGAAAGCTGAAGCGTTGTGGCGCACATGTGCTCCGCCATACGGCCGCGAGCGTCATGTTCGCCAGAGGCGTGCCGATTTTGCAGATCAAGGAGAATCTTGGGCATGAGGATCTTGCCACAACACAGATCTATGCCCATTTGCTGCCACCAGAGGGAGAGGCGATGTGACGACGCCTCTGTTTTACTTTCGTTTGATTATAAATACTAATCTTAATATGATGGTTTTCGATTGATGGACGAACGACATGATGTCTTGCTTGTCGGGGTGAACACCGACAAGCACGAAGCATACGCCCTAAAGCGGGACAAACAGATCGTTCGGGTCGCGCAAGGGGTTTACTTCAGGACGGGAAAAGATGCCGAGGTCCTTTTTGAGCTCTATGGCATCCGCCTGGCGAAGTTCTGCTTCCAAAGCGCTGCTTTGACGCACTCCACCGCCTGGTACCGCAAACCTGTGGACGGGCGAGTTTTTCTAGGAGGTGACTACCCATACAAGAAAAGCATCGCGCCATACGAGGGTGACTTCCGCATCGTACAGAGCATGGTCCATCCCAAGCTCACCGACGAGAGGATGTACGAGCTCGCAAAGTTCGAGGATCCCCTGGGGCAGTTCGAGATGCACTGCGCTACCCCAGAAATGACGCTGATCCACCTGATGGACGCGACGAAGAAAAACGTCGAGAAACATCTCCCGGAGCAGGAGATGGACAAGATCTTTGAGCAGCTGCAGCTGAAGTATGGCAGCAAGGCCTCCACCCTGGCCGCGCTTGAAACCATCGCCCAGGCAGCCGAGAAAACCAATGAATTCGAGCGCCTCCTCAAGCACTTCTTCTCTCAGCGGAGGCGCAGCTGAAAATGAGATGAGGTAAGTGGATGCCAACCTGGATCGACCTTTCTGAACATGATGTAGAGCTAAACGTCCAACAAGATCCAGAAGGCAAGTCGCTTGTCCTGCGGTCATTACCTGGGGGAGTGATCCCCCAGTCGGTAACGGAGCTGGGTTTCGAGAAAGATGGAGCCCTCTACCGACGCACCAACCTCCGCTTCACCCTCCCCGAAATTATCCGCCACTTCCCCAAGGCCAGGTCGCGCCAGATGGAAATGTCGGAGATATTCTACGTCCCCATCCCGAGCAATCTTGAAGCTGTTTCAGTCGCCGCGGGACAAAACGCCGGCGTCGAAAAGGCCCCCTGGCAGATGAGTTCGGCAGAGTGGATTTCCGCTCGACGCGAGCTCGCCACACCGATGAAGGTTTCCGCAAGTTCCGAGGCTGGGCGAATTGGCAGGCTTTCCGAGCTTTCCTACGGTGTTGCGGCATGGCGGCATCAGCGTGCGCTCGCCGGCGACCAAGAGGCCATCGCGGCGCTGGAAGAGGCCGTAACGCACTACGACGTGGTGATGAAAGCTCTCTCGGAGGGCAAGCAGGTCCCTTTCGATGTTGTTGCCGAGTACCCTTCCCTTCTGGATCCTGAGCCAGACCAGTCGCACACAATCGCTGCAGCTGCGCCTGAACGGTCATCTGTCGCAGCCTTCATGCTTCCGGCAATCAAGTCGGCACGTAAGCGCACTGGTCCTGCGCGAGTCGTGAAGGCCCATGAAGTAGCCAAGTTTGGCCGTCGCGGCATGGTGTCTGAGTACCTTGTGGTATTCCAGGATGGTCGCTTCCCCTGCAGCGTTGAGGCGCTCGACCGAAAGCAGGCGATAGACTTCGCCCAAGCCGAACGCCTTCGTCTCGATACCGCAGAGCAGCCGGTAGATACCTCCCCTGCAGCGCCTCATCCTCAAGACCAGATCCAGGCAGCATCGATCGATGACGCTTGGGAGCCTGAGCGCGTTGGCGCAGCGGCGGGCAGCAGCTCGATCGAGCCCACGGAGGCATGGCTGGTATCCCAACACCAATTCAAGACAGTCGCGGTCACCAGGAGGGCCTCGGACGGAACAGTGGAGGTCCATTTCCGTAACCAGGCATTCGCGACAGACCAGATCACACCCGCAAAAGCGCTGACTGCAGCTCACAAGCAGGCCGTTCGCCGGGCATTCGCCGACGGCAAGCAAATACCATTTCACGTCTTGGTCGACTATCCAGATGTCGCCTACGGCCCAGGTGAACGGGCAGCCCGGTCCGTCTCCAAGCTGCTATCAGAGGCTGGCCTGGCAGAGCGGCTGATGACGGGATTCAACAGCTACGTCCGGCTCGTCAATCCGCCCTACACGGATCTCATTATCGAGCGTCTGCCAGCGGAATCGTCGCCACGTCTCTGCCTCACCCACTACCTGGAGTCGAACGGCGATCGTTTCATCGATAGCGAAATGATTTTCGAGATACGCCCCGCCGGTCACCTCGTTCTGTGCGAGACCGCAGTGCAGAACCCGATCCGTGGCGGAGAACTGCGGGGCCTTGACCGCAGCTTCGCGAACATCTTTGCCCAGAACCTCCTTCAGCAGGGGTTCTCCAGTGCCCGGCTGGAATGGTCGGATGATGCCGATGAAAGCCTGGAAGACGGCCCTGAGAATCGCCTTTACGAGGGGATGGCCATCGTTGAAAAACTCGCCGCCGAGCTCAACGCGGAAGTCTCACCTTGGGAGGAGTCTGGCCCGTCCACCATTGGCAAATGGCGCTACGCCACGCTGGTCCGCGAAGACGTATCTGTCCGTATCGCTGTGTCCCAAGGGGGTGTGGTGCAGGTCAACGGCGACCCCTTCACCAAAGGTGAAAGAGTGCTCCACGTGGCGGCGGAGGCCGTCAGGGAGTCCCTGGTTGAGGCCTTCAAGTTTGAAAGCACGAGTGCAATCTCCTCGCCCGTCCAGCTGTCTCCTTATGAACTAGGTCGACGGGCTGCAGAACAGGGCATGAAGTGCGTTCCAGCCTGGGATAAGGATCTGATGGCAACGTTGGGGGGCAACGTAGGCGATGGCGTACCTGCGATGCGCGAATGGATGAAGGGCTGGCACGAGATCAATGCGCAGCGTGAGGTATTGCCTCGACCTGCAACGACCACCGATGCAGAGCCGGCCGATATCACCAGATCACGTATTTTGCTGCGCTTGCCATCCACCGCTCCCACCAGGCTCCCCCTGTACGGGATCAACACGAGGTACGAAGCTACTCGCTATTCGCTTCCCGGCGATTTTTACGCTGAGACATCCTTCAACGGGTACCGGTTCTTCGCCCCGGCCGAGCACTATCGCTCGGCCGATTTCAGCAGAGCCGAGCGCGACTTGTATGCCGCTCATAAGCGTGGCGACCACAATGCAGTCAAATCCGCCCGGCAACTCATGGCCTCGGAAATGACCGAGATGGTCGCCGCCGCCCGGGCCACCTTGCCACAAAATGAGCTCACCGGGAGCACAATGCAGGCGGGCGATCGAGTCCGCTTCACTCCTGCCAACGCGGCAAAGCAGCCGGTCACCGGGGTGGTGAGCAAGGTTCTTGAAAACTCGGCGGGTGACAAAGGCTTCGAGCTAATTCGAGATGCGGCCGAAGCGATGGTGGAAGTCGAGACGTGCTGGGTAGCTGACGGATCCCTGCAGTTCCTACCGCCCGCTGATCCTGTAGAAGCCTTTCAAGCTGCTCTGGCGGTGTCGAGGAAGGAGGTCGATCCCAAGCGCCGGGTTCAGGCACTCATTCGTGTTCTTTGCGCTGACAGAGGAGTGGTGTCCCAAGGAGACTGGGTTGCCCAGCTCGCCTTCAGCGCCGACCTGCCGGCGGACCAGGCCCAGCTGGTGACGCTCATGGAGAAACATCTACCCTCTCCCGCCTCATTCAACATAGCCGTAGGTCTGGAACAATTTCAGGATATACCCAGCGAGCCCAAACGGCTGGCGGATGCAGTGAGGCGACTGGGTGATAACCTCCGGGGGTTCAAAGCCAGCCATCTGCGGAAAACTGCAGCGCGGATCGAGGACTTGCGCACCATTGCTCCTGAGAACGCGCTGGCCATCGAGATGCTAGAAAGTGCTGCAACCACCGTCCACCAGGCGGAAAGCCTCCTGGTCGACCTGGAGGCCAGGCTCGCGGCAGCCAAAGCCGAAGAGGAGGAGCGCAACTGGGAACGGTTCGAGCCATTCGGGGCCCAGGCCGTGACAAAGCCTCTAGCGTCAGAAATCGGTTTCACCAAAGCATGGATAGACAAGGATAACGGCTGGTTCCGGGTCCGGAACGGAGCTTCTGTCGCTTGGACCAACGGCCACGTATTCGATTTGGAAGAACCGAACTACCGCAGCTTCGAGAAGAACGAGAGCCGTCGCTTCCAGAATACGCCTCTGGCGAAACGGCCGGACATCAGCCGTTTTCTGGAGCATGAGACCGCTGACGCGATGAAACCGGTATTCGTGTACCGAAGGATGCACGACGACAAAGATGCCGTGATCCTAGCCAGGTCCTCGGGCCGCCTCGTTTCACTCGACAAGCGCTATCACGACTACATTGCGGTGAAGTACCCAGGGGCCGTGTTCTTCGTAGCCAATGACTGGGAAATCGACGCTCCGAACCACGGCTCTCTTGTGCACGCGAAGTTGGATGGCCAAATCGTCGCCGGGGTGATGCCGCTACGAGGATTGGATCCGGCCTACACGGTCGACCTCATTCAAACCAAGATTCTTGCTGTCACCCAAAAGGGCGCAGTGGACGAACAAGACTCCTCCGAGGTCGAGAACCTGTTGTATGAAGCCGACCAGCGGGTAAAGGGCCGGGCGATGGCCACCGCAATGATCCAGGTTGCTTTGGACGAGGGCCGCTGGTACAGCGCGATCACAACTCATCACCATCAGGGTAACCATAGCGGCCGATCGGAGCCGATGACTTGCCGAGGGGACGGGTTTACCTCTCGATTCGACGCCGTATTCTATGCCGGCAACCGAATCGTCCTGGAACAGCGTCGGATAGCTCGATCACAGGACAGCGTCACAACGCCCAGACAGAAGGCCGAAGCGCTGAAAATGGCAGATTGGGCGCTGCAGCAAATCCTCGGCGAGGTCGCTGTCTCGTGGAATGACCGCACACCAGGACAGGGATGGTACGAGGCTCGCCGTGAAGGTCCTGAGTACGCCGAGCTGCGCGGCTCCGGCCTATCGGAAGCAGACGCACTGGATGACCTTCGAGAGCGAATCGAGGACTCACTCAGCCAAGCAGATCATTACTGGAAGTCCATTGGCAGCAACGACGCCGGCGAATCTCTTGAAGAGAACACCCTGGGCATTCGCAGCATCGTCAAGGACGGTGTGCGGATCACCGAACCTGCCGCCGCGTTACCGCACGGAGGCCCCGGCGTTCTGCAAGATCGTCCCAAGAATTTCCTGACGAACGATGAAGCTGCTCCATCGGCGCTGGCCACGTCGCCAGAGAGCGGGGTGGCCCAGGGAGCAACGCACAAGGTCGGTGACCTCCTCGACAATGCAACGGTCCACGTGCTGATCCGTGGAACAGCTGTCTCCCTCATTCACCGCAAGCTATCGAAGTATGACCCCCGCCGGCAGGATGGCGGCAGGGATTGCTTCTGGGCGAGAGCATTCATCGGCGGGGAATGGCGCCCGCTCGGGCAGCCCTGGCCCAAAAAGCCGAGTCAGTCTTCGCTTGAGACCGCCTTGGCTGTAGCGGCATCCGCCCCGGCATTCGACAGCAACGCCTTCTTCGTCCAGCTGAATGAGGAAATACGCCAGGCGAACCTCGGCGCCGACAGCACAGCCGAGATCCAGCCTCTTGACCAGAGCAAGTTCCGGGCACAGCCCCTGGACGATCGCTCCTACGAGTTACGGTTCAAGGACCGCGCATCGCCGTTCTTCATCCTGGTGGAATACCAGTCGCCTGGAACCTACTTGCCGAATACCGGAGGCGGTGTGACTGGCCCCAAAACTAGCCTTTCCTCCGCCTGCGCGTGGGCAGTGCGCGAACTGGACCGCCTGCAGGCCCACTACGAGCGCAGACTGCAGGAACAGAACAAGGACAACCCTCGGTTCGAGGTCGACGCTACGAGCTTCATGGAGCTCTTCCCGGCCGATAGCGATGGCCACCAGCTGCTCGACCACGTCCTGCAGGTGTACCAACAGAAAGGTATGCAACGCCGTATCGGCCAAGGCCAGCAGCAAGATGCTGATCTGCCAGCGGAGCTTCAGCTGAACCGTGCCACCGACCAGTCGGTTATGGTTAGGCTGGACGATCCCGACTGCCCTCTTTCGATCGAGCTCCGCTGTGCTGTAGAAGCATCCGGACGCCGGCCGTGGGACGCACTGCAGGCCATCCAGCAGGCTGTCGCAGCTCTACAGACAGAAACGGCCTGGTCACGGTTGAAGAATGAACGCGGCGACGCCGGCATCGAGATGGAGCGGGTCGCCCAAGGCTACGCCGAGTTCATGAGAGCGCAGGATCCGGATCGCCACAGCGGGATCCCCGGCCGGATGCACCGCGAGTTCGCCTTGGCGTTGATCGACAAGGACATCGATCATTTGCTGGGGTGGCTGGCTCGGCCGCGGGGGCAAAACGATCTATCCAAGCGCTACTTCACACAGGTCACAGGCATCAAACTAGCCAAGACAGCCAAGGAGATCACCGTAGCGATCTATGGGTGGGCAGGATACTCGCCGGAGCAGGCCAGCCAGATGGAGGCGGAAAAGCAACATCGCCGCGACGCCGCTGCGCAGCAACGTGCTGCTGAGAGCCACTTGCAGCACGTGCTCGCTCAGCTTGACCGCACGCACTACCGTTACAACGGAAACGTGGTGACCGCACGCCAGTTCGTCGACGACATCATTGCAGGCGGCTTCGATTCGCTGCAGACGAAGCGAGTAGGTGCCGTCGATCGCTATCGGTTGGTCAATCGTGCCGAGGACCGGCTGTACGAGATCTCTGGCCACCTGGTCGACTATGCGCGGCATGTGCTTGCTCAACGTGAGCAGCGACTGGATCTTGAAACGGCTGAAGAGCCAGTTGCAGAACCTTCCCGGCCACGCCTCGGATGACTGTCCACCCGCCCCCCGAGACATCCGGGGGCGGGTTCCTTTCAGCTGGTGAGCAAGGGATCTGCGCCCAAGTCAGCGAGGCGTTTATCGCGGCGTTGCTCTGCGGCCTTTTGCAGGCGGTCAGCCTCCGCCTGGCTCAAAAGTCCAGCATCAGCCAAGGCGTCAATATAGCCCCAGACGTAGGCCATTTTGACACGCACCTGGATCGGATCTGCTTCATCTGTAATGAGCTTTAGTGCGGCCGCTAATTTGGCCTGCTGCGCTGCGGGGTGCATAGTTAGTCAGCCGCAGCTTTTGGATCGGTCGCGACGATCGTCGCGACGCTCCCATCCGAAAATTTCAGGCTCTCGACCTCCTGCCATTTCAGGTCCCGGATCTCCGTTACGCTGACAGAGGAAGTAGCACCTAGGAGTACCTTACACCCAGTGGAGATTTCGACCAGCTGAGGTGACTTTGCAGCGGTCTTACTGATCGATATGAGGGTTTTCACTCCGCCCGTGCTTCTCTCAATCGGGAACAGCAGGATGTGGACACTGTCGCTTGCTTGAAGATCGAGACTGGCGATAACAGGCGGGTTCTCGCGGCCTAACTCACACGTCGAGCTGTGCTCATTTTGGGACTGCGATATGGGGGTTGGGGTGCCAACTTCGGTCGTCACGCGACTGTTCACCCCCTCGCCCTGCACTGTGAACTCCACCAGCGACGGTTCGGCCCCCACAGAAACTGACGCAGCCATCAAAATCAACCCCATACTTGCTGCTGCTCGCCTCATGAAACTCATTTGCCATACCTCGTGATTGTGATTGCTTTGTAGTGTCTTTTCTGGGGAGCAGCCTCGCTATTGCGAGGCTTCAACTCGGGCGTTCACAGCCGCTAAGTCCTCAGGTAGGGAGAGGCCGGCGATCTTCAGAAGTGTGGCAGCAGTGGACTTCGTACCGTCGGTAGTCTTCTGCATCTTGCCGAGCACCACGCAACGGTTTTCCCACATAGCGTCGCCTTTGCTCGTTTCTACAGCAGCAAGGCGCTGCATGGAATGCCACCGGGCGCGGCTCGGATCTATGACTTTCGCATCGCGGTCGATTGGCGTCAGGTAGGTACCTGCGAACAGCGCTTCCCGACCAAAAATCCCCAGCGCCTCCAAGAACACCGCATGACCAATAACCATGACTTCTCGCACATCAGCCGCGGGAATCCCGCCACTGATCATGTGGGCCCATTGAGGCAGATGTTTTCCGCACTCCTCCAGGAATTGACGAACCAATCCCTCGATCCCATGCAGGCGTGTTTCGTCGACCAGGCCGATGGTTCGCTCGCTGACACCGGTGAGCAGGGTAACGAACTTTTTGAACGCCACCAGGCTCCATAGCTTGTACGAACGCTGCCCAGGCGTCGCGTTCTCGAAGTCGATGCGTTTTTTGATGTTGGGCATGCCGTTGAGCAGTTTCTGGATCCAGGCGTTGTAGGGATTTCGGTGGTCGTACAGCGCGTTGATGGCAGACGATGGTTTGACCGCCTTGCTGTTGATGTCAGCGAAGATCTGCTGCGAGCGTTTTAGGCCCTGGTCGAAATGAATTTGTACCGGCGCCGTCTCGTTCTGCAACGTGGTGTCGCCCTTGAGAGCCAGTTCGATCGCGTAGCGCCGATGCTGGCCATCGTTGATCAACATGGTCGCGCTCATCGGGATGTGGAGCATGCCGAGTTGAGGAATCCCCTCGAACGGTTCGAAGGCCATGGCGATGTCGACGCTGGCAGTCAACGCCGGCAGGACGTACTCGTCGCGGTTGGCCAGCATGTATTCGCTGATGTCCTCTGCCCGCTTCTTGTTGAGGGCACGCTGTGCCCTCAGCTCCGCCGGCACCGCCTCTTCTTCGTCAAAGACGAATAGTTTCGCCAATATCGGATAGGGAATCTGGGCCAAGTAGAACTCGCCACGTGCCTGCACGCCGCGGACTGCAGGCACGGAGAAACATGGCTCGTTGCGGATCATATCGATGGCCTTTTGCGCCTCGTACCCGCGTGCCCGCAAATGCGCAGCCTCCTGCTGCTGGAGCACATGTTCCTGGTGCTCCTCGCGAACTTCCTGCTCGTAGCGCTCGCGCAGCTCGTCCAGGGTGAGGCCTTCCTGCTGCAGGTAGAAACCCGCATCATCGGCCAGCCGGTCCGGCTTGCCCGTGAGTTCCATCGAAAGAATCGCTGCCATCAGCCGCTTGCAAAAGGCCCGACGCTGCTCGCGGTCGTAGTCCTCGATCAGCTGCTCAACGATATCGCCCTTGCGAAGCGCGTTTTCCGAATGTACTGCGATGAACGCGCTCTCACTGTGGATAGCGCGCTTGCGCTTGTTCAACTTGTCCCGGGCGCTCATGGCAGCGACCATGTCGCGGTGGACTGACACGACCTCTCCCCGCGAAATGGATTTGTCTAGAAAGCAGGCTTCGCGAGCGATAACAACGTCGTACATGAGGACCTCCAGCGAGAATGAATTCGACGGAGGAATATTGAACCCCGGTTCAATCTATAGCAAGTGCTATTTTGAACTGGACTTCAATTTTTTAACGGTCGGGAGACCCCGAACGGCATCATCCCAGTGCGCTTCCCGATCGGGATCATTGCCGAGCTTACTGATCCAGGCAGGCGACAACGACCAGCGCTCGGCGAGCGCTAGCCCAGTCCATCCCTTGCGGCGATACTCGCTCTTGAACTGCTCGGGAGTCATTCTGTCAGCCATAAGAGCCCCTTCCGCCTGAGTCAATCATTGAGCTCGACAACGGCAACGCCAGTACCGACCACCGCCTGGAAAGCAGCAGCATCCAGCGCTTGGTATTCGCCGCGGTGCAGGTGGACACGAATCACCGGGTCAGCTCCGCCAGAAGAGATCAACGCCAACGAACGCTCTAGCAATTCGCGCAGTTGCTCGGTCGGTCCGCCCTCAGGACCTGCAAGACGGGTATAGAACACTGCAGTGTTCTCAACGGTCGGTTTCGCCTTCTCGGCCAGTAGCGGACACCAGGTGTCCGGCCCCATGATCTGAATGCCGGCCTGATGGAAAACGCCCGATGCGGTTTCCAGGGTGAACTCATGAGTCGCTCCATACTGCATAGTCTTCTCCAGTCTTTTGAACATCGCCATGGGGCCAACAGTTTGAACTGAGGTTCAATCAGCAGCAAGAGCTTCCTGGGTAGAGTCTGCAGACAGCTCCAGGACAACCAAGCGCTCCTCGCATTCCTCACAAATAACTTTCAACCCTGGCTTGCCCCACATGTTTAGCCGGCAGCCTGGGCAGGAATATTTCAGCCTGTTGCTCCTGTCACCTGGTTGCCTCACTGACACATCGAGACTCGCCACTGCTGCTGGGGCCTGATAGGCCAGGGCGATAGCCGGATCCAGCTCGTCAGCTATTTCGTCTACGCCGGCGTCCAAATCATCGTCCCCCTGGTAGTCCTGACTTGCCGGAGGCATCAGCGATGCTGGCATAAGCGACATCGGACGCGATGGTCCCCTCACGTCGACCGGGAATCGGTCCATCCACGAGATGGCGAACCCTCTTTTCAGCAACTCCCGGGTTGCGACATCGAACCGACCGCCAGGTATGACGTAGTCGTTCATCGACTGCCCTACCCTCTTGCCGCCAGGCTTGCCCGTGTCGGAGGGCATCAAGCCCAGAGCCTCCATTTTGTTGGCCCACTCTGTGTTGTGGTAGCAGGCTCGACTTGGCTTTCCAAAATGGTATTGCCAGAGGTGCACCATTTCATGCACTAGCGTCTGTAGGATCTCGACCAGGGGAATCACTGCGAAGTAGTCGGGATTCATCGCAATCTCATCCGCCTTGATCCCATCGCGGCGAATGAAACGGGCCTGAGAGAAATACCCCATGGTCCGCTTTTCGCGCTGATATGTGATCAAGCACGCCGGCAGCCGCTCCTGGCTCGCGAACAAATGGTCATTGTAGAAATCGTAGGCAGCCTGCAGCTCTGCATAGGCTTCCTCGGTCGGCCGTCTGTGGCTCACCAGCACCCCCGCTGCTTGCAAGTCTGTAATGTGCAATACAGAAAAAACATTCAAGTCTCTGTATTGTGCAATACAGAAACCACGCCTGAAACAAGGCCCCGAAGGGCCTGGCTCTACATCTATTACTGAGCGTTCACTGCACGCTTCAGCGGTTCCCCCGGGGTGAATCTCACCGCCTTCCTGGCTGCCACAGTCACAGGCTCACCAGTATTCGGGTTGCGTCCGTTTCGCGCAGCACGGTCGACAACGCTGAACACGCCGAAACCGACCAGGGAAATACTCCCTTGACTGACCAGCGCACTCTGTATACCAGAAAGCACGGTATTCACGATTTCCGATGCTTCTGCCTTGGTTAACCCGTGTTTCTCGGCGACAAGCCCAACAAGCACAGCCTTGCTCATCCTCCGCTCCTTTGTTCGTCCTGGCTCAGTTCCAACGGAAAACGCCTCACAGCCGCGGCCAACACTCAGGAAGTCGCGCTTTCCGTGATTCCAAGCAGCTTGTTGATGTCTGCTGGCCTACAGCCAGCATACTCTAGAAGTTGATCTATTGCAGGGTACCTCTCGCCCTTTTCGGCTTGGTAGCGCTGAATTGTGGCATCCAGCACGAGCATTGCTGCAGATATCGCCAGTGACTGCTGCCGCTGCTTACCCGGCGCTCGCGCAGGAATTTTCAGCGTTACCTGGCATTTCTCGAAATCGAGAGCCGCATCGCCTACGAGGACGCAGGAAATCTTCAAGTTGTCTTCACCCACGTCAAAACCTCCGCGCACTATGACAATACGCATTAAAACCATTTTTCCACCAAACCGCCACTCTACTTCTCTCCCTCATCACTGAAAGCTGCCTGCGCGATACCTCGCCAATGACCGCTGAAACGGCCTCAGGCCGCCCTAGACATGGTGTAAATATGTTATTTACACCATGTCTAGCAGTTATAATACAACGAAAGCTGACAGATGCCCGCCCATTCGCTCAAATCAGGCGCGGATAGTCTAACGATAGTCAAGGCATGGCCAGGTGATTGGCTCACGTTGAAGCGTTACCGGTGATCGGAGCAGGAAATCCCTGCTTCGGTAGAAATCAGCCGATTTTCTAAATTTCCTTGCATCGTTGTTATTTTTGCGTATTGTCTGCGATTATAGCACAACGAAAGTCAAAAGGAGATCACGCATGAAGCTTTCGCAGCTCGCCGGGCTCTGGTCGAAGGACAGGGGGTTTATCCAGTTCTTGAACGAAGAATCTGCTTTCCGCTCGGAAAGCTCGCCATTTGGTCTGGCCAGCGGTGATCGGGATCCCGCTGACCTGATCCGTGCCAAATGCTCGATTTCTTCCCGCCGGGACCTGGACACCGACAAGGCAGCTGCTGCGATCTTCAATCGCGAATTTCGTCACCCGTACATGGCTTGGGCTGCAAAAACCAGTCGGACTCAGCAAGCCATCCGCACAACGTTCTAGGAGCTGTCATGTTCTTCTCTAACCTGTTGCTTTACCGCCTGACGCAAGACCTCGCGAAAGATCTTGGAATCGATGGCGAATCGCTCGCCCATGCGTTGAAGTCGAAGCCAGCTCGCGCCTGCGGCAGCCAAGAACTCACTACCTACGGCTTCATTCCTCCGCTGGGCAAAGGTGAAGATGCTCCGCTCGTGCACGAAAGCAGCGGCTTCTACCTAGTGGCGGCTCGGAAAGAGGAACGCATCCTTCCCGGCAGCGTCGTCCGTGACGCATTGACGGAGAAAGTGGAAGAGATCGAGACCGAGCAAAGCCGCAAGGTCTACAAGAAAGAGCGCGACCAACTCAAAGACGACATCGTCCAGGCGTTCCTCCCTCGGGCCTTCATCCGCAAAGCAACTACCTACGCCGCGATCGCTCCAGCTTTGGGACTGATCATCGTGAACGAGTCGAGCGCCAAAAAGGCCGAAGATCTCCTCTCGACACTTCGCGAAGCTGTGGGCTCTCTGCCGGTACGACCGATAGCGGTGAAGGTGGCCCCCAGTGCCACTTTGACCGATTGGCTGAAGAACCAGCAGGCCAGCGAAGGATTCTTCGTCCTGGACAACTGCGAGCTAAGCGACACCCACGAGGAAGGCGGCACCGTTCGCTGCAAACGTCAGGACCTGACCAGCGACGAGATCCAGAACCACCTTTCCGCAGGCAAGCTCGTCACGCGGCTGTCGTTGGCCTGGAACGACAAACTCAGTTTCACCCTGGACGAAAAACTCACCGTCCGCGGTCTCCGCTTCGAAGATCTGCTGCAGGAACAGGCCGAGCGCGATGGAGGCGACGATGCTCTATCCCAACTCGATGCCAGCTTCGTTCTGATGATGCTCACCCTGAGCGAATTCGTTCCGGAGCTGCTGGATGCCCTGGGCGGCGAAGAACAGCCGCAGGGGATCTGAGCGATATGACTGCCTATATTCACCCCAAGATCCTTACCCGCGAGATTCGCCATTTCCACCTGTTCTGCGGGCTGGGCGGTGGAGCTAAAGGTTTCAACAAAGCCAACCCTCGCGTAGGGAACCTCCAAGGCAAGTTCCGCTGCATCGGTGGCATCGACGTCAACGCGGCAGCAATCCGGGATTTTGAACGCCTCAGCGGATCTCGCGGAACCGTCCTCGATCTCTTCGATCGTGATCAGTTCAAGGACTTCCACGGCAAAGAGCCGCCGCGGGAGTGGCGCGAAGCCACTGCGGCAGATATCCGTCATGCGGCCGGCGGCGAATACCCCCATATCGTCTTCCTCTCGGCCCCCTGCAAAGGGTTCAGCGGACTGCTGTCGGAAAACCGCAGCAAGACCGCCAAGTACCAGGCATTGAACCGTCTAACCCTACGTGGCGTATGGCTGATGCTGGAGGCCTTCCAGGATGACCTCCCGGAGCTGATCGTTTTCGAGAACGTGCCTCGCATCCAGAATCGTGGCCGCCGCCTCCTCGATCAGATCGTTCAACTGCTGCGCCGCTACGGGTACGCCACTGCCGAGACGACGCACGATTGCGGCGAGCTCGGTGGCCTCGCTCAATCCCGTAAACGATTCCTGCTCGTCGGCCGCAACATCAACAAGGTGCCGGACTTCATCTATGAACCTGTGAAAAAGTCGCTTCGTTCGGTAGGCGATATCCTGGGCCGTATGCCTCTCCCCGGCCATTTCGACGGCGGTCCAATGCACCGCGTACCGAACCTGTTTTTCAAGACTTGGTTGAGGCTGGCCTTCGTTGAAGCGGGCAAGGACTGGCGATCGCTGAACAGGCTGAATGTCGAAGACGGCGTGCTGACCGACTACTTAATCGTACCCGAGCAGACCTGGCGCGATGGTGCCCTTGGTGTTCACCGCTGGGATTCCCACGCCGGGACCGTTACCGGGCGTGCCGAAGCCACCACGGGGCGATTCAGTGTTGCGGACCCACGCCGCTTCGACGCCATGCACAACGGCATTCTGGGCGTTCACGAATGGGCAGATCATTCCGGCACCGTCACGGGTAATTCCCGGCCGATGACTGGCGCCTTCGCTGTCGCGGATCCGCGACCGGAAAGCAAAGCCGAGTATGCGCAGTATGGCGTCATGCACTGGGGAGACACTAGCGGCACGGTGACCAGCCAGCGCTCGCCTGGCCAGGGCACCTTCAGCGTGGCTGACCCGCGCCTGTCTGCAGACAGCAGCACTCACAAGAACGTCTTCCGCGTCGTCCGCTTCGATCAAGCGTCCGGTACCGTTACCAGCGGGCATGGTCCAAGCTCAGGCGGCCAGGCAGTGGCGGATCCTCGTCCAGGTTGGAATCGCCACAGTAACAACCTGGCAGTCCTGGAATGGGAGAAACCCTCGTCCACAGTCATTGCCGGCGGCAAGGGCGTGCAAGGTGGCCAACTCTCCATTGCGGATCCTCGCTATACCAACTGGCATCCTGGTGCGAGCAGCCGAAAGCTCGGCGTTACACGCTGGGACGAAACTTCTGGTTGCGTCATCGGTGCCCAGCAGGTTGCGTCAGGTGCTCTCGCGGTCGCTGACCCGCGCCCGGGCCTGGACCGCAAGAAAGGCGACAACTACCTGACTGCCGGTCACTACGGCGTGGTCCCTTGGGACTCGCCTGCAGGCGCGGTATCCGCAGCAGCAGGCCATGACAACGGATCCTGGTCGGTAGCTGACCCAAGGATCCCTGCAGATAACGAGCGCGTTGTGGCTCGGATCATCGCCCCTGACAACACCTGGCATCGTCCCTTCACCACGCTCGAACTCTGTGCGCTCCAAAGCCTGATCGAGCCGGAAGAGTATCTGGAACTCGACGGGCTCTCCGATGGTGACTGGAGGGAGCGGATCGGCAACGCGGTGCCCCCGGATGCAGCCGAAGCGATCGGCGAGGCGTTCGGTACCACCCTACTCCTGGTCTGGAGCGGGCAGACCTACTCAATCGGCAAAACCCCAATCTGGGTACGCAACAGCCTCGCAGCGCTGTCCGTTGCCCAAGGAGATTTCAATGTCCAGTAACCATGCCAACGGCCGTATTCGCTACTTCGTCAACGACACCTCGCGCAAGGCACTCGCGGCTGCAGGGCGAGGCCCTGCGCGAGAGGCCCTGGAGAACGGTTTCCGAGAGGTATCCCAGGAAGAGCATCGCCAGTTCACCGCAGAGAATGCCCGCCTGCTGCAGGCAGTCCTCTCGAACGTAACAACGTACCTTCCACTAAAGGAAGAGGTTGCGGCATGACCCAGGTATCGATTCCTGAGCAGCAGCTTCGTCTGCTGCATCACACGCTTGGCCTTCGCCCCGACCAACGCGAGTCGCATCGGAACCATTACTTGGCCGGACCAGGGCATTACGCGATGCCGGATCTGGAGGCGCTGGTCAAAGTGGAGTTGATGGTTGTCGGCCGGACACCGGCATTCTGCGACCCCACCGACGTGGTGTTCCACGTCAGCGAGGAAGGCAAGCGATATGCCTTGCAGCATTTGCCGCTGCCGCCGAAAAAGACCAAGTTCGCGGAATACCTCGACTGGGACTGCTGCGAAAGTTTCGGCGATTGGTTGCTTGGCGGGATGAAGCCAAAAGTCGAATGGCGCGAAAGCGGAGGGAAATTTGAGTACCGCATGTACCGCTGTCGGCATAGCGAACAGCACTCGGAAGTGAAGGGAGAGTGGTGTCGCACCCAGAAAGATGCCAAAGCCAGCTACAAGTCCGCCCTGCGGCAGCACCGCCAAACCATGAGCCAGATGCGCTCGGCAATGCAGAAGGCCGCATGAAGCCCTCCAATCAGCCCGACTTCACCCACCGCGATCTGTGCGACATCGCGGTGAAATGGCTTCAACGGCCAAACAGCGCCGGTGGTCCAGGCTGCCATGTTGCTGTCAGTGAGTGCCGCACGGGCTGGACCGGGGAAATTCCCGACGCAATCGGCTTCCGCGCCGCGGGATTCGAAGACGGATCCATCGTCATCGAATGCAAGGTCAGCCGCTCTGACTTTCTCGCGGATCGTCGGAAGTCTCATCGGGTGTCGGGAGGCGTCGGCAACTGGAGATACTTCTTGGCCCCGGCCGGTGTGATCCAGGCGGACGAACTCCCTCAAGGGTGGGGCCTCCTGGAAGTGAACCGACGTGGCCACGTCAAAGCCCTCGCGGGCGTAGCCGCCTATTACCGGTGCGGCTACGACGAGCTGCGAGAGCAAACCGCCGTGTGGCGTCACGAGGCCGATCGTGACCGCGAGCAATTCCTCCTGGTGAAGGTTCTTCATCGCGCCGGCAATCCCGAAACGGCCAACCGGAATCTGCAGATCGCCTTCACCGAGAACCAGCGCCTGAAGCAGCGCGTCAACGAGCTCACCGAAGAGATCCGCTCCGACCGCCTACGCCGGTTCTCCAAACCGCCTCGAAACGAACAAGCAACGCCCCGATCGACCACGCGCTCCGTCCCCTGCGAACTGTGAGGTAACAAATGAGCAGCTTCGTCAATGTCATTTTCCGATTGCCCGAGGATCCGGCCGAGGCCCGAGCCTTCTTGGACTCCATCGGGGAAGCCTTCGAGAACGACAAACCCCTGCAGGGTGCGCTGATCAGCTCCGCCTCTCTACTTCCCCAGGACGGCAGGGTAATCGCTTTACCCCCGATTTCTGCGCCTGACCTGCTCGCTCCCGGCCTGCAGGTAGCAGGCGCGATATTCCGCCAGATCGCGCAAGCCTACCGACGCGACCATGAGCGCCTGGTGGCAGCAGGCGCTGACCCACAGAGCAACAAACACCTGCTGGACGCCGAGATGATCATCCGCATCGCGCTCAAGCAGATGAATCAGGAGACCGAACGTCTCCTTTACAAGGCATCCGGCGAGCACGCTGAGGCCGAATCTTCCTCCACCTGAGCTTCACTCATCCGATAGGAGCAACACCATGGCACGAGGCGTCAACAAAGTGATTCTCGTCGGCAACGCCGGCGGCGACCCGGAAGTCCGCTACACCCCGAACGGCAACGCCGTAACGAACATAACCCTGGCCACCAGCGAAAGCTGGAAAGATAAGCAGACCGGCCAGCAGCAGGAGCGTACCGAGTGGCACCGCGTAGTGTTCTTCGGCAAGATCGCCGAAATCGCGGGTGAGTATCTGCGAAAAGGGAGCCAGTGCTACGTCGAAGGCACTCTCCGCACCCGCGAGTGGGAAAAAGACGGAGTGAAACGCTACACCACCGAGATCGTCGTCGACCAGGTGAATGGCCGACTTCAGCTGCTCGGCGGTCGCCCTCAAGGCCAAGGCGAAGAGCCCGCTCAGCGGCCGCGACCGCAGACCCCACCGCCGTCGCAACAAGGTACTCCGCCAGACTTCGACGACGACATCCCGTTCGGGCCGCTACCTTACCTCGCAGGGGCATAAAGCGTAGCTGGTAGTTTGATTTCCCCTGCGCAGGGTAATAACATTGTTAGCACCTTGCGCAGGGAGAACCAATATGCCGGATATCACTCCGAACACTGCCGTAAACCACCCTCAAGCACTCAGCCTACGAGCAGCTGCAGATCGAGTCTGCAGTTTGATCAGCGCCTCGCCGATAGAGCGTGGAGACCAGCTCGAAGCATTCGTCTCCGAGCTCACACCGGAACATGCGCAGATCTCCTTCAACTTCCAGGGGGGAGTGGTTCAAGGCCATCTCAACCTGACCCTACGATCAATCCCACCGAGGATCTGGGTGCAATTCCCAGTACCTGGCCACGAGCCGACAGCAATATCTGGTGACGGGGTGGATGCACAGGCGTCGACGCTTGCGGAGCTCGTCCGCAAGCAAATGGCAAAACGCCCACCTGTCTCCGAGCGATTCAAAGCGCTCCAGGCGCAGCGCAACCGCCTTTCGCAAGAGGCTACAGAACGTTGAAAACGACTATCCGTGCGATTGGGAATTCTCAGGGCATCACGATACCCAAGCCGTTGCTGGCCGAACTCGGCGTAAGCCTTGGCGACCCTGTAGACGTCTCCTTCAAAGATCAGACCCTGGTGGTGTCCAAGGTCGCTACCGAATACGACCTCAGCACGCTAGTCGCCCAGTGTGACCTGGAGGCCCCGGAGCCGCCGGACATCCACTGTTGGAGAACATCCGCGCCGGTAGGAAACGAAGCATGAGCAAGCGCCCGCAGCATCAATTCGACCGCGGTGACATCGTCTCCCTGGACATGGGTAGCGCTTCAACGCAGGTGGCCTGTAAAGCGCTCGTGCTTTCCCCAGCAGCGTACAACGCCCTGGGGCTCGCCCTAGCCGTTCCTATCACCGAGCACGACAGCAGCCGCTACGCCGGCTTTGCCGTCGCGATCGTCCTTCCGGGGCGCACGCCGGCGAGCGGGGCAGCCTTGGTCAACCTGGTGCGGCCGGTGGATCTTGCTGCAAGAGGTGCGAAGCTGCTCGGGAAGGCACCCCAG
This sequence comes from Stutzerimonas stutzeri, assembly GCF_024448935.1. Taxonomy (GTDB): domain Bacteria; phylum Pseudomonadota; class Gammaproteobacteria; order Pseudomonadales; family Pseudomonadaceae; genus Stutzerimonas; species Stutzerimonas stutzeri_AO. The sequence continues at coordinate 21,697 of NZ_JAMOIE010000008.1, forward strand.
ACAACCATAGATGAAGCCCTGCAGCGCCTGCAGGCGGTTGTTGGGAAAGACCAATGAGCAGCGAACCCACGCTTCGGCAACGCACTGGTGTTGTCATCATGGCAGTTCACCCAGCGCTTGGCCCGCTCTACTGGGAGTTCGTATCCGAGGCCAGCGTGGGTGGTCCTGATTACCACTCGATCACCACCCGCATCGACAGAGCTCTGCTTCTCGCCCCTGACTGGCGTACATCCTCCACTTTCAGGCTGCACAGCAACCATATGGAACGTGTTCTGCGCGATCAGGTGACCGTCGTAGACGACTTCGACCCCGACGGCGGCCCCTGGTCCCAGATCGATTTCGAGGGCGAGCTCAGTGCCCTGCACTCGCAATCAGGTCAAAGTGATAAAGAATTTCTGGATTGGATACGGTCTGCCGAATGGGGTGATGCCCCCGGTCCAATCGTAATCGAGAGGCTGGTTGATCATGGCTACTTCTATGAGTGGGAACGATCAAGTATGAGTGACGCACTTTCGCATCGAGGTCCGGTCGACCTGACAGTGGTGTACGGCGATGGCGGCCAGGCGAATCGCCCGGCCGCCGACGTCGTGATCAGCCGCGTCGCCGCCGGCGAAACAGTCGCAGTGCTGCTTGATACCGCCTTGGGATTCGCGATGCTCAGCCGCGGGGATGTGAAGCGGGCTCGTCTCGTTCTGCCAGACGGCGCGGTTATCGCCGGCAACGTCGGCGAAGTGTCAGCGGACTATTTCGAGCTGATTGAAGATTGGCACCAGTAGCACCTGGTGCCCGTGGGCTGGCAACCACCAACCAGGGTGGATAGGTCCACTCACTTCAAGGTCTGAAAGAACACTCGATCGGCAAAATCCATTTCCTTGTGCACTTCCCAGGCCTTGGTCACCAGTTTCACGTCTGAGTGTTTCTTGATAAACCACTGCTTCTGCCCTTCGGCGAGGCTCTCCCACCAATCCACGGCCTCGTCGTAGTTCGGGTGCATGGAATCGGCGATCTGCTCTGCAGCGGTCGGCTCCCCGGGCTCACGCGCCTGGTCCATCAGATCGAACAGACGCTCCATCGTCATGGGCACTTTCGGGAGGTTGGATTCCAACTTGTAGCTATAGTGGCTCTGCGCAGTGCGGGAGCCACTACCCTCACTGGAGAGCCCGAGGTTATCGAGGATGCCCTGCAGGACTTCTCCAATAAGCGGTTGATCTTCTTTTGCGAAATCCAGCTCAATGGTCAGCTTCGCCTTGATGCGATCCGGGATTTTTTCATCGCTCATTTTTTGTTTCCTGCTCGATCCTGCGAAGTAAAAAAAGTGGTCGGAGCCGCGAAAACCGCTCCGAGAGCGGAAGGATATTACTGTCACTTGCGAGGCCGGCAAAGAACCCTCGCCACCAGTACGTCCAGCGCTCTGTAGGTGTTGGCTCTGGATCTCCGTAATGGGCATGAGCTTCTTCCGCAGAGGCCACGCTGTAAGCCGCATAGTCGAATGCTGCCGCGAGCCGCGGCCACCTGCTACCCATGGCTCCCTCGTGGCACAATCCGAATCCAGCTCTTGCGGGCCTGGTATTCAGAGAAGGGATGGCAATGCACGCCAGGCGGCGCCGAACTGAAGCTCGGCAGATCGAAATCCGGATCATGGAGGACAACACCGAAACTCGTGTGTCGCTCAGCCACGACCCAATGCCAGTTCCGGCTGGCAGTGCCCTGGCCGTTGTTTACAGCCACGATGCCAAGGCCTTCCACTGCATCCCAGGTGCTCCAGCGCTTCAGCTCAGACTCGATCCCGAGGAGCGCCAGAGCGTACTGCATCTCTGAGAAATTGGTGGCGAGGGGCCGCTTCTTGCGAGCACCTATGCCATTGTCGACGAACAGCTGTCGCACGACACCGTATGGTTTGCCGGAAACCATCGCTGCACAGGCCACCCCGCACCCCAGGCGATCCCGCTGCATCACTTTCTGCACGCGGCAACTCTGTTCCCAGCAGCTCATCAATCGAAGTTCCGAAATTGCTCGGCCGAGAGCGGCACAAAACGAGTTTCCTTGCCAATAAACGCGGTCCGCACGGTACCGGTTTCACCGTTCCGGTGCTTGCCGAGGATCAACTCGGCAACCCCCTTGTACTCAGTGTCCGGGTTGTAGACCTCGTCTCGATAGACGAACATGATGATGTCCGCGTCCTGCTCGATCGCGCCGGACTCCCGCAAGTCTGCGTTCACAGGGCGCTTGTTGGGCCGCTGCTCACACTGGCGGGACAACTGCGATAGCGCGATGACGGGGCAATTGAACTCTTTGGCCAACCCCTTCAATGCCCGGGAGATCTCCGCGACCTCCTGAGTGCGGTTCCCCTCGTAGCCTGGGCAGCGCATCAGCTGCAGGTAATCAACCATGATTGCCGCCGGCGGACCGTACTTACGGGCACCACGCCGAGCCTTCGCTCGTAGCGATGTCGGCGTAAGGTTCGCGGAATCGTCGATCGCCAAACGGTCCTGCATACCCTGAAAGACACCAACGGCTGCCGTCAGCTTCGGCCAGTCTTCATCCTGAAGCTTGCCCCGCAGCAGCGCCTTCAGGTCGATACGCCCCAGCTGGGCGAGGAATCGGAACTGCAACGCCCTTGCCGGCATTTCCATGCTGTAGATCTGGATCGACTTCCCGGGAGAAGCGTCAAGGATCGGCTTGGCCCAGTTCATCACCAGGGACGTCTTGCCCATCGAGGGACGCGCCGCGACGATGATCAGATCTGCAGGCTGCAGGCCGCCAGTCATTGCATCCAGATCGGGCAGGCCAGTAGGAACACCCGTCACCTCCGTTTCGGAGTTGAAGTTGCTATCGATCTCGTCGATGACGGCGCTCAGGACTTCGCCCATGTCGGCAAAGTCCTGGTCGCGTTCATCCTGGCTGAGACCGAACAGGGCGCGCTCCGCTTCTTCATGAACCAAGGCTACGTCGGCCCCAGGCTCGTAGGCCTGCCGGCTCATCTCGAAGCCGATGGAGATCAAGCGGCGCAGATGGGCTCGCTCAGAAACGATCTTGGCGTAGTGAACGATGTTCGCGACCGAGGGAGTATTTTTGGCGAGCTCGGCCACGTAGGCCAGGCCTCCCCAGCCAGACCGCCCTTCCAACACCTCACACACCGTCACGATGTCGAACGGTTCGCTACGGTCCGCCAACTCCAAAATCGCTTCGAAGATCTGGCGATGATCGTTCCGGTAAAAATCCTCCGGGTGGACTTTATCCGCGACCAGATCCCAGGCCTTGTTATCCAGCAGCAGACCACCAAGGACGCCTTGTTCGGCCTCAATCGAGTGCGGAGGCACATTGAGCTGTCTTTCCATTGTTCAGGAACTCCTCATTAGCTCGAAAGAATACGCCATCCGACATACAGGATCACGCCAACAACAACGCAGATCAGGACCTGCCACCTCGCTCGGTCTTCGCCGGCATGCCGCCCGCGAATGAACGCTCGGCGCTCAACCGTTTCCGCAAGGTCAAGCTCCAGATCTCGAAGCACTCGCTCACAATCAGGCATTCGGGTCCTCCGGCAGAAAATCCGCGACAAGTGGAAGCAGGATCCTCACCGAGCTCCGCATGTGGAACTTGGTCGGAGACCGTGCAATGCGATCCATCAGCAGATACCAAACGGCGAAGAGGCTACCTCCCTCCATCGGCCGCAGCTCGATGTCGGTTTTGGTCGACTGGAACTCGACTTGAGCTCGGTTGAATAGCACCGTCTGCCGGCAAGCCGCCGCGAGTTCCCTGATCGGGCCTTGGAGCTCAGCAAGCCGTTGACTGATCGCTTCCGGGCTATCGTACCCATCGAGAGCGTCCATCAGCTCAATGAACTGGTCGTCGATCGATTTGCGTCCGATCTCGGCGTCCCATTCGGCCACCCGCTCGGAGCAACAACTGCAGACGCCCTCGCCACGGCTGTAATCCACCCGCAGCCAGTAACAGGGCCCATCCTCTGAAACGCAGGCGCACATATCAGTGCACCCGCAACCGATACACTCAGCAATCATGGGCACCCCCTCAGCTCATCTTCACAGGCACGGTTAAAGCCGGCCTGCCACTCTTCCGCCAACTTTGTTCCAGCCGGATACGGGTTATCGTCCAGATTCTTTCCGTCACGAAACGCCTGGTTGCCCAGCTGCCAGGCAGCGCCTGCAGCGGGCTGCTCAGTAGTCATTCAACGTGCCCTCGGCCTGGGTCTGCTCGATCAACCGCACGAGCTCGGTTTCACCCTGAACGCGAACAACCTCCGCGAGATGTCGCTCAGCAGCGGAGATCAAGCGGCGCTTCGCTTTCATGTGCAGCAGGCCGCACTGCCGACCTGTCTTGAACTCGGAAATGACGTAGGCGACGTGCTCCAGAGGCGCAACAGGGGGATGAATGGCGAAACGGAACGACCGCCCTGCTATCGGGTAGTCGAATGCGCGAACCACGCGAACTTCACTGAAGATGAGCCCGCGCCCGTTCGAGCGGGGTACAAGCATGGTCGCTTGAACTGACTTTCCGACCACGACAGCCTCCGAAGGCTTAACCAAGTAATAACAATGTTATTACTTGGTTATCACCTGGTCAACCCTCACATCCGAAGAGCGGGGCGCCCGACCTGGCGCTGCAGCGCGTCCTCGCGGAAGTCCTCGTCAGGGGAAACCCGGTCTCCACCGCCTCGCGGCCAATACCCGACGGCGCGAATATCAAGCGTCCGGCCAGCCAGCTCGAAATTGCGGTCGCTGACAGAGTGGAACCACTCGGCCAGCTCGCGAATATCGACGCGCTCGATCGAACGCAACGTTTCCGCCGCGGCGTCCTTGACGATGCCTTGAATGCTCACTTCCAGGACGTCACCACTATTCGCCGAGCAAACCATCGAGAACCCTTCGCCCGAGACAGTGAAGCGATCATGCCCCCAGTAGGGCGACGGATTAGCTCGGTTGACGACCTGCGCGGCCGCGAGCTGGACATACTCGTTCAAGAGCCCGTCGTACTCGCTCCTATGAGCCCGGAAAACCGAGAGCCCGTCGACCGACGTGCAGATCCGGCTGTAGAGCTCGTGAATGCGGTTGTATACATTGAGCAACCTGGTCGCCGGTGCCTTGCCGTCGACAGAGGGTTGCGCCTGTTGGGCACGGGCCGTGCCCCCAGCTGACACCTGGTTGAGTGAGTCGCAGCGCCGAAAGGCCGCCTCGATACTCCGGTAGCTCACTTCCAGCTTCTTGTTGAGCAGCGTGTCGTAGGGAACAAAGCCCAGCTTGGCATCTGCTTTCACCATGAAGCGCATCAACGATAACGACATGACTCCCCTCCACTCACGCTGCGTTAAAAAGCTTGGCGGCCATCTGCTCTTCGACGAGGCCGGGATCCTGAACAGAGTCATCGAGCAGATCCTGCTCAATGCTTTCCTTGTGCTGCAGCAGTAGTACGACCTGCTCGTCGATCGTCCCGGAGATCACGGGCATCAAGACGGTGACGGCTCTTTTTTGGCCGTTTCGGTAGGCGCGATCTTCGGCCTGTCGCTTCGCCGCAGCAGTCCACGGTAGCGACGCGAAGAACACGTAGTTGGCAGCGACCAGGTTCAGGCCTACACCGGCTGCTTTGGTCGTGCCGATGAACACCTTGACCGCCGGATCCGACATGAAGGTGTCGATCGCTTTTTGCTTTCTTGTTCCAGAATTAGATCCGGTGAAGGTCACCGTCTGGATCCCGGCCTTGGCGAACTCGTCGGCCAGGTAGGCCACAGACTCGGTGTACTCGCAGAAGATGATCGACTTGTCGTCGTCACCCAATGATGTGATCGTATCGATCAGCCACGAAGCCTTTAGACGCTCCAGTAGCTGACGGATCTTTCCGATTTTGACGATGGCGGTCTGCGTGTTGTCGGAGACCGCTGCTAGGTACTGATCACGCTCGCCAGTCGCTAGATCTACATACTTAAATTCGTGACGTTTGCCCTTCAACGAAGCCAGTACATCTTTACGCCGGCGCAACATCCATTCGGAAACGCGCTCGCTCAATGCCTTCCTGAGCTCTGGAGAGCCGGCAAAGTCCGACAGAAAATCGCTAAGCGGAATGGCTCCGATTGGGTGACCGGAGAGCCGCAGCAGGGTATGCAGCTCGCTCTCCCGGTTCAGCACCGGAGTCGCAGTCAGAAGGAACCGGCGCTCGATATGCTTCGAGAGCAGGAAGGCATTTCGGGTACGGGTGGAGTCGGGCTCCTTGAGATAGTGAGCCTCATCGCACAGCATCACTCGGAAGCGCACATCGCCGTCGCTCATGGCCTGAACGACGGCGCCCAACCTCTCGTAGTTCACGATCAGCCAGTCAGCCTGCGACCAGGCCTCGCCATCGCCGCAAATCACAACCTTCGCGTCGGGCTGGATTATATGGATCTCCCGCTCCCAGTTGATCCGCAGGCTGGCTGGGCAGACCACCAGCACTGCACCCGGCCCCGTGACCAAGCTCGCAGCGACGACAGCCTGGCGGCTCTTCCCGAGCCCCATATCATCGGCCAGCAGACAGCTTGAGTACCTTAGGAGATGACGAACGCCCACTTCCTGGTAGGCATACTCACCATGCAGCCCATATGCCTGGACAGCCTTCGCCAAATCCGCCTCGTTGATCCAAAGCTCCTTCATCGGTTTTGCGATCACGCTCAACATCGCGTTCTCGCCTTCCGCATCCCCAGCGCCGACTCGCTCAGGGACCATACCGCCCACCTGAACACCTGGTCGGTCTCCCTCACCCATCGAAGCATGCTGCTCCAGAACGATTTCGGTATCGCTGAGGAAGATGTGTTCTCGACGGATTCCAGCCTGCGTCTCCAGCACCTCAAGCAATCGCGGCAGGGCAACCTTCACCCGCCAGGCATTTCGATTACGCAGGAAGGTGCCCTGCAGGCCCTGCAACGTGCTAACTAGGAGAGGATCAAACCGCGATAGGCAAACGAAGTCTCCGCCCTCAACAGGGAAGATCTGGACATCCAGGAAGGGCGCGAACAGGTCCGGATCGGGAGACGCCAGGGCGATGCGAAGCTTTTGCGCAAACTGCCCGACATCGTAGAGGATTCCGGATGGCAGGTTTTCGGCCAAACTCGCCGCGAATGCGCCATTGATTTTCGAGCGGTCGAAGGCCCACATACGGCCCTGGCCAAACCAGGTACCACCATGCTTCTCACGGAAAAAGGCGCTAATCCAAGGAGCGAAAGCCGTGGACAAGCCCACCCGGAACCCGTCAGAACGGACCCCCTGAATGAACTCTTTCGGTGACTTCTTGTAGTCGGACAGCTTCATGCGCTAAAGCTTTCTCAGCAAATTAGCGCTTACTATAGCCTAATGAAAGTCAAAAGATCGAGAGCAACCCATCTGCTCTCAGAGAGACCACCAAGCCAGCAATTTCGCCAGGTCGACCTCGCCAAGCCGAGCCCTTCCCCACTCCAATGCCGTGCGGAAGTCAGCCTGCCCGGATGTAGCAGGCTCGACGCGCACCGAGTCAGCGCCGGCCAGTGGGGCACTCAGCATGCCAGCCACCAGCAAGGCTTCATCTACTGAGGAAATCACATCCGCGTGCTCAGCACCCCTGAGACGATAACGAACTGAGCAGGAGCCAACCCAACCCTGGAACTCAGCCGCGACCACACCAGGTAGGCGCATATCGGCGACCAAGCGCCTATGGCGAATGAATTTCGCCACCGGTGAACTATCCGCAGCCAACTTGATCACGACCGGCTCCTATCAACAACAGTCCTGCACATGCCAATTCGCGCAGCGACAGCCCTCTTCCGGCCCCACCGATACCCCCATACCCAGACAGCAAAGACAACCAGCAATCCCCACAACCCAAGCCCGAGGCCAATCGGGACAGCCACACCGAAACAGCTAGACACTACCACCGGCAACAGAAACAGGACTGCAAAGGCAATAGACGCCCAGACCGCCCCTGCAGCACCCGCTCCTTTCGAAACCTCTTCCGGAAGGGCGCCATAAACGATTCGACCGTGACACCCCCGGCACACATGATCGCCGGGGGAAAATTCCGCTCCACAGCCACCACAGGTATATGTCTCTGCCACCACCAACACCCCTTCGCTCGCAACTTACGGTGGACTATCCGTGGCGTGATCTAGGTTTCAAAATCACGCCACGGATAGATGCCTCAGCGCTCAGCCTGGCGCTTGATGAAACGAAGAGCGTCAGCATTACCTGCCTCTGCTGCCTGCTGCATCAATGACTCGAATTCGCCTTCGTCGCCGTCACGGAGGCGCAGCGCCGCGAGGGTGAAGAGCGCCGTTCCGTTCCCTTGGCTCGCCAAAGCTTCGAGAGAGGTCCTGTTCTCTTTCGGGAAGTTCTGCGCAAGCCAGATGATCGCTTCCGGCTTGCCCTGCTCAGCGAATTTTCGCATCACCGGCTCCAACTTAGCGCGATCAGCCTCTCGATCCATGGACTGCAGCCACGACGAGACAGGGCCACGTTCGCCGAGGACCGCCATGCCCCCGCAAAATAAAATGGCGATGGCCAAGAGGGTGAGACCTACCCGCTTGCGCGCACTGGGTTTGACCAGCAAGACGACGTCCCGCTTATGCGGCCAATCGGCATCGCTCAAAATGCTTGTATTCGACATCTAGCGTCCCTAGTAAGGTGAATGGATATGGGGCGCCCTACCCGAAAGGTGAACGGATATGGGGAGACCGCGCCAGACGTGCGTTCTACGCGGCTCACAGAAGCGCCCAGGCACTTCAAAGGTGAAAGTTTATGGGGAGCGCCTTTTCACGGTGAAAATCCCCCCACTTCAACATCATCATTTAGCCGCTACATAGCGCATCTGCTCCCATGCAAGGCGGATTCGACAGCCTCCTCGACGCTTTCGCCATCCAGCACAAATCGCCAGACATCATCGAGCCGCCCATTCGCTTCCAGATCTCGCCATACGTCGCCATCGATCACATGACCGATACCGGTACGCCCTTCGATCGTCGGCACAACTCCAACCTTCTCCGTCGGCGAGTCGGAGGGACTTTCCGGCTGCCACTCTGGCGCTGTGGACACCAACTCGCCTTGCTCGTTAATCGAAACCTTGAACGTGCCGGCATTCCCATCGCGACAAAGGACCATTGCGCTGATGTAGTTCTGGTTCATCGCCCCTCCCACTCAATCGGTCGTAACCACGATCTTGACTGCCTTCGTCGGCATCCCCCACCTGGCGGCCAGCTGGATCGCCTCTCGACGCGATACCGGCCCATGGCAGTCACCCCAGCCGCGACCATGGGCGGCATACCAGCCATCCGGGTTTCTGCATACGCCGGCCTTGCCCCGCGCTGCACGCTGTTTAAGTACCCGTAAACGATTCATCCGACCTCCTTACCAACTTGTTCGGCCACAACCACCCTCTACGCCATCGACCGCCCCTTCAGTGCTCGAAAATGACTTTGTGGCCCAGAGAGGGCCCTACGAGCGTCAAAGGACGTTCGACCTCTACATGCCCTGTCTGGCGTCCAAATTGGCCTTTGGGTTTTCGATCACAACACTCAACATCAACATTCAGCGCGCCCAAAATAATCTGATGGCCACCCTACCCTTTGCGACCTAGATCGGCGAGGGCCTCAACGAGTCCGCCTCGTGCTGTCGAACTATTTCCTGAGTAAGCCCGCTGGATTGAGCATTCAGCATGTCCAGATACCCTTCCGCCCCCAGACCTTGATCGCCTGGCAACTGAAAGACGGGCTGACGTCCGTGAGCCGTGATTTCGTCGACCAAAGCCATTCTGGCAACTTGCTGAGCAGTGGCGTGCTCCCCAACGAGATCGAGCAGCGCCTTGTACATCTCGGAAGACCGCAGCTTCTCTTCAGCGAGAATGTGCGGATGACGCAGATCGTTCTGCAGGAGTACATCGACCAGGCGTGAAGCCCGACCATCGACATCCAGGGCAGGTCGGCTCTCACCAGAAAGGACCAGTGCCGGCAACAACTTCATAGCCTCGTCAGCCCATGTCGCCGGCCGGCGCTGAATCCGCTCGTAGAGCTCAGCCTTCTCGGCAACTTCGCTCACAAAGGCATGCCGCAGCTGCCTGTTAGAAAGGGGATCCAACGTCTCGAAAATTTGCTCAACGGCGTCATACAGTTCGGCGACGTGCATGCCGCGATAGCTACTTGCGTCCAGCCGCTGAAGGACAATCCCGAGCATGTGCTCCGTCGCATGCTCGGGATCCGCCAACGAAGCCCCGCGGAAGGCCCCCAGCGACGCCGCTGCGTTGACGAAGGAGCCATCCTTGCTCGCATGCGCGAGCGCTACAGCGAGGTCGGCCTTGAGCTCGCGAAGCGCAGTGCCATATAACTTTCCGGCTACCCCAAACTCAGCAATGGCACGACGCCGCAGGTCATCACCACTCACATCGCGGCAATGCTGCAGCTCGTGGACCGTCGCAAAAAACAATTTTTCCTCTGCCGACTGAAGGACCCGAGGCCCACCATTGATCGCGTCATCCACATATTTGAGACCGGAATCGCTGATAGCCATATCGGCGCCGACGCCTTCAAGACCGCCAACAAAGCAAAGAGTCTCTCGCTCACTCCAGAGGTACTTCTTCTCCGACAATTTGATGGCGAACTGGCGGTCCCCACCTCGCTCTGCTGCCAACCAGAAACGGCTCTGCGGATCCAGAAGGTCTGGGGAACCTCGCATCAGAAAAGCGGGGGCCTGGCTGACGAACTGCATGAAATCAGCCGATGATGTCGACACGATTCGGATAGAAGTAGAGCCCGGAGCCGCCAGATTCTGAAGCTCCTGGGAAATGGAGTCCTGCCCCAGATGAGCCAGGCCCGAGAGACCCGCCTGGCGGCCATCTGCAGCGCTCACCGGCGCTGCCAAACACAATGACGCCAGGACGCCGGCAGCAATCGTTCTGAGCAGTGTCTTCGCCCCAGGCGTAGAACCCTCTTTCGAGTGCACAACAGTCGTCCCGGACATCAGAAAATCGGTAACTCCGCTACCCATGCAGTCCTCCGGACAACGGAACATGCCGGACCTCGGTCACTCCGGGCCGCGGCTGGAAAAGCACGTGAAGACCCGCCGCCTCGATAATCTCAAGGCATTGACTCTCCACGGCCGGCAGGACGATATCACCGGCCTCGCTCTTGATCCGGACATCACGTCGAACGTCGAGAGGCCTCGACACCACCTGCACAACGGCATCGTGGAACGGCCAATCGGACGCAAGCCAGAGTAAGGCGCAAGACTGCACGCCATCGAGCTCACCTCGGTGCAAGAGGTATTCGTCGAGCACAACCGGCAGAGCGGATGTCATAGCCCGATCCTCGCAACACCGAGAGCGAGCTGCCGGCTTTCCTGCAGATCGGGCAGCTCTTCCAGGATGGGGCCTACATGAAACCCCTGGACGAGCCCCACGCGCAGCTCCCTCAGCCGGGCGAGCTTTTCTTCGGAGTCGACATGCTCGGCGATCAACTCACCGCCGAACGAGCGCGCAAGATCCCGGATAGGCAGGATCTCTCCGCTGCTGCAGAGCCTTGCAACCAAGTCGCCACTCAGCTTCAGGTATTCCGGTTGGATTTCGCGCACGAGCGGCGCGGTAAAGTAACCATCGCCGAAGTCGTCGATGGCCACCTTCGCGTTCAATAGGCGAACCGCCGCGACGAACTGCTGGATCCTCGGCATGTCGTTGATCTGCGCAGTTTCGGTGATCTCGAAAACGACCTGGTGTGCCAGATCCATATTCTTGAACACCAGCGAAAGCAGCTCGTTACAGGATTCTTCTATCGTCAACACGGACACGTTAACAGCGACGCGCACATATGGCCGATCGCGCAGTAAACGGAAAACATGCCGCAGCACTTCGAAGTCGATGAGGTCGATGAAACCGAATTCCTCGCCCAGCTGCAGTAGTTTTACATGCCCGGAACGGACCCCCCTCGTTCTGGCAAGGGCTTCGTAATGCGAGACAGCACCTGTCCGAGCGTCCACGATCGGCTGGAACACCGGGCTTACTACTTTCCGCATTCGTCCCCCCTCGCCTATTGGCAGTTCTTACAGCTCTTTGGATGCCCAATTGATCGGTGCATCAGTGATCGCCTCGATCGAGTTCAGGTGAACCCACAAAGCACGCTTCGCATAGACACGCGCCTCGCCGGCGATCCGCTTCAGCTCGGCCGAGTTCAGAGGAGCGATACCCTGGTGAATGGCGTTACGGAGAGCGACCACTAGTTCCAGGTGGCTGTAACTATCCGCAGCTCCGCCGAAGGCTTGATGCACGGCGCGAAATAGATCCGCGTTATCACGAGTGATCGAATCCAGGTCTCCCAGATCAACAGGGCGGGAGCTGTCCTGGATCGGCACATAACCGGTTCCGTCGACGTTGAGGTAGGCGACGGAAAACTCTTTGCCATGCGCGGTCACCGACTGAGCCTGGACCACTTTGCGGCCGAGGCCGTTCGCCTCGAACGCGATATCGTCCAGCTCAACATAGTGGCCGGCGGGGAACTGAACGGCCGACTGGATGACGACCTGCGGATAGGTGAATTGGGTATTCAGAGCAACAGTCATGGCGATACCTCTATCTGAATTGGCAAATGTTATTTTCTGTTATTATTGCGTATTGTCAACGGACTTTCAGGCTATTCCCGCCCTCTTCCAGCTCGTTGCTCATACGCTGAACTCCCGCCAACATTTGCGCCTCGGACAGCAGCGAATTCGCAAACTGGTCTTCCTGCAGCTCAACCAGGCCGTCACGCATTTCTCTACGCAGTTCACGACTGACCTGAGCGGCCGCCCCGGTTTGCACCCGAGAAAGGCGCTCCAGGGTTTCGTTGATAGCATTCAGTCCACCGGCCACCTTGTGCGCCAGGGCGTTCAGGCTGGGATCCCGAGCACGCAGTTCACGGATGCTCTCGGCGCCGGCGTTCAGCTCGTTCACCGCCCGCCCATGGACCAGGTAGTCCTGCACCTGCTGCAAATGGCGCCGGATCTCCAGGTGGTAGAAGTTCTTCGCCGACTCGACATAGAGCGGCAAACTGAAGCCTTGGCCGTTGGCCGCCCGATTGCGGTATTCCAGATTCAGTCGCTCGGCGAAAAAATCCTGCCGCTCTTGCTTCGCAATGGCTGCGGGCAGGCCCGCGACTTCCTGGCGTCTCATCATCTGTTCCAGCTGCTCCCGGTACAGGTAAATCACGTCGGCAGCGATGCTGTCTTGGATCCGCACCAACACGTTGCGGTCCAGCCCATTCGGTACGGCTGCGACAGCACGCAACTCGTCAATCACCAGATCTCTCACGCCGATCATCATCTCTGCCCCTTATGCGGCTACTTGTTCGGTGTACTTGCAACCCGACCGGAAGCCCTCGCAGCCGATAAACGGCCCATTGCCTCCCATTCGTTTCATCAATTGGCTGCCGCATTGCGGACAGGCCTTGCCGACCGGCTCCGGTGCGACACGAGGGCCCGAGCTTCCACCTTTGCCTGCCCCCGCTTTCGCCGGCCCCGTGTAGGGGATATTCAGGGGTTTGGAGCGGATCTCCGCGATCACCTTGGTAATCCACGAGCGCTGCATCGCCTCAAATCGATCGATGGTGCTTCTGCCCGCCTCGATCTCGCGCATCGCCGTTTCCCACAACGCGGTCATGTCCGGTTTCGCGATCTCGGCAGGCAGCGCCTGGATCAGCGCCCTGCCGGCTTGAGTCGAGATGATGAATTCTTCCTTCTGCTTACCCTTCGGCTTCACGAACTCCACCTGGGCCAGGTCGACCAACTTCGGCACGAAGGTATGCCTTGTTGCAGGGGTCCCCAGGCCGCCTGCGGCTTCTTCTTCGCCCGCTTTCCGGTCATCGATCATCTGCTTGAAGATCGCTTTGATGCGCTCGTCGGTGACGTACTTGTGCACGTTGATCATCGCGTCGAGCAGCGTGGCGTCAGTGAAGTGATCGGGTGGCGTGGTTTTCTTCGCAGTGATGTCCAGGCCTTCACATAGGGCAGCATCCCCAACAGCCATCGGCGGCAGCACGTCGTTCTCGCCGCTGTCGTCTTCCCCTTTCTTCTTCGTTTTCATGCCCGGGTAAAGGGCCTTCCAGCCCGGCAGAAGCGGGGTGGTGCCGGAGGTACCGAAGCGCTGCCCCGAGACCTCGACCACTACCTCTACCTGGCGGTAGCGATGAAGCGGCATGAACTGCGCCAAATAGCGTCTGCAGATTTCCTCGTAGAGGTCCTGCTCGATCCCCGAAAGGACGGAGATATTGGCCCGTCGCGTAGTGGGAATGATCGCGTGGTGGACCGGAGTCTTGGACGTGTTCCAGGCTCGCGACTTGCGAGTTAGATCAATGTCCTGCAGCGGTGCACCAAATTGCAGGTTATTCGTGACGGCGGCATACACTTCAGGAGCATCAGCATGCTGACTCTCAGGCAGATACTGGCAGTCGGATCGCGGATAGGTGGTGAGCTCATGCTTTTCATAGAGGCTCTGCAGGGCCTTCAGCACCGCATCCGACTTGTAGCCGAATTTCTTCGACGCCAGGATTTGCAGCTGGTCGACAGAGAACGGCAAAGGGGCCGACTCGGTCTTTTCAGTGTCGCTGTATTCGACCACCTTGCCAGTCTTGCCTTGGACCGCAGTGTTCAACTGGTCGGCTACTCGCCGATCCAGCAGCCGCCCTCTTTCATCCAGCCCCGCCTGGCTGGGGTACGGTTTCCAGCGCGCACGGAAATCGCCTTTGGTGACCTTGAATCGCGCCGAAAGCGCGAAATAATCAACGGGAACAAAATTTTCGATCGCCAGGTCACGCTGGACGATCAGCCCCAACAACGCGGTCATCACGCGGCCGTAGGCTATGTGCGACCCTTGAAATCCACATTCCTTCGCGTGAAGGGAAATGGCACGACTGAGGTTCATCCCCGCCAGCCAATCAGCCCTTGAGCGCGATCGCGCTGCGTCACGAAGACCGATGAAGCCGGCGTTGTCGCACTCCCCCTTCAAACCGTTCGCGACAGTCGTCTCATCGAAACCAGAAATGAGCACGCGCCGCACCGGTTTCCGGTTGCCCAGAAACTCCAGGATCTCGTCGATAAGCAACTGCCCTTCGCGGTCGGGATCCCCGGCATTGACCACCACAGTGGCCTTCGCGACAAAAGACTTGATCGTCTTGAACAGATCTTTTTTCTCGGAGTCGAGCGCTATCGACCACCCTGGTAAATCGCTCTGCCCAGGGAAGAGCGGCAGGTGATCCCAACTCCATTTGAACTTGCCGTTCTTACCCTTCGGGGCGCCTGGGAAAGCAGCTCCGATGTAGTAATCGGGTTCTTCGAGCGCAAAAATGTGCCCCGCAGCCCAGCAAACCGCCCAACCATTTCCTTCCGCAAAAGTCCCCCCCCTGTTGGTTATTGGCGAGGTCTTTGACAAGACCTGAACCATGGCCTTACCCAGCTTTGGCTTCTCGGCGACGTAGACTTTCATCTCAAGATGCCTCCACTGGCCAATTGCGAAACGGTTTCCAAGCCGAGTTCGGAAGGTTTGGTATCATCAAAACGAGTTCGAAAAAGGAGTCCATCAGATGGACAAACAACTGAAAGACTTGGTGAAAAAAGCCGGCACCTTCGCTCGGGAAAAAAACGGGGGCCTTTCTCACCGAATCCGCACCAAACTTGACGAGATCAAGCCCGCCATTGCGGTGCTTGCTCAGGAGCGTCTCACCCCCAGCGATATCCGCGAGTTCATTCAGAAGGAAACTGGCATGAAGATCGGGATCCAGAACCTTCGCCGGTACCTGAAGGACAGCTTGAACTACCCCCCGAATGGATCCGGCGGCAAAGATTCGGCCGCGGGAGAGTGATACCAGGGCAATGCTTCTACGCGCTTGCATCATCACCCCCTAGCACCCTCATACCCTGCATGGCCAACAGCAGATCGGCCATCACTTCGCCACCCTCACCGGCGGGCACCAAAAGCTCACCGGAGCTTTCCGAAAACTCGACCTGCATTACCGGCTCACGGATGACGCCGGCCTCGGCCTTTTTCCACTCGGATACCGAAAATCGGATCCGGTGCTCGTCATCACCCTCAATCCACTCAACTGCGGCATCTGCCCCAGTGCTTTGATCAGCGCTAACAAACCCGAGCTGCACATAAGGCAGCTCGCGGCCGATACCCGATGGCATTTCCATGCGGGAGCAGAATTTCTCGAATGGCGTCATGCAGCCTCCCTAAGCTTTCACAGCGCGCATGCGCTCTTCATTTTCACTTTCATTAGAGTATATGACACCTCTTAAATTGTTAATAGCTTGTCTCAAAGAGGATTCCGCATATAGCGAAACGCCCTGCCTGTACAAAATCCCCATCGCTTTCGAGATGTTTTCGGTGGGAAACTTGGCCACCATCACCTTCCGCGTACCGGCGAAAGGCCCGGTAACCTTGATCAGGTCCTCGTTCGCAAAGTAACGACCGCCCCAGACCTTGCTTCCGGGAACCTCCATGACGGCCATGCCGTCCTGCAGGAAAAGACGCATCTCGCTTTCGTCGTCATCGCTCAAGCCTGGCGAAGTTGTGAGCTTCACCGCTGGGAACCGGTCGAGTACCTCACCACACATAGCCGCCGTTTCCACGCGAACTGGCAGGCTTTGCAAATGCTTGAGGTCGACGCCCCTGGCCATCAGCACCCCGCGGTGACGCGCACCCCGCTCATCGGTGTAAATGATGCTGCTGCCGATGGAGCCCGCAGCCGCGATCTGCGCGGCCTTGAACAGGTTGCCGTCGAGAATCAGCCGCTGGTATGTCACGTTCCCTGCGGGCGCAGTGTCGAACCGCAGCATGAGGTCATCCAGCAATCCGGCCTTTGGCATGATCCGGAACTGGACGTCGTCCTGCAGGCTGTAGAGCGTCCGGTCGATCAGCGTTTGCCGGCCCGGTACTGCAAAGCTGAGCTCATACCCTCCAAGCAGGTGGATGTGTTTCGGGTTGTCAGGCACGGCGATCGAAGCGATAACGCCGAAATCAGTTTCACCGTCGTTGTTGGTAAACCTGGCTACGGCCCCGACCTGCAGTCCGTCGAGGACGCCATCAAGCACCTTGAGGCGGTGCATCATCTTCTGAACAGAGTTCGGCCTCTTAGCCGCCAACGCCTCGTCAACCGACTTGCAATCCTTCGCTAAAACGGTTTCCAGAAACTTCCGTCGGTTGACCGCAAGGAACCCCTTGAGGGCAAGGAAGAAGTCCTGGTTCTGACGTCGCTCATGATTGATCCTGAAGTGCTCAACCGCAGCAGAACCCTCACGAACCAGGCGCTTGACGGCATCCGACCTCATCGGATCCAGCGCGACGTCATACTCGATCGTCTTGGCGAAGACCGGCTGATTGAATGCGCTATCGGAATGGGGATTCCCGCTCTCGTACACCACCCGCGCCACCTCCCGCGCTCGCACATCAAGCTCTCGCGATTTCAAGGGGTTCACGCCCTTGGCGTCGAGCTCCTTGATGACCCGGAGGTATTCATTGGTGAGCGCTTCGTAGATCTGCTCTTGCTCGACCACACGCAGCATCACAAGCCGACTGGTCAGCTTGTTGATGAAGTACGATTCTTCGCGCTCGTCCTCATTCTCCAGATTGATGTCGAGACGCTGCGCAATTCGCGGATTGGCCTCCAAATACCGGAAGGCGACCTCGTCACCAATGGCATTGATGAAGTCCGGTACCGATCGGTCCAGAGCAGCGTTGTCCTGGTTTGCGGTTGTATTGGCAGATAGCTTCCGGAGCTTGGAATTCTGCATCGCGATGGGCCGGGCCTCGCCGATCAAGCCCGACGACAACGTCTCGATTTCCGGCGACGACGTTTGGCCCTTCCGGTTGACGCGACCGAAGAACTGCACCCGAGTGTTCACGTCCGCGGCGGACTGAAGCTCGATCATTACCCGGCGCCGCTGGTCAGGGAACTTTTCGCCGGCATGCAAGCTGATACCCGTGCTGCCGGCACGTGTCAGCAGAAGGGCATCGGTAGTGCCCGTCACGAAGTCCTTCACGATCTGCGCCTTGGGCCGTTCAAGCACAGGCGATGCAAAGAAGCTCCCTGCTCGCTGATGGATCTGCAGCTTGCGGCCGGAAAGCTCATCGCAGATGAAACCAGCCGTCGCGATTCGGGTTCGGATCTCATCCAGTGGCGACACCGGCAGATCCGGGAAGTCATTGATCAACCCGTCCACTGTCGAAACCACATCCATGAACTCTTCGGAGGTCACGGGGACCTTGGTGGCCTCACCATAGCGGTTGGTCTCCACGTAGTAGGTCAGGCGATGCAGCATGCGGTGCAGCACATCCCGGAAGGTGAGATAGCCATCCAGTTCGGTCTCGCCCTGCAGGCTGGTTCCGAACTCTTCGGCATCAACGTCATCGAAGCCAGGCCGTAGGTCGGCCACAATGTCCACCAGGAGGGACTCCATGGTGTTCTCCAACACGATGACAGGCTTTTTGCCCTCTTCCAGGGCCTTGATAGCCCTGTCAGCAGCGAGGTCTGTCTTGATGGCCATCATGAACTGGCGGTAAATCGCGTAGAGGCGCGACCCAAAGTTGGTGCTGACCGCTCCCATCCGGTTGCCTTTGCGCTCCACCTCCGGAATGGCTTCAAGTGCTTTTTTGATCTCCTTGTTCCGCTTGTTGACCAACTCATTGATGTCGCCGGCCAAGTAGTTCATCAGCTCCAGGATCTCGGCGAGCTTGTCCGAAAGCGATCGATTTCGTTCCTCTCGCCCGTCGTCGCTGACGGTGCTAAATGCCAGATTGCTGAGGTCATGCTCGCGCCGAATAAACACGCCGTCCCGAGCCAGCATTCCCGAGAGCACCTCCTGCAGAACCTCGCCGCCAATGGCGAGCGTCTCCGGTAACGCTCCCATATCCACTGTTTCGGGGAAGAGCTCGGAATACAGCATCACGTTCTTGCCAGCCTTCATGGCCGTCGCCGAGGAGTAAACGACGAAGTCGGCGTTGTCGATGGCGAGACCGATGTTCTGCCCGGTATTCGACTCGCCGGCCGCGTTGTGCGCTTCATCCAGCAATAACGCTTTGCCCTCCGCGATCTGGCTGATCCAGCGCGCCTTCGAAGATTTGGCTCTGTCCCGGTTGAACTGGGAATAAGTACCGAGCACCAGGTTGTAGGCGGGATCCACCACCCCGCCATCGAGCGCGGCCTGGATCACCGCCTTGGGTGTGGCTGGAACCAGTTTGTTGCCAGAGATCGGATCGAAGATCGACACTCCATCGTTGACGATCATCGGCGTGAAAAGCTCGGCCGATCCGATGTCGCTGATGTCCCGCCAGAAGTCCGTGAACAACGTCGGCGTTTCGGTTAGGAAGACAACCGTCTTCTGCTGCAGGACCGAGTACCTGGCCAAGGCAGCCATCACCCGCCCTTTACCCAACCCTGTCTGGTCCGCCTCCAGGAAGCCCCTCCCCTTCTGCAAGGAGTTGATGGCCAGGGCCACCGCGTCAACCTGCTCAGGGGAGAGATAGCCGCCCAACTCCTCCACGGACCACCCCAGTTCAGCCGCCACGAAACCGTCGACATCGCCCTCTTCTCGCACAACCTCTGTCAGAGCCATACGGGTAGGCGTCGCCAGGTTTCGGGGGACCATCGCTGTGGCCTCGCCGGCTCGGCTGAAAGCCGCATATGGCGACTGGTACGAGTTTTCTTCTTCCTCGCTGCGATCCACCGGCGCGACCGCCCTTGCCGCACCGGACTCCGTCTCAACTGGGGGATGGGATTGCTCAGCTGAGCGATCCTCCACCGGGGCATCGCCATCGAGCTCGACGACGGCCGAATCGCTGAGCGCTTCCTGAAGGCCCATTTCAGGAGTTCGAATCTCCGCCAGGCCATACTTCTCGTACATGCCGGCAGCCCATTCGAACACCTCGTCGTGGTCCAGCAGCACCGGCAGCCGATCGGGCACTTGGGCATGCCCGGCTTCCTTCCTCCCGACCACGACGATACGAATCGGGAAAGAAGCCCCCTGCTTGGTGTAAATCCCACCATCCACCTCGACGGCGTCGACCTGGTAGCGATCCGCCAACCAGTTGAAGAGATACCGAGAACCGCCTGTGACGAGCCCGGCCTGGCTGTCAAGGTAGCTGTCCGCGCCGATGATATAGACCCCTACGCCGTCGTCCGCCCGCGCCTGCAGCGACCGGATCATGATCAGGTGGTCTACCCTGCTGACCTTGAGCCCGGACATCATGCGGGGTGGCTGCAGGCCCCCAAATGGCGGGTTGCTTAAAACGACATCGAAGTCCCCGCCACCATTAAGCGAGCGGAAGTCGAAGGATGTGGCATCGCCATGCTGGAGGTTCGCCTCCGAC
The DNA here is from genome assembly GCF_024448935.1 of Stutzerimonas stutzeri. Lineage (GTDB taxonomy): Bacteria > Pseudomonadota > Gammaproteobacteria > Pseudomonadales > Pseudomonadaceae > Stutzerimonas > Stutzerimonas stutzeri_AO. The sequence continues at coordinate 42,028 of NZ_JAMOIE010000008.1, forward strand.
CGGTCTCTCCGGATCGCATCAAGGCGCCGAGCGTCGAGCTCGACGCCGGCCAAGGCGGCGTCCTTGACGGTGCATACCAGCGAGCCGTTGCCAATCGTCGGCTCCAGAACAGAACGCCCCTTGAAGCCGCCAACGATTTGCTGGACAGCAACACTCAATGGAAGCGGCGTCGAATACTGCTGCAGAGCAACGGATTCGGAGGTACGTGCAGCCAGCGGCGGTTGCCCTTCGTGCAGCTTGATGGCCAGACTGTAGGCAGCTTTAGGCGTCATCCCAGGTTGTTTGCGAATGTGCCGAACCAGCGCGGCCTCGATTGCCTCCTGTACCTCTCTTGCCCGAGGAGAAGAGAGAACAGCCCCCTCAGGGATCTCCGTCACGATACTGCTGAAGCGCTTCAGATCGTCGAACCGCAGGACCTTGCCGCCGGCAATCTCCCTCACCAAGCCATCGGCGCATAAAGCCAGGTCCTCCGCAGTTGCCCCATACAGGAATGTGGCACCGCGGCTGTCGGCCTCCCGAATGATCTGTTGGGCTGGCCCCTGAATGAAGCGTCCATCCTCACCCAGGAAGACCATCTGGCCACGGTAATTCATGCCAAGCGGCCGGGCTGACATCACCGCGTTGTTGACGGTGACCGTTACCGGAAGAACCTCGTCGGGCCGGTCTTCGCTTTCGTTCCCTACGGACTGTTCGCGGCCTTGCGCCGGAACCTGCGGGGGGATGCTGATTGCCGGGGCAGAGACCTTGGGAGTGGACACAGTCGCACTAGCTGGTGAAACCGGGCGCTCCGGCATGATGCGAGTCACCCAGTTCATCGGCACCTTCACCGGATGGGCTTTGGGAAAAGCTTTCTGGATCTGCTGCAGGCTGAAGCGCAGGTCATCGCGAACCAGGAACCCCGACCGACTGCGATAGAAGCCCAGCTCGCCCAACACCTGGAGCTGGCCGTTGGTGAGATCCTGGTTCGCTACCAACACGAGGCGCTTGGTACCCGAAGGGAACTTGACTGCCACCAAGCGCGTTTCCGGATCATCTGTGTTGAGCTGGATCCAGTTGACGAGGTTCTTGGTTTGAGTGGGGGTGGCTGGTTGCATGGCGATCACTACCGGAGGCGTAAAAAACAGCCGCTCGAAAGCGGCTGAAATGGCTACTGCTTGCCTTGAAGGCGTTACGGACGAGGACCGGCCGGAGCCTCCTCCTCGCCCTTGAGCGCGGTATCGAACTCGCTTTCGAGCGAGGCGAAGTCGGGGGCCGGTTCCTGCGCTTCTTCAGCCGGAAGCTTCGGCGGTTGCGGCTCGGCGCCCGGGCGAACCAGAGGGGTACTGAACTGGTTCGCCAGGTAGGTGCCCGGTTCGTCGGCGAGGATGTTGAACGGCGAGAAGCCGGAGATCGTGTCGGTGCGAGCGATGCCGGGGAGGATGACCTTGCTGAACAGGTTTGCCTGTTCACCGAAAATCATTTCGTAGCGCTGGGTGCGACCGGCCTTCACCTCGCTGATCAGCTTGAACGCTGCGTTGTTGTCCTGCGTCGGATCGCCGGCGTAGTTCATGCGGTAGCCGGGAATGCTTTCCACACGCACGTCGCCATTGACCAGGCCGGCGAACAGGTCGTCGTTCGGGATGCCCTTGAAGATGTTGTTCTTGAACAGATCTTCCAGGGTTTTCTCGGTGTCGGGCACGTACTCGTCACCGTCGCGCTTGAAGCCGACGTACACAGCACGAGTCAGTACATCTTCACCATCAGTCACCCGCAGCAGCGCGAGCGCCTTGGTGCCACGGCCGAGTTGTTCGGCGAGGACTTCTTCCAGATCCTGGCGGCTGCGCACATTGCGGGCGTTCGACGGCTCCACGGTATCGATGTGCACTTGCGGTTTGTCGTTCGGGCCGAGGGCCTCCAGCTTCTGGACCGCCCAGGTAACGGGAAACTCCTTCTCGAAGGTGCCATGGTCGGTCTTGACGCGGGCCGTCACGGTACGGGCGTTCACTGGCAGGGTGATGCGCTCGGGCTCGCCCGGCTGCACCGCGGGGTTCTTGAACGAGATACGCGGCGCCGTCGCCAGGATGTTCTCGATGAACGAGCGGTTGTCGTGGTCGGTGTCATTGCTGGACGCCAGGGTGTTGAGCCAGCGCGAGCTGAGTACGCGCTTGCCATCCTCCATCTCGTCGCTGAAGAAGCAACCTTCCAGGGTGAGGAAGGTGCCCTTCGCGGCATCCGGGGCGGCCAGCGACTTCTTGCCGTTGCCCTTGACGAAGTTGGTCAGGGATTTACTCGCGGACTCGCCGCGGAAGGTGACGACGATCTCTTCGCCGGCTTTCACCTTGGGGTTGCTCTCGTTCAGCAGCTTCCCGGTCAGCTTGACCGCGCCGTTCGATTCCACGGCGGTGCTGACCTCGAACACGGCGCCGAAGGCGTCGTACTTCTTGTCGGCGCCGCCCTTGTTTACATCTTGGATACGCTTCAGCAGGGACATAGTGTGGTGCTCCTTGTCGGGGGATAAATCGTTGATTACGCCATGGAAGGACGACTGGAGCGGTTGGCCGCCAGTTCTTCGAGGTGTTCGAGGTAGGCCTCCAGCTGCTCATTGAGGTGGAGAACGCGCTGCGCTCGGGTTACCCCGACGTAGTTGACGTTGATCTCCTCGATCAGGTTGGTGTCGGCCTTGCTCATGTCGATCAACTGGCCGGTGTCGGAGTCGAGAAACTCCATGAAGTCGCCAGCCAGCTGGACATTGGGGAATTCGAGCCCTTTCGACTTGTGGCCCGTGGTGAGGATCAGACGGTTGTCCGCAACGTTGCCGTCTTCGACCGGTGCCAGGGCTGCCCGCTCGATTCGCTCCAACAAACCTGGGATATCCCGGCCATAGGCAGTGACGATCTTGCAGCGCGACTTAACTTCGCGGTCGTTGATCATTTCGGCGTATTCCACCAGCTCATCGAAGCTGCTGAAGGACCGGATGAATGGATCCTTCACCTGGCCTTTGATCGACAACTGATAGACGTCCAGGATCTGATCGAAGCGGTAACCGCGGATGTCACCGACGAAGGAGAAGGGCTCGTTCTTGGTCAGAGCTTTCACGGCCCGGTCGAACAGCGCAGCATTGCCTCGGCTGAGGTACGCATAGCCCTCGCTGGCAGTCAGAGGACGGATCTTGCTTTCCGCCCCCAGTCCACGCAGATGAACGACATCACCCTTGAGGTCCAGGATGCGGTTAGCCACTTCCGCCACTTCGTTGCCGAAGCGGAACGAGCCCGTCAGGTAGAAGGTTTCGTCCGAGGGGATGAGCTCCATCGCGTTGCTCGCACCACGGAAGCCGTAGATCGCCTGATGGCGATCGCCCACATACACCTTCTTCGCCTGCTGCTGATTTACGATTGCTTGGGTGACGGGATTGGTATCTTGCGCTTCGTCGAAAAGGATCAGGTCGTAGGGCAGTCGACGACCTGCGACCTGGTAGAGCTTGAGGTACCCGTCATGCAGCATCGGGACTTCGGAGCGCAGATCCTGCATTGCGGTCCAGACCTGCATCGCGTCCTGCAAGATCCGCTGCGGATCGAAATGGCTACGCTCGACCGGGGCGTCGCCGATGCTGACGTGCTTCGGGCTAAGCGTGGAATCGGCCGACACGAGGTAGTTTTTCACGGTCTCGATCACGCGACCGCCATACAAGTTGTGGGCACTCGACGGGACGCCCGACAGGCTGGAGGTCAGCTGTCGAGTAACATGGAAGGGCTTGATGTCCCCCTGAAGCTTGCCATGTACGTTGCCGTAGTCACGGCCAATGGCGCCGTAGGCAAGCGAATGTGCGGTCTTGCAGGTGACGTTGGATGGGAACTTCCTGGAGGCCTCGACCTGGATCGATTTGTTGAACGCGACATATAGCTGACGCTTGTCGCGCTTGGCCTCGGCGATGCCTCGCAACGTGGTGGTCTTGCCAGTGCCAGCACCGGCTTCGATCTTGATTACATCGGAGTTGCTTTCGCAGGGAGCACGTTGCTCCTCGGTCATCTGCAGGCCATCCATAACAAAACCCTCGTTACCTGATATTGCATCAGGATAAACAAACGAAAGTCGTCGTGTAAAGCCTAACCTTTTAACACCTGCGCCCCCTCCCCCATCACCCGGCCAAAGCGAGCGCAGGGACCAGCTCGCGCCTAGCGCTCACTCACGCGGGCAATTACATCCTTCCATCCCGGCCAATCACTCGCCGCCAAGTTGCTATTCCCCGAGGCGTGCCGATCAACCCAGTCAGCAACCTGGGCCTTCTCTTCGTCATTCATCGCGACTGCAGCGGTGATGATGCGTTCGTAATGGGCTACTAGATGAGGGGGCGTTAGCTTGGTGGAGCCGAGGAACATTTTGCCGGCCTGCCAATCCTTGAATACCCTTTGAATCTTTCTTCCCCCGCTGCCTGGCTCCAAGAAAATAGTGGCGAAGTAGTCAATCTCAACGATTCCATCATTCGGAATACTAGGTACACCATCCGGCATCAGATGCTGCCCGTTGCAAATCACCTCAACATACTCAGGCTCTTCGGGATTGATGTCGTGCCAGTGAATTTGGTAGCCCTGTTCCCTTAAAAACTGGATGAACTGCTTAAACAGCTTGCCTGTAGTGGTGAGTGCCTGCATAGATTGCCTCTCGCGTTTTTCTCGTTACAATGCAAGTATATAATTGAACTTCAGTTCAATCTGAAAGCCGCCATGTTTCTGCGAGCCAGCTCTTGCAGATGATCACCCAGATCGAAGAACCCCCACTCGTGGAGCACGGCCGCAACTCGCACCGAACGAATATCATCTCGCGGCAGAAACACAGCTCGGGAATCCTCATAAGGACGGGGCAGGCGTCGGTGCAGGTAGGCAGCGCCATAAGCCCGCATGGCATCGTGAAACGCCATGTAGCTCATCGGCTCGTCCCGTAGCGCGAATATCTCAAAGTCACGCACCAGGGAACTGACAGAAGCGCTGTTGAGGCCGTAGATCTTTAGCCGCCCCTGCAGCGGCACAGAACGACGCAACCGCGAAGCGATATAGCGTGCTGCCGCAAAGTGATGCGAGCCACCGGAGTTCATCAGGAAAAGCCGCCCATCCCACCGATAGCAGGCGAAATGATCCGAAGGATCCTCGCGATGAAGTATTCGTATCTCGGACCAGGCGAGGTTTTGATCCAGCTTTTCCAAGCTCATAGGCTCGATCATCGGTCGCGAGTTGGTGGCGACCATATCGTCAAGGCTCGCGAAGTCACGCAGCTCCGATTTCGACGCTGAAAGGCCTTCGACATCCTGAATCTCGCACCGCCATTGCTCCTTGACCTCGCGACAGCCCAAGCGGGCGAGATCCTCCCGGGTGAGATGGAAGCTGCCGTATTGGCCGCCCTGATTGCGCCACCCGAGCATTTCTCCGGCAGCTAGACGGGGCCAAGAGCCGTGCACCGCGCCACCCCATTCATGCCATAGAACAACGCTCGACGCGGCAATACTTTGAGCGGGTTCCCGCAAGTGCACTTTCAGAGCAGGAAAGGCCTCAACAATAGCGCGGACCGAAGCGGGGATACCGAGATCATCCTGAATCATCCGCTTCATCCGGAGGAAGAAATGTCGCACTCCCGCCCCCTTATGCAGCAATCGGAGCCGGCGACTCCGGCGAGTTAAGCAAGCCATGCTTCAGCCCAACCAGGTCAATCATCCCCACGAAAACGCTCCCCATACAACGCCAACGACCACCAGCACGCCCAGGCCGGCCAAGATCCACCGAGTCCGAACTTTACGGCGCAGACGCGCCTTTTCGGCAGCCAGTTTCTCAAGCCATCCATCCGGCCGCGACCCCATGAAATGCGCTTGCACGATACCAACTCCTGCAACGGCTAAAGCAGAACGACGGATGCCAAAGTGCGTGACAACCAGGAGAGAAGTATCGGCACCGGGATCGAGTATTCCGCTGCCTGAATAATGACCATGAGATCGGGTGACCCAACCTTTTCAGCACATTCGGCGAAGGTCAGAACGGGCTGGGGGGGGGAGGCAATCTTTTCGACATCCGGTTCGCCTGGAGATCCGATGCAGACAGTCCGGTAGCGGGCCACCGCCTCGCCATCTTCCGGATGTTCATTCAGCCATTGAGCGATAGCTGCGTCCCTGGCCTCCCCCACCTTCCCCAAGTAGACGCTACCCTCGGCCAGCACCAAGATGAGGAACAAGAACAGCGCAACGCCACCCCATAGGATCACCCTCGGGACGGCTCGAAACATCTTCGAATCGCGGAGAACTACAAGCATGGACAGCCCCCTCAACCTGCTGCGAGGTACAGCACGCGCCCGCCGCTGCTATCCAAATCGATGCCTTCGTCATCCTGTGCCCCTGCTCCATCGGGGACCAGCTCGCCATGTCGCTCCAGGATCCACTGCGACACATCAGCAGCCGTAACGCCGAATTCGCGAGCCATGAGCGAAACATCAGCCCAGCTCACGTTTTCGCTAACCTGATTGAACATGCGATCGAACTCATACGTGGTCAGGTCGCGCTCAACCAGGTGCGTCCACAAACGACGGTTTGTCGTGATCAGATGATCATCACTGTCATCCCGCCAACAGGCCCCTTTGATCACCTCGGGAGATACCGCCGGCGCCCGGAAGAAACTGCGACGCACGCACACAACAAGTCGCACCTTGGCGCTCGCCACCAGGTAGAAGCGATGCCCAAGGCGCTCTTTGAGCCGTGGCGACGTAGATTCGACCGCCGTGATCGAGCAGCCTGCCAGCAACTTGGAAAGCTTCGTCAGCGCCGCGTAGACGCTCTTCTTCTGGCTGAAAATGCTGTCTTCGATGTACCAATAGTGAACCCGCGCGTCATCCAGGCGAAGTCCGTTGTCGACCTTCAACCCCATGACCGACATCAAATTCATCACCGACTGCAGCCGAAGGTTTTCCTTCTTGCCGGCCAACCAGGAACGCAGGTTCTGGACAGGGATATTGGCAAACCTGGCCATCATCTCGATGTCCATCACCACCAGCTCAGCGAGCAGAGTGACCAGCTCGTTAGCTTTCATTCGCTTCTGGGTAGCCATAGCTTTTCCTTAGATTTTCGCCGCAACAATCATCAACAACACGCCAGCAAAGCTGGGCCAAATTAAGTTTTGTCATCCAGACTGCGCCCCGTTACCGAATGCCCGAATCCGAGCGCTAAGTGCCTCTTCGGCAACGAACAAAACCGGCGATGACCAAAATCAGCATTGGCGAGCAAAAACCATTTCCGGACACTACATCTGGATCAGCCCGCCCTCTTCTCAATGGGCAATCGGAATAACGGCTCATCCGTCCAGAGACTTTGTATGCTCGCAAACACCGAAGCGTCTGCAGGGGTTTGCCACAGCGCCTGAATCTGCGCATCGCCAGCCCGGTCGAGATCCACCAAGCTGATGCGCTGCCCGCCTTCAGTTGGTTTCAATCCAGAAGCCACCCGCTCAGCAATCTCAACAGGCAAACTCGCGAACACCGCGTTGGCCTCGCACACCTGAACCACTGCGAATGCCCGTAGGCCATTCCCCAAGCGGAACACATACCCTCGCTCGAACTCGCTTTTATTCAGCAGCTCACACAGGGAATCGACCATTTCTTCATCGACCTCCCAACGGTGGAGGCCTGGAGCTAACATCCCGCCATCCAGAAGCCCGAGGTCAAACAGGACCATCCGCAGCTTCTCCATCGAAACATTCCGCGTCGTCCCCTTGCTCGAAATGAACGCCGACAGATTCCCCCGATGGGTAGCGTGAGTTTCTGCGATGCTCTGCAGAGTCACCCGCTTGGCCTTCCTCAGAAAACCCAGCCATGCCGCCATTTCGGCGCTGACTTCTCGTTCCTTATCGGTGACTTTCATTGATCTATATTACCATGTCAATATGTCGTTGATAGTAAAAAAATAACCAATCAGACGCAATCATACGCGGCAGGTTTTTCCCTCACCATGAATCTAACCATCGAGCTTGTTCCTAGATCCTGCTGGTACAGCAACGTCCGTTCAAACGTCAGCGAAGCCACTTGGAGTCGGCTGAAAAGCATCTGCTTCAAGGCTGCCAACTACCGTTGCGAGATCTGCTCTAACCGAGGCCCGCACCATCCTGTCGAGTGCCATGAAATCTGGCACTACGATGACCACCGGCTCATCCAGCGCCTGGATCGATTGATAGCGCTCTGCCCGAGGTGCCACCAGGTAAAGCATATCGGTCTCGCCATCGAGCGCAGCGAAACCCACAAAGCCATCGAGTGGCTGTGCCATGTGAACTCCATCAGCCCCGGCCAAGCCCTACAGCTGGTCAAGCGAGCCTTCGCGATCCACGAGATCCGCTCCGCGTACAGCTGGTCGCTCGACCTCTCTCAACTATCTGATCACTACCAGGTGAGGCTCGCTCCAGATAATCGCGAAGCTGGCCTCAACCGCCCCTCATCGACAAGAGCTCAATGAGGCGCCAACTGCTGCATGCGCAACATGTGTTCAGCACCGACACGCTCTAGTTCTGCTGCAGACGTTTTGTAGACCTGCTTCATACGAGCGATGTAGTCGACATCGCTTTCGTTTGGGTAGCGGTCGTAGCGCCGAACTTCTGCATCGTCCGATATCGGGGCAGGCAACACCGACGCAGCCGGCGGCGTATAGGGCTGATAGACGGGGGGGCTTTCCACCGGTACCCGTTGCGGCGATGCACTTTCCACAGGGACAATCGGTGTCGATGCTCTCCCCGGGCCAGCATCAGGGCGAACAACCACATTGCTCGAACTGCTCTCGTTCGAAGCGCCTCCCGAAGTTCCGATGTTGAAGATCCCCGCGCACGCGGGGAAAGCGGTCGCCACCATCAGAAGGAAAACGACCGAGCAGTTGATCCGCTTGATCATGCGCGTAGTGCCTCCGACCGCTGCTGTTGGTAGATATCGAGCAACTCGGCGACCAGCCCATCAATTACTCCATCGTCCCGATCCTGGCCAATCAGGCCGCTGATCTCGACCTTCTTCTTCCGCGCCTCGATTTCCCGCGCAACGCTACCACCAGGGTAGAGCCGAGCCAGGAGGCGCCGCGTTTCGACTGGCCCAATTTCCCGATACAGTGTGTCGCGGACGTAGGTGTCTTCTTGCGTGGTCGAAAACGCCCAGAGCCTGATACCGCCCATAGTGCTATTCAGCAAATGCACCGATTCGCCTTCACGAGTACTGAACGCGCCAACGAACGTAGACCCCTTCGCACTCGGAGGACGGATCATGTGGCGAACCGCGTATTCCGCCGTCGATGACAGGCCGAACATTTCGCGCATGCGCCCCGCCTTCTTCTCGTTCTGCTTCGAGAAAACCTTCTTGACGGTAGCGAAGGACAACATTTCTTCGTCAAAGTCATCCACGTCCTGAGACAGTACGGTAACCATTACGCCCTCCTTACCCCCCTCGCGCATATCGCCGATAACCTGGTCCCGTACCGGACGCACGCGCTTCGTTCGATGGAGTTCGTCCCACTGAAGGTGCTTTTTGTCTTGGCGGATTTCGCGAATACGGTGCTCATGGTACGGGCGGTACCGTGGGGCGAAGCACTCGACATCTTCCTCGGTCAAGTAGAAGTTCCTCGCCACGACATAGCGAGCCAGCATGTAACACATCGCTGTCTGGTGGTCGGCCGCGGCGGATCCACTACGAGCAACTTCGGCGAGGTCGATCGAAACGACCCTGGCTTCGCCCAGATCAAAGGCCGTAGGCAAAGCGAGAATCGGGTAGCTGCGCAACGATTCCGAAATCATCCGGGAGAAGGCATCCAGTAGCGCCTCACCATCCTCGGTGCTCTTGCCTCCATAGAGATCGACGAATTGTTGCTCGCGACTCACCGCCGCCAAGTCGGCCAGCGTAGGAACGGCTTGCCGCTGCGCCAGGGTTGCAGAATGGATGTCACCATGGTCGTAGAGCGCGTCGACGATCTCCCACCAGGAAGTTCGCCCGTCTACCTGGATACCGAAGCGCTCAACCGCCCGGTCGACCTGCTCAGCCCCTCGGGTGTTGGGGATGTAGGGCTTGGCCCTGGTATTGTTGCCATCGCCTGCGTAGTAGCGGTAGGCCTCCTGCAGGGTGAACTTGACCAAGCCAACCATGCCGTCTGCCGGTGCGGCAGCACCCATTGGCGTAACAAGCAGCGACACAAAGTTAGTTTGAAAAGCAACTTCGCTGGGTAGTGGGTAACGGGACCCTACCTGAGTGTCCAAAGGGTTGATGGCGAACTCCGGCGTCATACGCAGACGCAAGCTCATCGCCAAATGCCGCTTTTCCTCGGGAAGAGCGTTGCGTAGCAGAGATATCAAACCAGCACTCCCCTTGCCGACGTCGATGATCCCGATCATCGGCAGCCGGGTGATACCCGGCGAGAGGCAAAGCGCAAGGTTCCCTTGGTTACCATCAACCGTTTTACCGGACCGAGGTTCAGCCACACCGACCGTAATCCAACTGGACTGGACTGGTGAGTTGGGTTGATAAGGCCAGATCTTTCCATCCGGCGTGCGATAGAGAACCGCTCCGCCATCAGCCCAAGGCGACGCAGGACGGTACAAAGGCAACATCTGCGTGACATCACCGAGAACCGCACAAGAAGGTGTTGCGACGCTATTCAAGCTCAGGCAGAGCGCCGACGATGTAAAACCTTGGAACTGATCGCCGCTGGCTTCGCGAATATCAATACCTCCCCATCCCTGTACGGCACGGGCGAGGCGAGATGCGCGGGATGCGAGTAATTTCTCGTCATCCTTCGGAGCCCACGTCGCGAAATCCACACGCAGGCGGACGTCCAGTTCATTCTGTTTCTTCACCATCTCACGAACCGCCGAAACCCCCTCCCGGAAAACCTTGTTGTCCGGATTGGTGAAGCTGATGATGCTGGCAACCATGTTCTTGAAGCCGACCATCTTCAGGCCGCCTGACTCAATCAAAAAACTGATCCGCCAAGGCAAGCGGTTCTGACTTACCCGCACAAACAGCTTCTGAAAGGGCTCAATGTCTTGTGCATGCAGGTGCACGTACATCGGGGCATATATCCTGTCGCCAACTATCGTGTACTTCCGCCCTGCTTTTTCAGCATCTCGCGGTACCAGCTGGCGATCGAGGCGCGGCCAAAATGCCCCTGACATGTCCTTGGGATTTCTGCTGATGTCCCGCACGGGAATCTTGTCGCCCGGAAGCCGCGGGCGCCAATCATCGGCGGTGAACTCCGGATCCACGCTCATCCGCATTTCGTAACCGGCCTTGTGGACGTCCAGAACCTCTACAGCGATATGGACCGACCGCAGGTCCCCGACCAGGGCGTCGACGAACGAGCGGTGCCGAGTACGCAACGACTGCATCGCCGCGAAGACGTTCGGCACATCCCGCATCCGGGGAAGCGGCGAGGCCTCGCGCAGCTCCTCCTTCGCCTTCACATCGCGCTTCTGCTCGCCACTGGTGGCCGCCGACGGCCTGGTGATCAGGGTGATGAAGGCCTTCTCGTTGGTGCAGAACTGGGAAAGGTGTCTGACGTCCTCTTCGAAGAGGTCATCCAGCTCCAACCCGAGGCGCTTGGCTGTCGCTCGGGAAGGAGCGATGGCCGCTTCGATATCGCGTACAGCACTATCGGGATCACCGCTGAAGTACACGTGGACGGCATGGCCGCCATTGCTCAGGTACGCCTTCAAGCTCTTGCTGAACAGGCTGTCACATTCAGCAAATTCGACCTCGCCGATCATCCTGGTGGAGCCGTGCAATTGCAGGACGGTGAGCAAGGTGCCATCCCGCATAGTCATGGTCTGCTCGTCGTCGATGCTTTCTATATTAATGTAGTCAGCCATCGCCATTTTGAATTTCGAGCAGACATACGCGAGGAGATCCTCAATCGTGTCGACGATACCTGCAGCGCTCATCTAGCGGTCTCCCCGGTTTCCAATTTCGCCTTGTAGTGCTCCGCCACCAGTCGGCCATGCTGGACGAACAGTCCTCTGGCAAACTCTTTAAGGTGACTTGGCAACTTTGTATTAATGAATGATTTTACCGTCTCAAGATCTTTCATTGCCGCATGAAGTGCAGCATCGTTCTCCGGAAGAAGAAGCAGTCGATCCAGCGCAATTATCACTTCCAAATTGCGCGAATCTCGCAGTGCAACTTCAAGCAGAGTGTTAATGTCAGACATTGTGTAAGTCCTCTTGAACTTCAATGTCCGACGACATATTTGGAGGAGCAAGCAGACCTATAGAAGATGCGATGTCATAAGCATCCTTAAAATTATGCTTTGGCACCAGACAGGTCACGCTACCCGCGCCATACTTTCTGATGGCGAACCCGGCCTTATGAAGCTGTAGCGCATAGGTGAACATCAAGAAACGGTCCACCGCGGTTATCCAGGCTGCACGCGGGGAAACTGCCCGATACTCCGTACTCTTAGGCTCAAGCCGATAGCAGTTCTCACGTGAAAGACCGACCCAATGGTTCATAGCCAAGAGCTCCGCTCCAGGACTCATAGCCTGCAAAGCAGAGAACATCGGCAGCTCGCAGGACGTCTCAAGCATTTCATAGCCGCTGAATACAAAAGCACATGCCACTTCAACCTGGGCGTACTGAGAAAGTAGTAGAAGTTCTGGCTGCGATACCCAGGATCGGTTACTACCAGCCTTTGCCCCGTTAGCAAAAGCAATTACGTTCACATAATCAGGATTTATATTTGAAACGGATACTTTAGCCAGCACTGGGCGGGGGTTATTCACAACCCATTGAACTTTATCCGAGATTGGAGCTATCTGTTCTGCAGAGAAATACTCAACTTGTTCTCCGGGTACGATCATGCTCAGCATTTCGCGAGCATACGCCACTGCCGGCGCAGAAAATCGAACCACTACCATTTCTTCCCGATTGTAATGGGGCGTCAGGCAATAAGTGTAATACTGATGGGCAGCCGACAGCGCACCATCTACTTCCGGCGCAATGTGTGGATCTTTATCTGGAAGGATCTTGCACCGAATTTCGTCCGCCAAATTGTCGTGCATAGGAACAGAACGAGAGCCATCAATGCCGTAGGCGCCTTTCGCGTACCACATGACCCGAGAAAAAACACCGGAAAGGATTTCCGTGATTTGTTTCTCGGTGTAGCTACGCCGCATTAAACCCCAAGCACTGCAAATGTCTGCCTGCCCCTCTTGCAGCCACGAGTTAAGATAGGTTGTCCTCTTTATATATGGCGTCTTATGTAAATTCGCACCATAAATCGCCGAAAACGAAAGATTCGTCCACCAGAGGGTGTCGTTATCCAAGTTCCCGACAGAAGAAATACGAAACGCCTCCATACCTTCCACGGACGCCCAACCGCCCATATTCGGATCGTCGGCATCGAAACGGACACAACCGTGCCTGACTACCCCCATCAGGCCACTCCTGCAACGCCAGGCCAGGCCGCGAGATCCAGGCGACTGAAAGACGCACCGTTCCCAGACCACATGCCAGCTTGCTGGATGAAATAGTCCGCTCCAGGAACGTAACGACAGCCACCCAGAAGGACACTACGCTGCTCGTACTCATCGTCGCTCATGTCCAGCAAAACTCTGCTACATACCAAGGGGTCCGAAAGGCCTTTCCGCACAGTTTCCCCCTTCGAGTTCATCTCGACCTGGTGGGCTCGGTCGGTGATACGGCGGTAGACCGTATGCGGGTTAATACCCTGTTCCGCCGTCGAAGCCACCTTTTCCGGCCCAGCCGCAACAGACTGCATCGCCATGCAGTAGAAAATCACCTGCAAGAGATTGTTGAGCTGAACTTGAGTCAGCTCAGGCAGGAAGACAATTTTCCCAGGATCGGATGGCCATTTCTTAGAAACCGTATCGAGATGAAATGGCGCGTGGCATAGCTCACAAACAGGAACTAAGTTTTCGAGTTCATTATTCGTGTGATCACCATCCAGATTATGGATATCGAAACTATCGGTTGTTCCGAATGCAAAATCGCAAAAATGACAGCGACGTCCAAAGCGCCCTTGCGCAATAACCTGCTTGCGCAACTCACCCGCGCTCTTGTCCAGCCGAGAGCCGTGCTGAATAAGAGGCGCTTTCCGGATGTCACGAACAACCGATAGCTCGATCATTTTACCAACTCACCTTAACGCTGGATCTGCACACGAGACTTGTCGCCGCCGCCTTCACCCCAAATGGTGTCAGAGCCAGTTTCGATCCCGCTTGCGATGTACAACAGGAAAGCACCGCCAAACAGCAGAATGGCAGCCATTGAGATCTTCCCTTGCGCACCATCGGTTTTGTTGTATTTCTTGATCTCGAAGATCGACAGGCCGACCATGATCAAACCACCCAGCGCGAACAAAGCCTGCGCTCCCACCCCCAGGCCGTCAGCTTCAGTGGCTGCGCGACGACCGATTGCACCTACACCCTCGCCGTGAGCAAGCTCGGTAAAGGCCAGCATCGCCATTGCGCTGGTAGAGTAAAAACAAACTTTCGCCTTGTTCCAAAAACCGCGCAGCGTACTCATTACTTTCATAGGATGGTCTCCTTTCTCTATAGAACTTCCCCGAAACCGAAGGTCTCAGAGAACATATTTACTGTACCGACGATGTTGATTAGCGCTACACCAGCCACTAATCGGATAAACGATTTTTTGAAAACCTCATCACTTCCGTTCTGACCACTTCCAATCCGCCGCATACTCATCCAGCCTCGGGCATAGGTGATGTATCCGTAGAACCGGAGGCAAAGAACAATGACCCCAATCAACTCTGAAGTTTGAGCCGGCATATTTGCCGAGCCTTGATAGCTCATGAGGTTCTTCACCGATACCGAGCCACCCCAAAATGAGTCCAAAGCGGTGTCAATACTTGCCGCGAAGTTGAAAAGTGCCACGCCGCAGAAGAAATACATAATCGGCGTGGTCCAGGTCATACCCTGGCCACCCGTCTTATCAACTTGGATTGCTTTAAAAACTGCGTTGCCAGTCAGTACTAGGCCCAGCAAAGCCACAACCGCGTTCAACAGATCCTCCAGTCCGGGGAACTGCTGGGCGAAGCTGGCCAGCATCGTCGAGGCGTCGATCATCTCAGCGGCCTCAGCGGTAGACGACGCCGTTGGACATGATCACTTGCCCTTGGTCTGGATCAATGCGCTGCACGGAGCCAACTCCTGGGATCGTGTCGCCAACGGAAACGCTGATGCTCTCCCCTCCCTTCGTCACGAACCACGCTCGACCTTCGAGCACGGCCTTGAGCGACATGCTGGCAGGCGAATTTTTCTGCTGGCCCGATCCAGCCTGAGACTTCTGAACCTGACGCTGGGGTTGCGGTTGTGGCTTCTTCTGCGAGGCTGCTTGAGAAGTGCTGGACTTACTTGCGGAACTAGGCTTCGGCGCCGGCTTGGCAGCGGTTTTCGGCAGCGACTTCTTGATTTCGTCCAGCGTTTCCTGAATTGCCTTCAACTGAATATCTTGCTGCTCCAACTGTTTTTGAACCTGAGCAATCGAAGCCATTTCCTGGCCCGATGTCGGCACCGGAGCCGCCGTTGCAGCTTGCGGCTCCATCGTTACGTGCGGCTGTATCTGCGCAGCTTGTCCGACCGGAGCAACAGGCTGCTGCATAACCGGTGGTGCCGGCGATTCGGATACCGGCAGCGCGGCCTGCACTTGTGGATCTGCCACATAGTTCTGCGCCTGCTGGTACTGGCCAACCGGCTCCGGCACGGGAGAGGGGGGATTCGGTTGCGGCTGATACCCCTGCCCCTGGTAGCCGTACTGCCCTGCCCCTTGGCCAGAAGGCTGATCGATAGTGATCGGGGCGGTCCCATAACCTTGGTCATTGCTATGGAAGAACCGGGGGCCGAATATCTTGAACAATGCGAGGCCAACAACGAGAGCCGCAACAACGTACATCCCGTAGGTCATCAGTTGACCGTTCTTGTTGCTCTTTTTCTTGTCGGCAGGCGGGGCATCGTCCTCATCGAACTCATTCTGTTGCCCGAGAATATCTTCCTGATCAATACTCATTACTTATTCCCCTCGCCCTTAATTTCAACATCATTCATGAACAGGAAGCAGACGGCAGTTCCCGAGTCGATAGTAATCGTTGGTTTTCTGTTAACCCCATCGGCCAGGCTATCGGCAACTCTTTTACCTACATTCCCAGCCGCAGCAGAAAGAATTTGCGTGTTATCCAAAGCATCGGTTTGGACGACAGTCCCGCTGGGACTCGCTACAAGTTGTTGATTCTGGCCAGCCTGCATAATTGCAGTGCCATATCCTTCTAGAAAAGTTGCAGCGAGGAACAGGCCATAGCGCTGAACCAGGTGATTATCGACATCAGTGGCCAGAGCAGTTCTAGCGGTATTCGGATCGACTGCATAAGCATCGACTTGGACAGATCCATTCACACCAGGAATATTTGCGGTAGTAAAATGCAAAGTTGCTTTTTGGGCGTTTTGACCTGTTTCAATCTTACCGAGCAGCTTGGTACGCTTCAGCTCGCCTTCTTGCCATATCGTGGCAAGAACCGGCCCTGGCTCGTCAGTATTAACTGCAGTATCAACTTGCCCACATTGCAAATCACCAGCCCGGGCGAGCTTCAGCGCTGGTGTCTGCTGCACATTTGAAGCAGCACCGACCTGCCCTTTTCCTCCAACCCCTGAAGCCGTGTTAGCCGTCGCTGTCGAGTAAATATCAAGTGTTTTATGGGAGGAAGGCTCCCAGTTTTTTACTAGCAAACCGACTTGTTGGCTCATAGCCTCTTTGCGGGCCTTGATCGCCTCGTCATTAGCGCGCCTGGCCTCGTCATAACGTTTCTGCGCATCAGCCAGCTGCTTCTCGCGCTCTTCGTTACGACGTCGGACTGCTTCCGGATCTTCCTCCGGCGCCTTTTTCTTTGGCGGCGCAGCATCCTCAATGACGGTCTCGGTTACGCCAGTTCGGACAGTAGGGACCGCGCTGCTGCCGGATTGAACAGCAGCTCGAACATTGTCGGAATTTTCCTGAGCAATGTATGCGTCATACTGAGGGGTAGACTGGGGCATTGGCCCACCACCACTCATGACAGCCGGACCTTGGAGCCCTTGGTAGCTATTGACGTAGCTCGGATCTGCATTGGTTTTCTTGTTGCTCGTGAAGAGCCAATAACCAGCCCCCGCAGCTATCAACATAATCAAAAAAGAACCACCATAGATCAACCTGGTAGGCCCATCACTTAGGGCAACTTTCAGATTATCCAACTTCGAAATCTTATCCGCCATAATCAATAGCCGCTCAGACTGACGTTAAGTGGAGCCCCATTGCTCAGCGCAACAACGACAGGAGTCCGAGGTATCTCATAAACAGCAATTCCATCCGGTGATCGCTGCATAGAAAGATAAGCTGGGGACAAAAGTGCATAGTTCGTCCGCACAAAAAACTTATCTTTGTATTCCCATGCCATCACTTCCGTATTCGAGCTAGTCAGTAGCTTGGCGCCGTCAGGGCCGAATCCCGACAGCATGGTGAGGATTGCAGGCGCGACTCCTTTAGGCAGAGCTGCGGTCGCAATATTGCCGATCCCCTGAACACGGACATCTACTCGATCATCAACTTCCCGCTGACCACTTACCAGAGTCAGTGAAATAGGAACGCTCACGTCAACCAAAGTGATTGATACGTTGCCAAAAGCGTAAGGTGACTTGGGCGAAATCTTCACGTAGTTAGAGCCTGACTTTTCAGCATCCTTTTCCCAGGTGACTGTGAAGTCTTTGTCCCCGCCTCCGATATCGACTGTTTTGACGATTAACGGGTTACCTGCCTGGTCAACAACCATCAGCGTTGTGACAAAACCACTGAATAAGCGGACTACTTGCGGGGTAGCGCCCGGCGAAAGCGACACCGTCACCGAATTGGTGACGATTTTCGGGAAGAATCGCGGGAGGGCCGCAGCTGCTCGCTCAGTATCATCAACCTGCTGCCGTAGGTTCCTGATCTGAGAAGGAGTCAAAGGCGCAGCTTGCTCGACGGCCTGCTGATACGCGGCATCATTGATGTCCGGCAGCGGTGGCAGCGCAGGAATAGCCATCTCCCCCGCGGTGGCAGGATTCTGACCAGGCACACTTTCAGCCGTATCAGCATGCGCTGGGCCCGCCGAAAGGACGAACCAAATCAAGCCGGCTGAAACTTTGACCAGGCGGCTCATCGAAGGTCGCCCCCGAGGTATTGCGCGATCCCCAGCCCATCGCGGCTTTCAAACGGGTTCACCCGGGTGACAAGCAGCGTCACCAGCGTTTTCTGAGTGGCGACGGTTCGCCCACCTTGCCCCCCCTGGAAACTGACGATGAAAGGAACTTCGATCTGCCAGGTCCACACACCGCGGCGCATCCCTTGGTTGGTTACCACCGGTGCAGCAAGGGGCACCGCCGAGGTCACCAGTCGCTGTTTCTTGACTAGGTCCAGATTGCCGGAGCGGTCCAGCGCTTCCATGAACATCGACCAGCCGTCCGGAGTGAAGCACTGCGAGTTGCGCTGCAGCTGCTTCTGCGAGTGCACGAAGTCGTAGCTGTTCGCACCAGCAACACATTCGACTGTCCAGTCCAACAGTTTCTGGGGCGATACAAAGGGTTCGCTCAGCGGAACCATCTGCGTGAGCCTTCCAGTCACCGAGTCCTGGCCGAAGTACTCACGCTCGACGTCACGGGTTTTGACCCAGACGAAAGCACCGCCGGTGACGAAGTTCAGCACAATAGAGAAGATCAGGGCGTTCAGCAGTTTGCCGAAGTATTTCTTGTAGAACTGCAGACGGCTCAGATCCAGGCAGTGCTCGTCATCGCGTGGTGAAGTACCTGACATACCGAACGAACCCCAACGACTTTCATTAGTTGATAG
Organism: Stutzerimonas stutzeri; assembly: GCF_024448935.1. Classification (GTDB taxonomy): domain Bacteria; phylum Pseudomonadota; class Gammaproteobacteria; order Pseudomonadales; family Pseudomonadaceae; genus Stutzerimonas; species Stutzerimonas stutzeri_AO. The sequence goes on from NZ_JAMOIE010000008.1 coordinate 60,877, forward strand.
ATGCGGAAAATACGCAAAAATACCTTTAGTGTCAACGAATGGACACCGCACTTTTTCCTGTTGTCGGGTTGAGATGCTACTGAGGATGGGGCCGCCCTCAGGCGGCCGATTTGAAATTGACCACGCAGCTGTGGTCGAACGAGGCATCGTCGTCGGCTATCGCCATCATGTCCGCCATTGCCTGGCGGAGCTGCTCCAAGGACGTTGCCGACTCGACAACAAAACCCAGTCCTTTCAGGTAGGTCACAACGAAGTCGACATCGCTGGCCACAATGAAACCAGCCTTCAATGCCCCAAACGCATCGACCACATGCCCCGTGAAGCAGAACACGTTGCTTTCAGGATAGGGCTGGATCTCTGCCGGATAGACGTCTACGTAATCAGTCGGCTCGATATCAGGATGGCGATGAGCGATGAGCTCCAGGATGGAAACGGTCTGTTTCACCTCAGCCAATGAAGTGATCGCCGAGATGTAGAAACCACATTCCCGCATCGACCGAATTGCCTCCTCGGCCGACTGTGCAACGGCGTATCCACTCTTCAGCTCGCCACCGAGCTCTCCTTCAAGGTGCCCACAGAAACTGAACACCTCGTTCTCTGCATAGGTAGAAGACATGTATTCGCTCCCCTACCTGGTTAGCGGGGGCGCAGAGTGCCGTTCTGCGGCGGAGACGGCAGATCAGCCAGATCAAGCTTCGGCCGGTTACTGGTACTGGAAGCCACAGCGAACATACCGCGGCTGACCCCCGTGTTGTCTTTCGGCACATCGAACAACGGCAGCGGACCTTGCATAGCGAACCTCTCCCATACGGCGAAAGCCGCAAAATTGGTTTATGTCGCCTAAAAGCATCGCGGATAGCACAACAAAAGTCAAAATAAGCCATCGGCCCCATATCCATTCACCTTTGCCACCCACGATCCCCCCAGACACGATTTGCCGCCCCATATGCGTTCACCTTTCATGCTCTCCTCCCCAAGCCAACCCCATAAACGTTCACCTTTGGCGGGATTTAGGTCACATGTGGCTGCTTGTTTATGGCCAACGGGAGATCGGCTGCCTGCCCATAAATGTTCACCCTTTAAATAAAAAGTACCCCGCAGACGCCTGTATTTACTGGGGTTTATGCCGCGCTTGATGGCCTCCCCATATTTTTTCACCTTTGCCACCTTCCGCGCCTCATCGGGGCATCGAACGGTGACTCATTTCAGTGGCCTGGTCGGATGCCGACCCGTTGTCAGATCCACAACTCACGCTCAACCCCATAAACGTTCACCTTTTAAGGGGCTACACCTCCTAACCTCCCCATAAACGTTCACCTTTCCCCCGATCCTGGTGCTCGACCAGTAGCCTTCAAATGGCCCCATATGCTTTCACCTTTGCTCAGGAGGCCCCATAAACGTTCACTTCACGCTCCCCACATCCATTCACCTTTCGCCCCACATCCATTCACCTCTCACCCCATAGCCTTTCACCATTGCTCCCCATAAACTTTCACCTTCGCCCCATAAGTTTTCACTTCTCACCCCATATATATTCACCCTCACCCCATAAACGTTCACCTTAACCCCAATAAAACCCTTTAAAATCAAACACTTAGCAGCCTCTAAATATCTGTTTGTTTGTTTAAAAAAGAAACAGACAAACAGACATGGGATCCAATCCAGAAAGTTTTTGTATGTGTGTGAAAATATATTGACTAGAATTTAAACAGCGGTTTAACTACCGCAAAATTCGACCGAGCGGGTACCTGCAACCGGACCGGACCGGAGTGGAGTGGACCTCAAGCACCGCAGCTCGCGAGAGGTTGTCTGTCTGTCTGTTTTGTTCGTTTCTTGATCATTTTTGACTTTCGTCATAGTATCTATGCAGTTTTGGAGGCTTGCAGGGGGGAAGCATGGGCATGCCGGCAGCAACACCGGGGCAAAACGTCCTGGCGCCAAGCGTTCGGAAGCACGCTGGGGCGATTCACATCAAGAACGACATTTCGTGCCTTCAGCGGAAGGCTTGGAACGTCCTGCTGCACAATGCCTACGATGACTTCCCAGACGTGAACCTGCAGCTGCACACCATCCCTGTTCGCGACCTTATGGATCTCGCTGGGTTTGACAGTAAAAACGTCAAATACCTCAAGGACGCCCTTGAGGACATGGTCACCACCAAGATCAAATGGGACATCATCGATCACCAGGGCAAGAGCGACTGGGGTGTGACCACGGCGCTTGCTAGCGCCTCGATCAAAGACGGGATCTGCAGCTATGCCTACAGTCCGCAGCTGCGGACAAAGCTCTACAATCCGGAGTTCTATGCTCGAATTGACCTGCTGATCATCTCGCGCTTCAGCTCAGGGCATGCCCTTGCTTTGTACGAGAATTGCGCTCGCTACAGAGCAATCAATCAAACACCAATCCTCCCTCTCCCCCTCTTCCGTGAGCTGCTCGGTGTGAACAACACTGCCAGCTATGATGAGTTCAAGATCCTCAACCGGGCTGTCATCCAGCCTGCGATCAAAGAGATCAACTCAATATCGGACATCTGTCTTGAGGTCGAGCTGCAGCGTGAGAAGCGCAAGGTCGTCGGTGTCAAGTTTCGCATCCAGGAGAACGTCCAGGGCGCGTTAGCGATCGACTCTCCATCCAGCTTCAACCACGAGCTGCTGCGGAAGTTGCAGGACGATTTCTGCCTGACGGAAACTCAGGCGAAGGAAGCGCTGGCCCTCCACTCTGAGGATCGTATCTCCATCGTTATGGAATACGTCCAGGAGAAGTACACAGAAGGAAAGATCAAGGCCGGCGCGAAAGGCATTGCCCCCTACTTCCTCCGTGTTCTGCGCGATGGAGATGTGAAGCTGGCCAAGACTGGGCTCGACAAGCTTCTGCAAGGCGGGGCTCAGGCTAGTCCCAAAGCCGCTCAGGCTGGTCAACAGAGCCTTCTGCAGGATGACGATGCTGTCCGCCGCGAGTTCAACGCTCAGCGCCGGTCGGAGGTTGAACTGCTCCTTGCTGGTATGGACAGTGAGGTGCGCAATTCCCTCAATGATCAGTTTGCAGCAACCCTGGTTGGGCAGCGCCTCATGTTGAAGAAATGGGCCGAATTCCTCGCCAAAGGTGAAGGTAGTGCCATGGTCGTCAACAACTTCTACATGTTCGTCGCTGAAAAACTGCTGCCTCCTTACGAAGAAGCGCTTGAGCTCTACAGAAAATCGCTTGGTGCGTAAAGGAAAGGGGGCTTCGGCCCCCTTCTCTTTACGCATACCCTTCCCAATCTCCCCTCCCCCACCCTCTCCTTTCCGACCTCCTGTTCTACGATGCACTCCCTCGACCACGTTCAGGCGGAGATGCTGCATGGATGATCTACAAGCAACAACCGTATCGGTTTTCACGGTGAAAAAAACATAGGCATATGCTTGGCACCGGATAGGTGAAAGGATATGGGGGTTGCATGCGAATGTGGTCTTGTTGGCCCTTCTGGCAGCATGAACAGCCCTTTTCACCGTGAAAAGGGCTGCCACATCACTCGCATCAGCTGGTGTCATGTAGGTAAGGTGAAAGAATATGGGGCAAAAAAAAGGGCGCTCATCGCGCCCTTGGTTGGGAAAATCTCAAGCCTCAGATGGTGGATCGAAGTGTTTCTTGATGAGCTCCAGAACCTCCTCCGGATTGACGCCTTTGGGGCAGTCGAGCGTGATCTTCTGCCCTCGAACCTTCAGGTCGGCCAACTCGCGACCTTTCGCGAAGAGCTTAACGGGCACCGGAGGCGCCGGCGGCAAATCACTGCTCTTCCTCACCGAGCTCTTGATCCAAGCAACTGCGGCTTCCTGGGAGAGCTTTCCATCGAAGACGAGTTGCGTAGCTTGGACAACCAGGTCCTTGTGCCCTTCGTCTGCCAATGCCGCCAGATCGGCCACATGCTTAGTGCCGATGAATGCCGGATCGTCTTCAAGCAGTGTGAGAGTCTCTTGCGGCAGCTTGAAGTAGGCCAGGCAGCGACTGATGGTGGCCATGCTTCGACCAACACGGCGGGAAAGCGTCATCTGGTTCTTTACGGCCTTGCTGTCTAGTAGCTTCTTGTAGCTCAACGCACGTTCGAAGTCCGTCAGTGGCTCCTGGGATTCGTTATCTGTGACGGCCAGGACAGCTGCATCTTCGTCAGACAGATCCCGGACATAGGCCTCAATCTTGGTCCATTGCAGGATGTCATGCGCCCGCCAGCGGCGCTCACCACCAACAAGCTCGAAGCGACCATTGGCTTTGGGGCGGACGACGATAGGATTGTTGAGACCGCCGTTGGCCTGGATCGCGTCAGCCAGAAGCTGGAGTGCAACTTCGTTGAAGATCTTCCGTGGCTGATACGGGCTTGGATCAACCATGTCGGTATCGAGAAGCGTGACACCTTCCTTGGCTGGCAGATACTGACCTTCGAGAGGCGCTGCAGGTCCTACAGATTTTTCACCGTGAAAATTCGTCGACTTTTCACCGTGAAAAGTTTCAGCAGGGACACCGGAAGTCTGGGCCTGAGAGTCGTCGAGCAGCCCTCGCTCCGCCAGTATGTCGCTCATCGACCTGCCGAGATTAGCTGCAGGCGCCTCGGCGACGGGGACTCCTTGAATATGGGTTGGTTGGCTAGTCCCGAGTGGGCGCGTAGATTTCATTTCGAAGCCTCCAGGACGTCACGGATACGGGACACTACCTCAGAGAACACGGTGCGGAAAGCGCCGACGGAATTGTCGCTGGCCTGACGCCACAGCGAAACAGGGATGCCTTCCTCAAGACTCTTCGAATAGTCCTCGTTGTGATAAAGCGGGCTCTGCGTCACTTTGCCCGGGAAGAGGGTAGTCAGGCGCTCCAGGTTGGCCTGGATCCGCGGGCGGTTGCGAATGTACATAGTCGGGATCGCAATGATCTCAGGCGACCGCTGGAAGTCCTTGGCGAACTCGCTCAGCCGGAATGCAAGGCGCGACAGGGCTCTGAACGAGAACTTATCCATCCGGATGGGGCAGACCAGGAAATCTGCAGCGACCATCGAGTTGCGAGAAAGCATTGTGCCGGACGGTGCATTGTCCATGATGATCACGTCGTAGCTAGAAAGATCGCAGTGCGGCAGCTTCCCGTTGCGTGCTTGCTCGATGAAGATCGAGTAGCGGAAGTCGCTGCCGTTTGCGTTCCGCAGCACGATATCCATCTCGTCGAGCGTGACTTCGGCCGGAATGAGATGCGGCCCGAATTCGCCAAACGGCTTCTTGATAACCTCTTCCAGCGACAAGGGGGTGTAGGTGCTGCCGACACGCATAAGATTCCCGATGTGCCCGTCTACAGCTCGGGCCCCTGGTACACCGACGTCCTCCAGCTCGGCTGCAGTGAGGTCGGGATCGTAACCCAACATGCTCGTGACATCGGCCTGTGGATCGTTGTCGATCACCAGAGTGCGCAGCCCCATCAAGCTGAACTGTATCGCCAGGTTGCAGGCGGTGGTCGTCTTCGCCGTGCCACCTTTCTGCACGTATACCGAGAGTGTGATAGGTCGAGGGAATGGCTTGATTACGCCACTCTCACGTCTGATCGACGCGATGCGAAAGATATCGTCGAGGGTATAGCCACGTGCTTCGACAGTGCCGCGGGGAATGCGGCGGATGTTGAGATTGTGCTGCTTCTCGATCAGGGCAAGCATGTCCTGGCTTACCTGGATGCACTCTGCCGCGTACTTGCTCGAATAGAACAATTGCTGAAAGTCGGTGAAGGGGTACTGGTCGATGCCGAACTCATTGTTTTCCATTGAAGCGAATCCTTCTCGGGGTTTGTGTGCCTAAAAAGTAGGGCTAACCCCGAGGATTTGCAATACCTGATGCGAAATCCTCGGGGTTTTAGGCTAAAAAAAGGCGTTAAACCCCGAATCGATAGACGGTCAAAGGTGACCTAATCGAGTTTTAGCCTAAACCTATAGGGCTCATGTGACCTAAAAAATGTGCGCTGAGAAGGGCAGGGTAGGGAATAGGTCACAATTGACTTTTGTTTGTTGATCTTTTCGATTTGCTGTGTAGTATAGGTGCACAAGTGCACCGTGGAGAGAATGGCATGACTGCCGAGGAAACCAACGGGGCGTTGCTCCGAAGGCTGATTGAAAAGGCCGGGATGACTCAGCTGGAAGCGTTGGAGCTGGTGAATGTTGGACAGGCCAAGCCGATCGCGGTGAGCACCTGGAAGGCGTACCTGGCGAGTCGGGAAAGCAAACGGTGGCGTGATTGCCCCGAAACGATCCTGGCGCACGCGAAGAGCAGATTGAGCTCTGATAGTCGCGATTCGATAGCAACAAACCAGACAACGGATACGCAGGGTAGGGGACAGTGATGGCAAAACAAGTTGAGATGCCGCTCGATAGCTTCGAACGCGACCTGGTTCAGGGCAGCACGAAGAAGGCTATGTCGGGATCGAAAAGCCGTGATCTCTGGCAGGTGGATCCCCGCGAACTGAAGTTCATGTCGGGCTTTAATGCGCGCACTCCGCGCCCTGGTCTGGAAGCGCATATCCGGGCACTGGCGGACTCGATGAAGTCCGAAGGCTACTACATGGACAAACCCATCGCGGTGTACATCGCTCGCGAAGGTGATCAGGAGGTCAAGTACGTCTCCGATGGCCACTGCCGGACCAAGGCCGTGCTTCTGGCTATTCAAGAAGGCGCCGAGATCGAAACGATTCCTGCGGTACCGGAAGAGCGCGGCGTCTCCCTGGAGGACCTGACCGTAAAGCTGTACCGCAGCAACACCGGTTTGCCCCTGACGCCTTACGAAACGGGCCTGGTTTGCAAACGCCTGATTCGCTACGGCCTAGAGCTCGAAGTCGTCGCCGATCGGATGGGCCTCGGTACTGCCTATGTCGATGGCCTGCTGATGCTCGTAGGGGGACCGAAATCTATTCGTGATGCCGTTATCGACGACCGGATCTCGGCCACTGAAGCGGTCAAGCTGCTGAAGACGCATGGCGACAAGGCCGTCGAGGTTCTTGAGCAGATGCTTGCTGCAGCACAGGCCCAGGGCCGGAACAAAGCGACTGCGAAGCACGCGCCTGGCGCAGCAATCAAGCGAGTGGTGAAGAAGCACTCTGACTCGCTCTACCAGGCTGCTAAGACCGTTCGCCAGGATCCTGGCTATACCTCCCTGGCTGTCGAGACTCGGCTGCTGCTCGATGAGCTGCTGCGTACCCTCGACAGGGCTGAAAAAGATCTGGCGACTGAGGACTCCGACGCGCCTGAAGAGGAACGACAGCAAGCTTAGGTGCTCGCTGTTTTCACCGTGAAAACTGAAAAACCAACCCAAGGATAACAAGCGATGAAGCGCTTCCTGATTGTTGCTGTAATGTTTCCCATGCTGGCCACTTCGGCTCTGGCGGAATCCGGGTCGAACATCTTTCTGAGCGGTAAGGTGTTCAAAGGGGACGAGGTTGTCGCTTCGTTTGCCGCACCGACTCTTCTGGGGAATACCCTTCCCGTTAAAGACCAGGTCCTCCACAGCTATATCGAAAAAGCTGTAAGCGACGGCAAAAAAACGACGCTGATTCCGGGCAAGCTTGTTACGGGCCTCGATATGTCGATGACTCCGACAGCTGTTGTTGGTGAAAACGTGATCGTCGCCGTAAAAGGCTCGCTGGCTGTGCTGGAGGGGTTCGACAAGGCGCCCCTGGCTGGTACTAATCTGGCGATTGATTTGCCGAAGATGAGCCGAAACGAGTTCAGTCAGTCGTTCGAAATCAAAAAGGGACAGCCCCTGGAGTTCGGTTTCGGAGGGTGCACTCTGGTCGACGGTAATCCGACCAATTGCAGCCATAAGCTGATTCTTGATGCTTCTGCAAACAACTGATTCTGCTAGTGGCCTGGCTTTGCCAGGCCACTGTTTGAGATCGCGAGGAAAATACTCAGATGGCAAACAAAAGAAAAACCCCAGCGCAACTGCAGTCCCAGTGCGACGCTTGGAACAAACTGCACGGGCTCGGCACGCTAATCGCCTACGAGGACATCCGCGGTGAAGGGGAGACGCATCGGGGCAAGTCCACCACCGAGGCGCAAGTGCTTGGTGGCCACTCGGCAGTCATTTGGCTGGAAGGGAAGAGTGGTTGCGTTAGCCTCGATCATTGCATGGCTCTGGCGTCGTAAGAGACACACATGATGAAGAACATAGTTTTCTCACTCGCTCTGCTTGGGGCTCTGACGGAGACTGGCCCGGCCTTTGCCGAAAGTAAGTCACTACCCGATTGTGCGGTGACATCTGCCAAGTCTCATGGGGTGGAACTTGCGCTGTTCAGAGCCCTCATGATCCACGAGCTGGGGGAGACGCCTCTTGCAGCGCCTTGCTCGTTCTACGAGGCTGCTGCAGCCAATCTTGCGACTTCCCTGAACAGTCAGCATGGCGATCGCTGGGGTGCGGTGAGTTTGTTCATCCATGGGCGTGTTCTACTGGACGACCCGGTCGTAGAGCGAGTGCGCACAATTTACGAGTCCAAATAGGAAAGCAAGACCATGACTGAAAAACCGCAGGCGATCCCCGATTCGACAACCGAGCAAGAGCAATGCCTGGGCGTTTTCAACGCAGGGCATGGTGTTGTGACCACGCCATCGAGCTACGATCCAGCCCTGTATGAACGTTTTAAGCGCATTTACTCAGAAGGTGAACCGGTGATTATTACCGGAAATATGAAAGTCTTCCGACCATAAGAAAATAGCCGTTCCAACTGAACCGAGTAGGTGAACCAAGCATGGAATTGAAGTTTCGAACCATCACTGGCGCCATCATCGGCGCCGACCCGCAGGCAGAAGCGCCTACCCCCGTGGGCCTAGCTGATCCAGCCTCTGAGCGTGGAGTAGGCCAGGTCGAGCCCGCGCACCTTCTCCGTAAACAAATCGAGCGCGTCATTCGTGAGTACAGCGCTGATCCAGCGCAAGCCGCTCTGGCCGTCTGCGTTATCCTCGACGAGAATCTGGGCCTGGCTGAAGACGGCTGCTTCGACGATGACGAAACCGTGTTGAACGCAATTTTGGCCAATGAACAGGCCGACGACTGAGCTGTTCAGGGGAGTTCCTATGGCAACCAGCAAACGCAACGGCCTGACACAGGCGTCAGGCATCACGGCTGATCTAGTCTTGGAGCTTGGAACCTACTACAGCGCCCAGGACATGCGAAAGGTTCAGACCGGCCTTACTGCCGCTGCCCGCGAAGTCCGTGCTCTGACTCAGTACGGCTCGCTACTTGGGCGCCTGGGCGAGAAACTTTCCCCCGAGCAACGGGAGCTTTTGACCAACGCTGCAGCGCTTCTGGATTCGGTCAAATACAACGTGCAGCACGCAAAGGAGCGCAAGGCTCGCGACGAGAAGGCTATAGCCAAAAAGCGCGAGCTGTGGGAGCGACAGGCCGAGCAACTGGTCAAGACGAACTTTGCCATGCCAGCGGATACCGTGAACGAGCAGTTGCAGATCCTTGAGCTTTACCTGGTTGCCCGGGTTGTTCTGGGGCACGCGGTCTACCTGCAGGACCACTCCCGGCTGCGTAAGGTGATGCAGGAGGAACCGCCGCGTTCTTCACATTACACCGTTGCGCAATGGCGTCGAAATGAGGTTTCGAGCCTCGTCGCGGATTTGCGATCTGCCTTCCGTGACTATTTAAGCTGGGATCTGGAGCGGACGCCCGCCCAGCGTCTGGACGAGTTGCAGGCGAGCCTGGCTACGTATCGCGCCGAGACTCTTACACAGCCTCAAGCCGTAGAAACTATCCGCATCTGGGCCGACGCGCTTAAAGGCGCAGCCTTTATTGCGAGCGTGATGCCCACGTCCAGACCCCCAAAATAGCAAAAATGCTCTCTGCGCGGCCGTATAAGGAGATCGCACGGAAAGTGCACCTGTTTTGAATTCGAACACAAATTCTTTTACTATCAGACCTCCAGAATAAGCGAGCCATGCTATGTCTCTGATTAACGAGTACCGTATTACCGAGCAGGCCATCAAAGATCTCCAGGCTCGTTTAGCTAGCTTGCAGCAGAATGGGCAGATGAAAGCAGAGCTCGAATTCGATACCAAACTGCGTGCTTTGATGTCTGAATACAATAAATCTCTCCGTGATGTCATCAATTTACTTGATCCGCAAGCACAAAACCGCAGTTCGAAGACTCAACCGAATTCTGGGCGCCGTGAGCGGCAGTTAAAACGCTATCTCAACCCAAACACGAACGAGGTTGTTGAAACGAAGGGTGGTAATCACAAGATTCTGAAAGAGTGGAAAACTCAATTCGGCGCCGACGTAGTGGAATCCTGGCTGCAGTCGTAGTTGTCATAGCGATACAAACAAAAAAGGGAGCATAAAGATCCCTTTTTTTTGCCGATCATTATTCGCCGCCTAAAGCAACTTTGGACCTCGGTTTGAACGTCTTCGACTTCAATCGCACTTTTTGGACATCAGAGGCTAACGGCTTCACCTTTCCGGCGGCATCACCTGAAACCTTTCTCGCGTAATGCTCTCCTGCGGTCTCGTCACTTCCATGCCCCATCAGCGCGGCCACCTCGGCCTTGCTGTTGCCGGCCAGCTTTGCGTTCGCCGAGAACTGATGCCGCATTGAGTACAGCGTCGGATACTTCATTCGCTTCCCAAAGCAATGCCTGGTGGCGTACTTCATGTAGTCGCCCATCCTCTCCTGCAGGGTGTCGAACGGGAGCTCGCCGGCGTAGCCTTCCAGCATCGCAATCATCTCGTGGATGTCCTCCAGCTCGTCAGCTGTCAGATCCCCCAGATCCAGGGAGCGGAACGTTCCATTGCCGCGGCCGTTCGTGGCCTTCGCGTTCTCGACATTAAGTACGGGGCGGCCGTGGATCTCAGTCACGCCGGCTGACTTCCATTCTCCCGGCCGCAGACCGACCAAGTAGGTCGCTTTCAACCAGGTCTTCAATGGGCGCGCATAGCGGTGTTTGCCCTGGTGCATCTCCAGGTACGAAAGCAAACGTTGGTAGTCGGCTCGCTTAAAGCCCTTCTGCTTCTTGGAGGATGTCTGAGTCCCTTTTCGAAGGGTGCCCTCTGATGAGGTCGTATCCAGCATCTGGAGAGCGGCCTGGAGCTCTTCCTGGACGACTTTCTCCTCAGTCGCCGCCATACGCTCAGTGAACAGATGCCGAAGGGCGTTCTTGTACTGCTTCCAGGTGTTACGGGCGATCGAGGGCTTACGGGTGATGAGGTGCTCGATCACCGTGAGTGGCGGTACCGAATGGGGGGAGTCGATGCCGTATGCCTGGGCAGCTTGGGAGCAGACAGAGAGAGCCTTGATGACGTACTGCTCATTCGTTTCCGGAAGTCTACTCGGAATCATAAGTTTTATTTGGCTACCCCCGTTACTCGGAACCGTAAACGTCTCCAAGTAACGTATCAGATGCAGACTATTGTCGCCAGAAATCTTCGTTCGATACCCGTGTTGACCTATTCGGAAACGGACGTTGCTGAGTTCGTCATCGATCCATCGGCGAGCGCATCACCCGCTGCGAGTGATCTGCCAGCTGTGACCTAAAAAGAGTCGGCGTGTCTGGGTATTTGTCGGCGGAGTAGGGCGGTGCTGCTGCCGAGTGTCACATGTGACCTAAAGGGGGTATTGGCTCCCGAAAGCCCTGTATCTGCGGCATCTCGCACTGGCTATAGGGATGGTCACAGGTGACCTATTTGGCGGGCAGAAGGGATTTTAGGTCACCTAAGACCTATATGGGTGTGGGTTGGTGTTGAGTGGTGGGTCACTTCTGACTATCATTGTCTTATCGTTCGACTTTCGTTGATGTATAGTCGTGCGCTAAAGCGTTGTTTTCCTGTAAGGAGCGCTTTATCCATCAACCAACCGAGCAGATACGATGAAGAACCGAGTGATTGCTGGCTCTCTGCTTGTCGCTACGTTGTTGTCCGGGTGCGCTGGGACTGGCCGTGGTGGCGACAAGAGCTACAGCGACGACCCCGCTTACCAGAAGCTCCAGGAAACAGCGAAGAACATCCAGCAGTCGCTCACGCAGCTTGCTGAAGCTGAGCAGTACGAGAAGATGAAGAACCGGCCTTCGCAGCCGCGGATCTATGCTCAGATCCGCGGCATGGAGCAGGTCGTGACCATGCCCTGGCACGGCTCTCTCGAACAGGCGGTGAGCAAGCTCGCATCGTTCTCCGGCTACGAAGTGAAGTTCATGGGTAAACCGCCGGCTGTTCCGATCCTTGTGCAGATCGGCGAGTCCCCCGCGAGCATTTCTGACCATCTGCGTAACGTCGGCATCCAGGCCGGTGTGCGTGCGGACATCGTAGTGAATCCTTCGCTTCGTGTTGTGGAAGTGAGGTACACCGATGGCGCCGTTTAAGTGTGGTCTTTTGGCTGCTTGCCTGTTGGCCGCGTCTGGCGCATTCGCCGGACAGGATGCTCCGCCGCCGGACTTGTCGGGCGTCCTCACTGGAAGCACCAATGCAGCTCATGAATCGAGTATTGAAAGCGACATTCCGGCTATCCGTCTCAGCTCGTTGAAAGAAGCGGCTTTGGGATATGGCGTTCGAAGCGGTTTGGCTCGTCGATCCTATGAGATTGGCAAAATGCTGAGTGCCAACGAGTCGCTTCTCGACGGCATTTTTAATTTTGCCGCGCTAGTTCTTGAGCGAAATGTAATGCCCCCGGTTCTGTCCTACGGTCAAGTAAGTTTGAACTTGCCTGACACCGAAACTATCCGCGTCGCTGACGCTACTTACCGCATTGAGAGCCAAGCAAGATTTGTTACTGCGCCGACTAACTGGCGCGATTACTTGCTGCACGACTTCCAATATCAAGTAGAAGTCCCGGCCACGAGCCTGTTGCCGAAAAATGACGCCGAAAAGAAAGTATGGGAGAAATATGTCTCCCAAGGCTGGGATATCGGTTTCAAACAAGCTGATGAAATATTCGGTCAGTCGTTGGCTCGCTTGGAACGAGATTACAAAGGTATGGTTCTTTATAAGAGCCTTCTTGCCAAGGGCATGATTAGCAAGCCCTATGTTGCCGAGTCGAAGATGGGCGTTACCGGAAATGGGAACGAAATCAATATCAATGATCGAGTTCTTCGTATTACGGCGAAGCCGCAGCTGCAAACCAATCCGGCGATCTGGAAGCCGGTGGCGGTGCCGAGATGAGCTCCGTGACCGTTGCTCGTGATCGGCTGACCGGCTATCTCATGAAAGGGGAGGCGGCTCGCTTCAACGATGCCGATTTCGACCAGGTGCTCATCCATGCAATGGACATGGAAGCGTCTGATGTCTACTTCAAGACTTCCCGCCCGGTGGTTGCCCGGGTGCATGGGCGACTGGTTCGCCTCACTACCAGGCCGCTGCAGCATGCTGAGGTGGTTCGTCTGGTGGTGCTGATGTACGGGGCTAACGCCGAGGTTGAACTTCGCAAGGGTACGCCGTTGGACCAGGCCTTCTCAGTGAAGGTCAACCGCGAGAAAGACTACCGTTTCCGCTGGTGTGCCACCGGCGTTCGCATTGATGGTGCTTTCGGCATCTCCGTGATCATGCGGGAGCTGAAAGAAGTTCCGCCTGCAGCGCGAGAGGAGGAGTACCACGCGGATCTCTGGCGGGCTCTGTTCCCACTGCAGGGTCTTGTCTTCATCACGGGGGAAACCGGCGCCGGCAAGACGACGACGCTCGCCTCGTGGATTCGCAAGATCGCCGAGGATCCCGAGTCCGACACGCACATTGTCTCGTTTGAGGCGCCGATCGAGTACCGCTTGGACTCCCTGGCAACCACGTCCTGTGAGATCGACCAGTCTGACGTGCCGGCCGACGTCGCTTCGTTCGCTCTGGGAGTCGTTAACGCACTGCGTCGCGATCCAGACGTAATCCTGGTAGGTGAGTCGCGGGACGCCGAAACCATCAAGGCGGCGGTGCTCGCAGCGCAAACGGGTCACCTCGTCCTCAGCACTCTTCATAGCAACAGCGTACAGACCACTTTCCTGCGGTTGATCCAGGCCTGCCCGGTCGAGGAGCTCTACTCGATCATGGGGGCTGTGATCGGGAACATCGAAATCATCGTCTGCCAGCGCTTGGTGCGCTCCACAGATGGTCGTCGTTGCGCTGTGCGGGAACACCTGGTGTTCAACAGCTACATCCGCAACGAGCTGCTCAAAACGGCCGCAACCAACATCTCGCTTCTGCCGTATCGCGCCGGCCAGCTGCTGGCCCAGTTCGGCCAGTCGATGTTGCAGGACGCGGAACGTCTGCACGCGGAAGGACGCATCGATCAAACGCAGGTGGATCTGTTCCGGGCGGAGGGCGAGGCGGCCGAGGCGACCTCGCAGGCGCCGTTCGGTGTGCTGGAGGTGGCTCATGCCTAGAAAAAACGAATGGCGTAATACCGCCCTCACGGTGCGGTTCTTCATTTTCGATGCACGGGCGGCGTTCCCGTTTGCTTTGGCTCTTATGCACATTCGGCCGTGGACGATGGGCGCAGCGCTCGCAGTGTTTGTGCTTTTCGGGGTGCTGGAGTGGCTTGGAATTTCAATGGTGGTGGCTTTACGCGCCCTGCGCAGTTGGATCGCCGGGCCGGTTCGGTACGGCGTTGCGTGGTGGCACAAGCCGCAAAGAAAAATCAAATAAGGGGAGCATGATGGCTTCGAAAAACAATTCTCCGGCCGCGGTCGGAGCTGATGATGTAGTACTCGCGGTAGTAGATGACGGCTTCCGCCAGATGAAAGGGCTGGCGAGCGACGCGCTGATCGCGCATCCATCTCTGGCCCGGGCAGGCTTCACCTTGTCCCTGATCGGCGGTGGCGACGGGGATGCAGGCTTGGGCGGCTACCAGACCAGCGGGCGCGAGTACACCGTGGATCCGCAAATCGACGGCGAAGACACTCGCTTCGATGATTTCTCGACCAGCGAAATCAACCGCGTCCTAGTGCACCACACGCTCCATTCGCTCGGGCTTTCTGGAAAACGAGTGGTATTGGCCACCGGCCTGCCGTTTCAGTCGTTCTTTGTTGCCGGCAGCAGCGAGCCCAACCAATCCCTCATCGATCGCAAGATGGCGAACCTCTCCGAACCCGTCGAACCGCTGGGCGGGTTGCAGCCCATCCAGATCATCCAGCAGCGGGTGACGGCACAAGGCCTGGTGGCCTACATCGACTACGTCGTCGACGACAACGGCAATTTCAAGTCCGATGTTGAGATGGACGCTCCCGTTGCCGTTATCGACATCGGTGGGCGCACTACTGACTGTGTCACCGTCTATGGCGGCGGCAAGCTTGATCACGTGGGGTCCGGTACCGGTGTGGTGGGCATCAGCAATGTCTACGACATCATCGAGAACGAGCTCAAACGTAAGTTCGGTGCCAGCAAGATCCGCCTCTCCACGCTGGAGCACGTTGCCCGGCACCGCAACATCCGCCTCAGAGGTCTGCAGCACGATGTCGGCGACATCGTCGACGCTGCGGTAGCCGAGATCTCGCAACAGATCATCCGCGAATCTAAGCGCCGGATTGGCGATGCCGCCGAGATGCAGGCGGTGATCCTGGTGGGCGGCGGTGCTGCTCTCATGTCCAACTGCTTGAAAGAAGCCTTCCCGCACCTGCTCGTACCGACGCGCCCGGAGTTTTCCAACGCTCGCGGAATGCTCAAGTACCTGAAGATGGAAATCGATGTCGATGCGCTTCTCCAGGAGCTAGCCGGGAAGTCCCCTGCAGAGCAGCAGCGGGTGAACCAGGCCCTGGAGGCAATCGCGGACTCCTCGGGGCAGGAGGCCTGATTCATGGCCAGGACGACCAGCAAGAGTTGGGAGCGTTACGGGCGGAGATTTCTTCTCCGCCTCTCCTTCAAGCGTCCTGCCGAGCTGGCTGTTATGGATGAGTTCGATCGCCGATCAGCCGAGCTCGGTAAACCTGACAAGGAGTACCTAAAGCTGTGCCTCTCCGTGGGAAATCAAATCCTTTCGGCAAAGGCTTTAGGCTCTGTTAGTGTTGCGTTATCAAACAACGAAAGTAATAATACGCAAAAAGACGAAGTGCGATTTTCAAGCAATGAAAGTCGCGTGGAAACCACTGTTGTGGAGCAGCAGCAAGCCCAGGAGCCGGAGCCACCGAGCGTGCCCCGGAACGCTGCTCAGCAGGAGCGGGAGGCGACACCTCCACCTGCTGCCGAGCAGGGCAGGGCACCGTCCGCCAAGGGTCTCCTTGGTGGGCTCATGAGGCACGGCTAGACACAAGACATAGGGGCTTCAAGGCGGATGAAAAAATTAGTTTTGATTGCAGCGGCGATGGCGATATTGCCCGTTGCTGCTCATGCGGGTTTCTTCGTCACGGAGGAGCCTCCGGTGCGACCGGCGCCGTCTCCTGCTGTGCCGGCGGCGATGAGCCGTCCTGCATCCGCTGCGGTAGCCACTGCAGCGCCGCCGACGGCCGTAATTCAGCCAGGCGCGACTACCGGCCTGTCGGTTGCATCGGTGCCGGCTGCAAACGTCGGCGGCTTTACCCTTCTGGCTGTCACCTTCGTTGGGCAGCCCTCCGGGGAGGTAGAGATTCGCCGCGGCTTCGGTCGCCAAGTGCGGATCACCGAAGCGCTGAAGCAGATTGCGCCGGTGGGTTGGCATGGGTACCTGAAAGCGGAAATGGTTGGCCGTGTCGACAAAGGCAAATTGGTCGACTGGCGTGGTGGCCGGCGCTGGGTGGAGGTCCTCGACATTCTGGCAACCGAGCAGGGTCTCTCTGCAGAGGTCGACTGGAACAAGCGCGAGATCTTCATCGGCGAGAAACGCCCGGTGTACGCGCCGGCAACTGCTGTAGCAGCGGCCAAGGTGCCGCCCCCGCCTCCGCCGAAACCTCAGTGGGTGGCCAAGCCGGGCAGCACGCTTAAAACCTCCGTCCAGGAGTGGGGCAAAAAGGCTGGTTGGGACGTGGTGTGGAACGCCGACTACGACTACCCCATCAAGGCCTCGCTCACTTTCGAAGGGTCTTTCCTAGACGCCATTACCACGCTGTTCCGGAGCTACGAGAAGGCTGAAAAGCCGTTCTGGGTCGACGTGTACCAGAAGCAAACTCCGCCCGTCCTGGCCATCTCAGCGAGAAACTGAACATGAATTTGAAGCCTTTGATCGCGAGCTTCCTGCTCGTCGCCGCAAGCGGCTGCACGATCAGCAATGTCAACGACACCATGCGCCGTGCCGAGGATGCGAGCGAGTCGGCCGAAGGCCTCGCCGCCAGTATGCGGTCGCGCCAGGATACGCCGGCAAGGCCAACCGTTCGCTACTCCGACACTCCGTGGGTATCGACTCGCCCAATCAACCTGAAGATCGACGGGATCCCGGACGCGCTTAACTGCGACATCACCTACTCGCCGACGGCCGACGTCGACATTTTTCAGGTCGGTCAGGAGATCACAAAATGGTGTGGCATACCGGTTCGTGTCACTCCGGATGTGACCCTGACAGGCAGTAGCGCTTCTAGCTTCTCGCTGCCTCCGCTGGGCGAGCAACAGGGCTCCGCCGCCAATCCTGGCGGCGCCATGGGGCTTCCGCCGCTGCCGGCACTGCCCCAGGGGGGCTCGGCATTGGGGGCATCGTCCGGTGGCCGCAATTTGTCTATCAGCGGATTAAAGTGGAAGGGCGGCCCGGCCAAGGGGCTGCTCGATATGGCTACCGTGCGTCTGGGACTCTCCTGGAAGTATAGCGCTGCGGAAAACCTGGTCACTATCTTCTACGTCGACACCAAGACGTTCCGCCTGTATGCAATCCCTTCGGTCACCGACATGACTTCTGTCGTGTCTTCAGGAACCACTTCTGCTGCTGGGGTAAGCAACTCCGGTACCAGCAACTCAGGCAGTGGCGGTGGGATATCGGGCAACTCCGGCAGTTCGCAGTCCACCGGCGTCACTATCAACACTGATATCACCAAGGATATCGGAAACAGTGTTCAGTCGATGCTCACTCCGGGCGTGGGCCGAATGTCGATGTCTAGCTCCACCGGCACGATGACGGTAACGGACACGCCTGAAGTGCTTGCCCGTGTCGGCGACTTCCTGAACGGCGAAAACAGCAACATCACCAAGCAGGTCCTTCTCAACGTCAAAGTCCTGAGCGTGACCTTGACCGACAAGGATGACCTCGGCATCGACTGGAATCTGGTCTACACGGCCGTAAACGGCAAGTGGGGCATCGGCTGGAAGAACGTCACCCAGGCGGATGCTGCAGCAGTACAAGGCTCGGTCAGCATCCTCGACACAAGCAGCCAATGGGCTGGATCGAATTTGCTGGTTAAGGCGTTGGCCCAGCAAGGTCGTGTATCGACTATTACCAGCCCATCCGTCACCACGCTGAACCTGCAGCCAGTGCCTGTCCAGGTCGCTCGCCAGACGAGCTACCTGGCCAGCATTCAGACCACCAATACGGCTGACGTAGGTTCGACCACTTCGCTGACTCCTGGGACCGTCACGTCCGGCTTCAACATGAACCTGCTTCCCTACGTGATGCCGGGTAAAGAGCTACTGCTGCGCTACTCGATCAACCTCAGTGCGCTGAAGCAAATCCGCCAGGTCTCCAGCGGCGACAACACCATCGAGATTCCCGAGGTCGACAACCGAATTTTCTCGCAGATGGTCAAGCTGCGGTCCGGTGAGACGTTGGTTCTTTCGGGCTTCGAGCAGTCCGTGGACAACGGCAGCAAGGCAGGCGTTGGTAGCGCGAGCAACTGGCTGATGGGCGGTAGCCTCAAGCGTGACAACAGCAAGGACGTCATCGTCGTCCTGATCACTCCGATCGTGGAAGGTTGAGCATGGGCCCGATGGAGGATGAGGTCATCTCGACGCCGGTCACCGTGACAACGGTGAACGGACAGAGCTTCGTCAGCGGCCTTTTCTGGCAGCCACTGAGCAAGCCGCGGGCCTACATGCAAGAGGCCCGGGAGATCGGAAAGCGCGAGAAGATGGACATCGTGGCGATTCGTCACGGGAGCATCATCCAGGCGGGTTTCGTCTCGAAGAACGCTGGTGTGACCAAGGGCATGTACAGCCTGGCCGCTGCGCTAGCAGGAGCCTTGGGTGAGTCCTGGCTTGGCGTGTTTGCCCTTGGTGCCGAGCGCTACGCGCTGGTCGGCGTGAAAGATGGTGCGATCCTTCCGGGTTGCGACATCGTGGGTGATCAAGTCGAGATTCAGGAAAAACTGCAGATCTTCCAGGCGTTCTTTACCGACGAGAACGACAAATTCTTTTCTCCACCCGAGTTTGGGTTTTCCAACAACGAGCTCTACCTCGACAAGGTGCTGGTAGCATCCAGCCTCAAGAAAGAGTACCGGCTCAAGCAGCTGACCTTCGGCCTGACCTCGAAGGAGTGGGGCGTTGTCGGCGTACTGGGCGTCCTTGCCCTGGTCGGCGCTGTTGTGTTCTTCCAGTGGAAGGCCGCGGAAGAAAAGCGGATCCGTGAGGAACGGATCCGCATTGCAGAAGAGCAACGCCTTGAGCTGGAGCGCCTGAACGAAAAAGCCCAGCAGGAACAGTCGCTGCAGGCTCTCGAACACCCGTGGGCGAAGATGGCCGAGGTTGATGGCTTTTGGCGCGTCTGCTTTGCCCAGGTCACCAAGCTCCCTCTGGCTTTCGACGGCTGGGTGTTCCAGTCCGCCCGTTGTTCTTTCGACAAGGTCGACGTCACCTACTCGCGCACGGGGAACGCCACGGTAGGCGATTTCATCATCGGCGCTGCCCCACGTTTTCCTGCCGCCGAGCCCGCCTTCTTCGAAGAGGGTCAGGCGGCAGCTGTACATGTGCCTCTCGACATGGGGGTAGGCGGCGATGAGGACCTGGAGCAGATGAATCCGCTGCTGAACAGGTTCTCCTCTCATTTCCAACGTCTCGGCTTGAAGCCCGTCATCAACGAGAAGGCCACAGAAGAGCAGCGGCAGGTGATGCCCGGCGAGGATCCGAACGATCCAAACGCGCCGAAGAAGCCCGAGCCGTTCTGGCGCACGTTCACCTTCAGCTATGAGTCGCCGCGGGCGCCGAACGAAACGCTGTCTGGGCTTGCTGGTCCTGGGCTTCGACTGACCGAGATTTCGGTAAACCTCAACTTCGAATCGGCCCAACTGACCTGGAAGGTCGATGGAGAGATCTATGCCCAAAAATAAGATGCCTGCTGCGATCGTAATCGCAATGTTGGTCGTATCGTCCAGTGCGCTCGCTGCCGACGCAACCGTGGGCGACCTGACTCAACTGCAGGGGCAGGTGCTGCTCAAGAAAGCGCAAGTCGACCTGGCCAGGCAGGAAGATGAGCTGCGCAAGCTCAATGGCGGCAGCGCCGGCGGGGTCCCGATGGGGTTGTCGTCGGGCGGCCTCGCTGACGCAGGTACTCCATCGGTTCGATCTGTAGCGGGTGTCAACGGCAAGCTTTACGCGACGTTTGTTTATTCCTCGGGGATCACGGCCGATGCTGCAGCCGGGGAAACTATTCCCGGCGGATTCAAGGTCGTACACGTCACCGTGGACAAGGTGGAGCTGCAGAAAGGAGGTCGACGGTTCCAGGTGGGCTTCGCCTCGCACGCACCGTCGGCAGGTGTCGCTAACGGCATGAATCCTGGGATGGGGCAGCCTGGATACGGCGTACCTCAGCCGATGCTTCCTGGCTTGAATCCGTAAAGGGGCACGGAGAGAGCATATGGGCGTTCCTGCGCTGGCTACTATCGAAACACCTCGTGAGGTGCTTACCGCTCCCGGCGGGAAGTACTCTATCGATGAGAAGCTGCGGGATCTACTGTGCCTGACCGATGACCTGGTGCTCCATGTCTCGGCTTCGCACCTCGGCGATCCGTATGTGCTCGGCTTCATGGAGCGTCTGGGGCGTAGCAAGGTCCGCTATACCCTGCAGAAGCACCCGTTGCCGGAGATTCGCGAACTCTATGCCAACGCAGCGGCCGTGCGGCCGGCGATCGCTGTCGCCAAGCCGGTCGGTCTGATCGAAGAAACCACGCCTCGGCAAGTGCAGGTGCAACGTCTCGTCAAGGACGCGATGACCTGCGGCGCGAGCGATATCCATTTGACCATCGACAAGACACGGCATACCGCGCTCGTTGAGTACCGGGTAAATGGGGATCTGGTCGTCAAGGACCAGATCCGGGCGGAAGATGGTCAAGCTATCGCTTCGACCATCTACCAGTCGATGTGTGACGTAGCGGATCCAACCTACAACGACCTCCAACCGCAAGATGCCCGTCTGAAGCAGTCCTTCGTGAAGGCCTGGGGCCTGTATGGCGCCCGCATCGCGACCAGGCCGACCGACAAAGGGACGTTGATGGTCATGCGGTTACTGCGGAGCTCGGCCGGCGGGTCGCTGGAAGAGCTCGGCTATCTGCTGGAACAGATCCAGCTGATCACGCGCATGATCCAACGCCGCAAAGGGATCATCATTTTTTCTGGCCCGACCGGCTCAGGTAAGTCGACCACCCTACAGCGCGTGTTGAGCGACCTGCTGGAGCTGTTTGAGTACAAGATCCGCTTGCTGACGATCGAGAACCCACCGGAATACGAGATCGGCAAGGGTAGGGCGATTCAAACCCCAATTCTATGCGACTCGGACGATGCTGAAGCGGTATCCCAGGAGTGGGCGCGCTCGATCTCCAACACGCTTCGTCTCGATCCCGATGTCCTGATGGTGGGTGAGATCCGCGATCTCGCGACCGCAAAGGCGGCTTTCACTGCCGCGATGACAGGGCACCAGCTGTGGACGACGCTCCACGCGAACGATCTCGTCGCTATCGTTGAGCGCCTGAAAGACCTCGGCATTGAGATAAGTCTCCTGACGGATCCCATGTTGATGACCGGGCTCATCAACCAAGAGCTGGTTAAAACGCTCTGCAACAGCTGCAAGCTGCCGTTCGTACAAGCCAAGGCCCAACTGCCATCTGACCTCATTGAGCGTGTGGAGCGCTTCTGCACGCCCAGCACCGTTTACGTGTGTGGCCCAGGTTGTTCTGACTGCAACGGCACGGGTGTGCGCGGTCGGACGGTGGTCTCGGAGGTCATGATGCCGAACAAGGGGTTCATGAAGGCATTCCGAGAGAAGGGCAAGGCCGACGCCAGGGCTTACTGGGTCGACCACATGGGCGGCATCACCAAGAACGCGCACCTCATTCGCCTGATGAACATGGGGTGTGTGGATCCGCTGCACGGAGAGCGCGACATCTGCACGCTCGACGAAGACGAAATCACCCTGAGGGATTGAAATGCAGTTGCACGATTTGATGGCCAGGCTGGATCTCGCGGTGATCCGACTGCAGTTCTACGGCTCTATAAGGATGGAGCTCTACGAGGCGCTGTCGTTGCTCCTGGAAAACCGAGTGCTCCTCGATGTTGCATTGAAGGACATGTACAAGATCTATAGTGAGAACGGGAAGAAACCGAAGCGAGCGCTCGCTGCGGTGACCTACGACTGCTACCGTGAGGTGGCCGACGGCAAGCCGCTATCCAAGGCCTTGGCAAAGTGGGTTCCCTATCAGGAATACACGCTGATCGCCGCTGGCGAGCGTTCTGGCGATCTGAAGACCTCATTCGACAACTGCGGAAAGATCATCACGGCCAAGCAGGACATCGTGGGAGCCATCCTGCTGGCTACGGTGTATCCGTCGTTCCTGATGGCCATGGTCTGCGTGATGCTGGTGATGGTGTCCACCAAGTTGGTTCCCAAATTGGCCAGGACCTCTAATCCAGAGACCTGGTCCGGCGCCGCGGCCTTCCTCTACGAGATGTCCCAATACGTCGTCCATTACGGGGCG
The DNA here is from genome assembly GCF_024448935.1 of Stutzerimonas stutzeri. Classification (GTDB taxonomy): domain Bacteria; phylum Pseudomonadota; class Gammaproteobacteria; order Pseudomonadales; family Pseudomonadaceae; genus Stutzerimonas; species Stutzerimonas stutzeri_AO. The sequence goes on from NZ_JAMOIE010000008.1 coordinate 83,627, forward strand.
ATCACCCTGGCCGGCATTCTGATCTTCCTGTTCCTGGTCTTCGCCTCGCTTCCATATCTGCGAGGTGGACTGCGCGTCCACCTCGACAAGCTTCCGCCTTGGTCGGTGTATCGAATGCTCCACGGCTCGACGTTCCTCCTCAACGTCGGCGTGATGATCCAAGCAAACGTTTCCCTGCAGGACTCCCTCCGGATGATGGCCGCGGAAGCGAGCCCGTGGTTGCGCGAACGCCTTAATGCCGCCTTCTACGGTCTGGGTATCGGGGGGAACCTGGGGGTCGCGTTGAGCAAGGCCGGATACGACTTCCCAGATAAGAAGGCAGTCCAGTTCCTCATGATCCTGTCGGGCAAGGATGGTTTCGAAGATGCGTTGAGCAACTTCGGTGATCGATGGCTGAAGAAGAGCATCAAGCAGATCCAGTCGGCCGCAAAAATGGCAATCGCCGGCGGGATCATCACGGTCGGTGTGATTCTGATGACGGTTATTTCGGGGGTGTCGGGCATCCAGGACGCAATTCAGGCGGTAGCGAAGTGAACAACAGCAAAATCCCAACCACAGAGGTAGCTATGGAAAAAGCAGCAGAAGTAAAGCCAGTTCAGCCTGGCATCAATCGCAAGGCCCATGCGAAGAAGCAGGCGGGTTTCGGGGCTATCGAGATGATCGTGGTGCTCATCATCGTGATCGGCCTGCTGGCCCTGGCGGCGAGTCGCTGGGACACCCTGTTCGGTAGCAACGAGGCCGCCGAAGAGATCTCCAACGTCAACATGCTCATGGCTGGCACCAAGAACCTGAAAACCTCTTCCGGCTACGGCGCTTCCGGTACGAACCTGGTGCCGGCGCTGATCAAGGCCGGTGCTGTGCCGAAGAACATGACCGTTACCTCCGGCGCGCTTTACAACACCTGGGGTGGTGCTGTGACCGTGGTATCCACCGGTACCGGTTTCACGGTCGCGTCTGCCGCTGTTCCCGAAGGCGTTTGCCTGACCTTGGCCACCAAGCTGGCCCGGGGTGGGGTGTACTCCACCAGGATCAACTCCGGTACCGCGATCATTGGTGAGGTCACCCAGGCTGCTGCGACCGCCGGTTGCAGCAGTGCCACCAGCAACTCCCTCACCTGGGCGAGCAACACCTAATCTGCCGGTGGCAGTAAGGGAGGGGTATGAGCGGCCCAGAAAACCATTCGCCTAAAGAGTTCGGCTGGATCGATCTCTACATTGGTGAGGGCTACAGCGACATGAAACAGGTGGCCGGGGCGCATGCGCCCCGGATCCCTGTGCCAGACAGCATGCAGGAGCTTATTCATGCACTTCGCCAGAAGTGCATGGAGGGCTACGCCACGCATGGTGAGTCCGAGTTTGCGGTGATCCACGAGGGTACGATGCTGCGGGTCACCCAGATGACCGACGTGACCAACAGCAACGTCTTTTTCATTCGGCGACCGGAGGCGGAGATCCGCCGCTTCGCGACTCTGGGCCTGCCTCCGCACGCGGTAAAGCTCCTGCTCGATAAGGGGACGCGGGGGCTGATCCTTTTCGCTGGTGAGATGGGGGTCGGCAAGACGACCTCTGCAGCATCTCTCGTGGTGGAGCGCCTGATGATTCATGGCGGCGTCGCTATCGCGATTGAGGATCCGCCGGAAACGCCTCTGAACGGGCTGCATGGTCCTGGCCGTTGTATCCAAGTGCCGGCGTCGCGAAAGGCTGGTGGATACCGCGAGCACCTCATCAAAACGATGCGAGCCAGTGCGGACCTGATCCTCATTGGTGAGATTAGGGACACGGCCGCCGGCGTCGAGGCAGTCACCGCGAGTACCAATGGTCGCTTGGTCATCGCGACCATACACGGTCGTGACATTCCTGATGCTCTGTCGAGGATCTCGACCTGGTGCGCGGAGCTGCCGAACAACAACGACCTGCTTGCCGACGGTCTGAGTGCAGTCATCTGGCAGACCATCAAACGGCAGCCTGGTCAGCCTGGTCGACTGATGGTCAAGACGCTCTCCATTGGCGCAGGCGATACCGGGATCCGGGCCAAGATCCGGAAGGGCGAGTTTGGCCAGTTGCACCAAGACATCGAACAACAGCTCCGGCAGGCCTCGTGGAGCACCGAAAACCTATTTGGAGGGACGAGAACATGAAGGCGAGAGGCAGGGTATTGCGGGGTGCGAAGAAGCAGCAGGGCTTTGCCGCGATCGAAATGATCGTGGTGCTGATTCTGGTGATCTCCGCCCTCGGGATCGGTGCCCAGGCGATGTTCGATCACGCGGACAACATGGCCGCGCAGACCACTGCCGATCACCAGAAAATCATTTCCGACGCGGCTGCAGCCTATATCAAGGACAACTACGCCGCGGTCGTTGCGGCTGCAGGGCCGACTACGCCGGCGACGATTACCACGACGATGTTGAAGAACACCGGGTACCTGGAGACGAGCGTCGCCGACCTGAACAGCTTCGGCCAGGCCTACAGGGTACTGGCGATCGAGCCGACGCCGAATAAGCTGCAGACGCTGGTTGTCACCACCGGCGGTGAAACCATTTCCGAGACCAGCATTCGTCGGATTGCCAAGCAGGTGGGCGCTCGCGGCGGCTATGTCTCGAACGTCGACACAGCCCGGGTGGAGGGCTCGTTTGGAGGGTGGGGCGTGCCGCTGGCGTCCTACGGCGTTTCCCCGGGGGCAGGGCACTTGGCGACCGCTCTGTTTTTCGACGACGGCGCCCTTACCAACGACTACCTGTATCGAAACTCGGTAGCGGGTCACCCCGAAGTGAACCGGATGAACACCTCGATCGACATGGGAGGCAACAACCTCAACAACACCGGCACGGTGAACGCTACTACAGCAAACATCACCGGGAACGCTGCCGTCGCCGGCAACGCAACCGTCGGCGGCACGATCAAGGGGCAGACGGCTGACATTACCGGGGAGACCTATACCGGTGGGTGGTTCCGTACTCGCGGGGATAGTGGTTGGTACAACGAGAAATGGGTCGGCGGTTGGTATATGAGCGATCCGACCTGGGTGCGCTCGTATGCAAACAAGAACGTCTACACCGCCGGCGAGATGCGCGGGGGCAAGTTGACCTCGGAAGGGAGGACCGAAGTAGGGGAGTACCTCCAGCTCAACGGAGTGGCAACTGAGGGTGCCGGATGCTCTCCGAATGGCCTTGTAGGCCGCAACGCTGCTGGCCTCACACTAT
>NZ_JAMOIE010000009.1 GCF_024448935.1 Stutzerimonas stutzeri
CCTCCAGCCTCTAGCTCGTCTTCATCGCATAATCGAGCACGATGCCCAGCAGAATCGCCAGTCCCGCCCAGTGATTGTGCAGGAAGGCCTGGAAGCATACCTGTGGCTTGCGCGAGCGGGTTGTCCAGAACTCCCAGGCAAAGCAGGCCGCGGCGATGGTCAGCCCGAGATGAAACCATTGCCCGAGTTCGAAGCGCAGGCCAGCGAGAACCAGGCAGAACAGGGCGAGGCCCTGCAGCGTGGCGATGATGACCCGGTCAGCTTCGCCGAAGAGAATGGCGGTGGATTTGATGCCAATCTTCAGGTCGTCATCGCGGTCGGCCATGGCGTAGTAGGTGTCATAGCCCACGGTCCAGACCACGTTGGCGATGAACAGCAGCCAGGCTTCGGGGGGTAACTCGCCTCGCTCGGCGGTGAAGGCCATCGGCATGCCCCAGGAAAAGGCTGCCCCGAGCACGACCTGCGGGTAATAGGTGTAGCGCTTCATGAAAGGGTAGAGCGCAGCGACGCCAAGGGCGCCGAAGGACAGCCAAACGGTCGCTGCGTTGGTGAACAGGACCAGGACCAAGCTGAGTGACACGAGGACGGCAAAGAGGATCCAGGCCTCCTTCGAGGTGACCCTGCCCGTCGCCAGCGGACGGCCCTTGGTACGGCTGACGTGCCCGTCCAGGTTGCGGTCGGCGAAATCGTTGATCACGCAGCCGGCGGCGCGCATGAGGATGACGCCGAGGACGAAGATGACAACATTCTTGACACTCGGTGAGCCCTCGCCGGCAATCCACAACGCCCAGAGCGTCGGCCAGAGCAGCAGATAGGCGCCGATCGGGCGATCCAGACGCATCAGCTTGATAAAGTCCCAGGCGCGCGGGTGGAGGCGATTGCTCGATTGCAGAAGCTTCTGATACATCGGCGGGTCTCCGGTCGGTGAGCGGCGGTTACGGGCAGCCTGTGCCGCGTTCAGGTGGTGATCCGTGCGGCCTGCCACAGTGCTGGCAGAAACACTTCGGCCACCAGCACGCGCAAGTTGCCCTGGCTGAAGCAGGAGCGGCGTGCCCAGAGCCGAGGCTGTCGAACGTCCTGCGGCAGCCAAGCGCCGGGATAATGGCGGGCCTGCAGCGGGCCGCGTGCGAAGGCCGGGTCGCTGAACAGCAGTTCGCCCAGCGAGCGGTTGCCCAGGTGTGGCAGATCCAGCCCGGACTCTTCCAGCGCACGACGCGCGGCGACACTGCGGGCGAATACCCAGGGCTCATGGTGGCCACGTAGATAGACTTCGCGAACCCAGCCCTCGCTCCCTTTGGTCACGCCTAGCGCGGCGCATTCATCCTCGCGCAGCAGTTGCCAGCCCTCGGTCAGCGGCGTCACGCTGAACGCGCCAGTGGCCAGTGCGGTGAGGCGCCGTGTGAGCGAGCCATTATCGACGTACAGCCAGTTGTGCAGGTCCGGGGCGAGCGGGGTGGGGAGGCGGTCGGCGGGCAGCCAATCTTGAGAGTCGGGCACGAGCATTTAGGGGCAGCGAAAAGAAGCGGCCAGTCTAGCATGCGGGTAGAAGAGCAGCTGCAAGCTGCAAACTGCAAGCTTCAAGCTTCAAGCTTCAAGCTTCAGGCTTCAAGCCAAAGCTGGCAGGGGCTCGCTTGCGGCTTGTCGCTTGGCGCTGCTTTTTACGTCCAGCCTTCCAGGCGCATGGTCGCGCGCACCAGGCGTTGCTCCTCCTGCTCGATCTCCTTGAGATTGTCGCGAATGCTGTGGATGTGATCCCGGGCGGCGCGTTGGGCCTGATCTGGCAGGCGCTCGGTGATCGCATGAAACAGTCGCGAGTGCTGCCGGTCGATCTGCCGTTTCTGCAGCGGCCGGTGATAGAGGTTGTTCACCGAGGCGAACACGGTGGAGAGCATCAGGTCGGTCAACGACTGCAGGGTGTGGACTAGTACGGGGTTGTGCGAGGCCTCGCTGACAGCGAGATGGAAGGCGTGGTCGAGGCGCGCATGTTCGCGCGGGTCGGCCACCTCGGTGGTGTGCGCGGCGAGCATTTCTTCGTAGCGCCGGCGCAGCAGGACGAAATCGGCGTCGGTGCCGCGCAGCGCCGCCAGCCGGGCCGATTCGCCCTCCAGCAGGGCGCGGACTTCGAGCAGGTCGTAAAGCGTGCGCGGCTGCGAGTTGAACAGATGCATCAGCGGGCTGGCATCCTGTTCGCCGGACAGCTTGGCCACGTGTGAACCGCGCCCCTGAGCGGTCTCGATGATGCCGCGCCCGCGAAGCACCCGTAGCCCCTCGCGCAGCGCCGAGCGCGAAATACCGAGCTTCTCGCACAGGCGGCGCTCGGACGGCAGTGTCTGGCCGACCTTGAGCACGCCATCGACGATCAGGCGCTCGATACGCTCAGCCACCACGTCCGCGAGCTGACGACGTTGCCCGGAATTTTCAAGCAGCATATAGGACTCCGTCACTGGTAGGACCAGTTTGGCCGAAGTCTACCGCAGCTGAGGCTGATTGGCTGCAAGGCCCCGCTACTTGTACGTTCGTGTCATATCGATCGACAGCTTCGTGAAAGAAACTGGTAGGACCAGTGGTTTTTGCGGTGGACGGCAGAGGGACGACGCCTAATGATGCGTCAAACCACCGCAGCTGGCCGTGTGCGGTGAACGCAAAGAAGAGCACCGACTGCCATGAATATCCTTTACGACGAACGCGTCGACGGTGAGCTGCCCAAGGTCGACAAAGCGGCATTGCTTGCCGAGCTCAAGGCGCAATTGCCCGACATGGACATTCTCCACCGCGGCGAAGACCTCAAGCCCTACGAGTGTGACGGCCTGTCCGCCTACCGCACTACGCCGATGCTGGTGGTGCTGCCCGAGCGCATCGAACAGGTCGAAACCCTGCTGAAGATCGCTCACCAGCGTGGCGTGCCGGTGGTTGCACGCGGCGCCGGAACCGGGCTGTCGGGCGGTGCGCTGCCGTTGGAGCAGGGCATCCTGCTGGTGATGGCGCGCTTCAACAAGATTCTCGAAGTCGACCCGGCCGGTCGCTTCGCTCGCGTCCAGCCCGGCGTGCGCAACCTGGCGATTTCCCAAGCGGCGGCGCCCTATGATCTTTATTACGCCCCGGATCCCTCGTCCCAGATCGCCTGCTCCATCGGCGGCAACGTCGCCGAGAATGCCGGTGGTGTGCACTGCCTGAAATACGGCCTGACGGTGCATAACCTGCTCAAGGTCGAGATCCTCACCGTCGAGGGCGAGCGCATGGTGCTGGGCTCCGACGCGCTGGACTCACCCGGCTTCGACCTGCTGGCGCTGTTTACCGGTTCCGAAGGCATGCTCGGCATCATCACCGAGGTGACGGTCAAGCTGCTGCCCAAGCCGCAGGTCGCCAAGGTGCTGCTGGCGGCGTTCGACTCGGTGGAAAAGGCCGGCCGAGCGGTGGGCGACATCATTGCCGCCGGCATCATTCCCGGCGGGCTGGAAATGATGGACAGCCTGTCGATCCGCGCCGCTGAAGACTTTATCCACGCCGGTTACCCGGTGGATGCCGAGGCGATCCTGCTCTGTGAGCTCGATGGCGTCGAGGCTGATGTACACGATGACTGCGCCCGCGTGGGCGAGGTGCTCAAGCTGGCCGGCGCCACCGAAGTGCGGCTGGCCAGGGACGAAGCCGAGCGGGTCAAGTTCTGGGCCGGGCGCAAGAATGCCTTCCCGGCGGTCGGGCGGATTTCGCCGGATTACTACTGCATGGACGGCACCATCCCGCGCCGCGAGCTGCCGGGCGTGCTCAAGGGCATTTCCGACCTGTCCGGAGAGTACGGTCTGCGCGTGGCCAACGTATTCCACGCCGGCGACGGCAACATGCACCCGCTGATCCTCTTCGATGCCAACACCGAAGGCGAGCTGGAGCGTGCCGAAGCGCTGGGCGGCAAGATTCTGGAACTCTGCGTCAAGGTTGGTGGCTCGATTACCGGCGAACACGGTGTCGGTCGCGAGAAGATCAACCAGATGTGCGCCCAGTTCAACGCCGACGAGCTGGCCCTGTTCCATGCCGTGAAGGCGGCGTTCGATCCCAGCGGCCTGCTCAACCCTGGCAAGAACATCCCGACGCTGCATCGCTGCGCCGAATTCGGCGGCATGCACGTCCATGGCGGGCAGTTGCCCTTCCCTGAACTGGAGCGCTTCTGATGACGGTTTCCTTCGACGACAGCCAGCAGCTGCTCGACCAGGTCAACCAGGCGTTGGCCAGCAACACCCCGCTGCGCATTCAGGGCGGCGGCAGCAAGGCGTTTCTCGGCCGCGAGGTGCAGGGCACGCTGCTCGACACCTGCGCCCATCGCGGCATCGTCACCTATGACCCGACCGAGCTGGTGGTCAGCGTTCGCGCCGGCACCCCGTTGGCGGAGCTGGAAGCCGCGCTCGACGAGGCCAACCAGATGCTGCCGTGCGAACCGCCGCATCTGGGCGAAGGCGCCACCGTTGGTGGGATGATCGCCGCTGGCCTGTCCGGTCCGCGCCGGCCCTGGAGCGGCTCGGTGCGAGACTTCGTGCTCGGTTCGCGGGTGATCACCGGCCACGGCAAGCACCTGCGCTTCGGCGGCGAAGTGATGAAGAACGTCGCCGGTTACGACCTGTCACGGCTGATGGCCGGCAGTTTCGGTTGCCTTGGCCTGCTCACCGAAGTCTCGCTGAAAGTGCTGCCCAAGCCGCGTCTGTGCCGCAGCCTGCGGGTCGAAATGCCGGTCGAGCGTGCGTTGCTCAAGCTCGCCGAGTGGGGCCAGCAGCCGGTGCCGATCACGGCGGCGAGCCATGACGGCCAGGCGCTGCATCTGCGCCTCGAAGGTGGCGAAGGGTCGGTCAATGCCGCTTGCGACCGTATCGGTGGCGAGACGCTGGACGTCGGCTACTGGAATGAACTGCGCGAACAGCGCCTGGGCTTCTTCGCTGATGCCCGTCCGCTGTGGCGTCTGTCGCTGCCTACCGATACCCCGGTGCTGGCGCTCCCCGGCGAGCAGCTGATCGACTGGGCCGGCGCCCAGCGCTGGCTCAAATCCGATGCCGATGCGCAAACCATCCGCGCCATCGTCAGCGAGGTGGGCGGTCATGCCACCTGTTTCACCGCCGGCGCCGCCGCCAGCCCGTTCCAGCCGCTGGCCGAGCCCTTGCTGCGCTACCACCGCCAGCTCAAGACGGCGCTCGACCCGCAGGGGATTTTCAATCCCGGCCGCATGTATTCCGAGGTCTAGACCTAACTATGCAAACGAATCTGAGCGAAGCGGCGAAAAAGCTGCCACGGGCAAAGGAGGCCGAAAGCATCCTCCGCTCCTGCGTGCATTGCGGCTTCTGCAATGCCACCTGCCCGACCTACCAGCTGCTCGGCGACGAGCTGGACGGCCCGCGTGGGCGCATCTACCTAATGAAGCAGATGTTCGAAGGCGGCGAAGTCACCGAGGCCACCCAGACCCATCTGGACCGCTGCCTGACCTGCCGCAACTGCGAAACCACCTGCCCATCGGGCGTGCAGTATCACAACCTGCTGGACATCGGCCGCGACTTCATGGAGCAGCAGGTCCAGCGCTCGGCGGGGGAACGGCTGCTGCGCACCGGCTTGCGTACCGTCATCCCGCGTCCAGGGCTGTTCAAGGCGCTGCTGGGTACCGGCAATGCGCTGCGCCCGTTGATGCCGGCGACGCTCAAGGCGCACATGCCACGCCAGGTCACCCCGGCCAAGCCGCGGCCCCAGGTGTTGCACCCACGCCGCGTGCTGATCCTCGAAGGCTGCGTGCAGCCGAGCCTGTCGCCGAACACCAACGCCGCCACGGCACGCGTGCTTGATCGCCTTGGCATCAGCGTGACGACCGCCCGTGAAGCCGGCTGCTGCGGTGCGGTGGACTATCACCTGAACGCCCAGCAAGCCGGCCTCGACCGCGCGCGCCGCAACATCGATGCCTGGTGGCCCGCCATCGAAGCTGGCGCCGAAGCCATCGTGCAGACCGCCAGTGGTTGCGGAGCCTTCATCAAGGACTATGGTCATCTGCTGCGAGGTGATCCGGCGTACGCGACCAAGGCCGCGCGGGTCAGCGAGCTGGCCAAGGATCTGGTGGAGGTGATGCGCAGCGCCGAGCTGGAACGGCTGAAGGTCGAGACCGACAAGCGCATGGCCTTTCATTGCCCTTGCACCCTGCAGCACGCACAGAAACTCGGCGGCGCGGTCGAAGGCGTGCTCACCCGGCTCGGCTTCCAGCTCACCGCGGTACCGGATGCGCATCTGTGCTGTGGTTCGGCGGGCAGTTATTCGATCACCCAGCCGCTGCTGTCCAAGCAGCTGCGCGACAACAAGCTCAACGCACTGGAAAGCGGCAAGCCGGATGTCATCGTCACCGCCAACATCGGTTGCCAGACGCACCTCGACGGCGTCGGGCGGACACCGGTGCGGCACTGGATCGAGATCGTCGAGGAGGCGATGCAATAAACGCGCTTATTGACCGTTAGGATGGGCTGGGTGGCGCTCTGCGTTAGATCACCATCTCAGCTGGCCTGAGCCATTGGTGGGCTAAAGCCCACCCTACAGGTTTTTACGGAATCGCCTAATAGGCGGATGCAGCGAGGCGTGAACAGGCCCGGGCAGGAGCTGAAAAAGCGCCCCGGCGTAGGGTGGGCTTTAGCCCACCAGCCAGTTGCATGACGAATTGTTTTGATGAGCCGGGTCGGAGCGGCAACGGCCCACCCGACATAGCGAACAACCAAATACCAAGACAGGAGAAAACATGAAAACCAAAGCCGTACTGACCCAGACCGAAGTGACCGCCATCATCAACGCGGCGCGCAGCGAAGCGCAGAACAACGGCTGGGCCGTGACCATCGTGGTCGCTGACGATGGCGGCCACCCGCTGGCGCTCGAGCGTCTGGACGGCTGCGCGCCGATCGCCTCCTACATCGCCACCGAGAAGGCCCGCAGCGCGGCGGTCGGTCGTCGCGAAACCAAGGGCTACGAGGACATGGTCAACGGCGGCCGCAACGCCTTTTTGTCCGCGCCGGTGGTCTGCTCGCTGGAAGGCGGCGTGCCGGTGATCGTCGAAGGGCAGGTGATCGGCTCGGTGGGCGTTTCCGGCGTGACCGCTACCCAGGATGCACAGGTCGCCAAAGCTGGCGTCGCTGCCCTCGCCAACTGATTCAGGCCAGACAAAGGAGAACAACATGACCGAACGCGTAACCCTGGGCCGTTTGCAAGTGGCGGCCAACCTGCAACGCTTTATCGAAGATGAAGTCCTGCCCGGCACCGGCGTCGAGGCAGCCGCCTTCTGGAAAGGCTTCGATGAGCTGGTTCATGACCTGGCGCCGAAGAACCGCGCCCTGCTGGCCGAGCGTGAGCGCCTGCAAGTCAAGCTGGACAACTGGCACCGCAGCCATCCCGGCCCGATCACCGAGATGCCGGCTTACCGCAGCTTCCTCGAGTCCATCGGCTACCTGCAGCCCGAACCGGGCGAGGTGAAGATCAGCCCCCGCAACGTCGACAGCGAAATCGCCACCCAGGCCGGCCCGCAGCTGGTGGTGCCGATCGGCAATGCCCGCTACGCGCTGAACGCTGCCAATGCCCGCTGGGGCTCGCTGTATGACGCGCTCTACGGCACCGACGCCATCAGCGAGGAGAACGGCGCGCAGAAAGGCCCGGGCTACAACGAAGTGCGCGGCGCCAAGGTCATCGCCTTTGCACGCAACTTCCTCGATCAGGCCGCGCCGCTGGCCGCAGGCAGCCACGCCGATGCAGTCAGCTACCGTGTGCAGGATGGCGGGCTCAAGGTCACCCTGGAAAATGGCAGTGTCACCGGGCTGAAGCAACCCGAGAAGTTCGTGGGCTTCCAGGGCGAAGCCGTCGAGCCGACTGCGATTCTGCTGAAGAACAACGGCCTGCACGTCGAGATCCAGATCGATCCGAACAGCCCGATCGGCCAGACCGACGCCGCCGGCGTCAAGGACCTGCTGCTCGAAGCCGCCGTCACCACCATCATGGACTGCGAGGATTCCACCGCCGCGGTCGATGCCGACGACAAGGTGCTGGTCTACCGCAACTGGCTGGGCCTGATGAAGGGCGATCTGGTCGAAGACCTGGAGAAGGGCGGCAAGCGCATCACCCGCCGTCTGAACGCCGACCGTGAATACACCGCCGCTGATGGCTCCAACCTGAAGCTGCACGGCCGCTCGCTGCTGTTCATCCGCAACGTCGGCCACCTGATGACCAATCCGGCGATCATCGACGGCGAAGGCCACGAGATTCCCGAGGGCATCATGGATGGCGTGATCACCAGCCTGGTCGCCAAACATGACCAGCAGCGCAAGGGCAACTCGCGCACCGGCTCGATGTACATCGTCAAGCCGAAGATGCATGGCCCGGCCGAAGTGGCCTTCACCGACGAGCTGTTCGGTCGCGTCGAAGACCTGATCGGCCTGCCGCGCCACACCCTGAAGGTCGGCATCATGGACGAGGAGCGCCGCACCAGCGTCAACCTCAAGGCCTGTATCGGCGCGGCGAAGAATCGCGTCGCCTTCATCAATACCGGCTTCCTCGACCGCACCGGTGACGAGATGCACAGCATCATGGAAGCCGGCGCCGTGCTGCGTAAAGGCGACATGAAGAGCACCCCGTGGATCCAGGCCTACGAGCGCAACAACGTGCTGGTCGGTCTGAACTGCGGGCTGCGTGGCAAGGCGCAGATCGGCAAGGGCATGTGGGCCATGCCGGACCTGATGGCGGCGATGCTCGAGCAGAAGATCGCTCACCCCAAGGCCGGCGCCAACACCGCCTGGGTGCCGTCGCCGACCGGTGCCACCCTGCATGCGCTGCACTACCACCAGGTGGACGTGCAGGCGGTGCAGAGCGAGCTGGAGAAAGTCGACCTGGCCGCCGAGCGCGAGCAGTTGCTCAACGACCTGCTGACCATCCCGGTGGTCGCCGAGGACAAGTGGAGCGCCGAGGAGAAGCAGCAGGAGCTGGACAACAACTGCCAGGGCATCCTCGGTTACGTGGTGCGCTGGGTCGAACAGGGTGTCGGTTGCTCCAAGGTGCCGGACATCCACAACGTCGGCCTGATGGAGGACCGCGCCACCCTGCGTATCTCCAGCCAGCACCTGGCCAACTGGCTGCACCATGGCGTGGTGACCCGCGAACAGGTGCAGGAAACCCTCGAGCGCATGGCCAAGGTGGTCGACCAGCAAAATGCCGGCGATCCGCTCTACCGCCCGATGGCTGACGACTATGCTCAGTCGATTGCCTTCCAGGCGGCGTGCGATCTGGTGTTCAAGGGCCGTGAGCAGCCCAGCGGATACACCGAACCGTTGCTGCACGCCTGGCGTCAGCGCTTCAAGGAGCAGGCCGGTTGAACGGATTGGTGCCGGCCATGCCGAAGCTGGCGAACAAATTCGCCCCCTACGACGGAATATGTAGGGTCGAATTTGTTCGACCGACAAGCCAGAGGCGGACCGATACGACTGAGGCGGAATCTGAAAGTTGCAATTAGACAAGCCCCGAACGCTTTCAAGCGTTCGGGGCTTTCGAGCAAGAGGGGCCGGCTAATGTGACTGGTTAGTCAGCTTTTTCGGGTTGATGTGGTTACCCTATCAACCATGCGTGGGACCGGGCTTTCCCGGATAGAAGTGGTTCACAACAAAAAACAAGGAACCCAACAATGAGTCAGACACTGCTGTCCATACTGGCCTTCGTGCCGCTGGTGCTGGCGGGGGTACTGCTGATCGGCTTTCGCTGGCCGGCCAAGTACGCAATGCCGCTGGTTTTCGTGCTCACTGCGTTGATCGGCCTGCTGGCCTGGGACATGACCTTCAACCGGGTCCTGGCTTCCACGCTGCAAGGCCTGATTCTCACCGCCGCGATCCTCTGGATCATCTTCGGCGCCATCCTTCTACTGAACACGCTTAAGCACTCCGGGGGCATCGCCTCGATTCGTCGCGGCTTCGCCAACGTGAGTCCGGACAAGCGTGTTCAGGTGCTGATCGTGGCCTGGCTGTTCGGCTGCTTCATCGAAGGCGCCTCGGGCTTCGGTACGCCGGCAGCGGTGGCTGCACCGTTGCTGGTCGCGCTGGGCTTCCCGGCACTGACGGCGGTGGTGCTGGGGATGATGGTGCAGTCCACACCGGTGTCCTTCGGTGCGGTGGGTACGCCAATTCTGGTGGGCGTCGCGGGTGGCCTCGACCAGGCCACGCTCGGCGGTCAGCTGGCAACCGTGGGGAGCAGCTGGGAGGTGTTCTTCCATCTGATCTTCTCCCGCGTGGCAATCATCCATGCGCTGTGCGGCATCCTCATGCCGCTGATCATGATCTGCATCATGACGCGCTTCTTTGGCCGTAACCGCTCCTTGCGCGAAGGCTTGTCGATGGCGCCGTTTGCGATCTTCACCGGTCTTGCGTTCGTCATTCCGTACGCCGCGGCGGGCGTATTCCTCGGTCCGGAATTCCCGTCGATGATCGGCGCCCTGGTCGGTCTGGCCATCGTCGTACCGGCGGCCAAGGCGGGGTTCCTGCTGCCCAAGGACAGCTGGGATTTCGCCCCCGCCAGCGAGTGGCCGGTGGAGTGGATGGGCAAGATCGAGATGAAGATCGAAGACGTCGCCGGACGCACGCCGATCTCCGTGCCGATGGCCTGGGCGCCCTATCTGCTGCTGGCGATCTTCCTGGTGATGTCGCGGGTGTTCCCGCAGCTCAAGGCGGCACTGATGTCGGTCAGCTTCGGTTGGAAGGACATCCTCGGTGAAACCGGCGTGTCCGGCACCCTGGAGCCGTTGTATCTGCCAGGCGGGATTCTCTGCATGGTGGTACTGGTGACCTTCTTCCTGCACCGGATGAAGGCCGCCCAACTGGGCGCCGCGATTTCCGAGTCGAGCAAGACGCTGCTGGGCGCCGGCTTCGTGCTGATCTTCACCATTCCGATGGTGCGGATCCTGATCAACTCCGGCGTCAACGGTTCGGATCTGGTCTCCATGCCGGTGGCCATGGCACAACTGGTGGCCAACAGCGTGGGCGGGGTCTACCCCTTCTTCTCGCCAGCGGTTGGCGCACTGGGTGCTTTCATTGCCGGCTCCAACACCGTGTCGAACCTGATGCTGTCGCAGTTCCAGTACAACACCGCTGGGCTGTTGGGTATCTCCGGCGCGTTGATGGTAGCGCTGCAATCAGTGGGCGCCGCAGCCGGTAACATGATTGCCATTCACAACGTGGTGGCGGCCTCGGCCACGGTCGGTCTGCTGGGTCGCGAGGGCATCACGCTGCGCAAGACCATGCTGCCGACCCTGTACTACCTCGTACTGGCTGGCACCATCGGTCTGATCGGCTTCTATGTGATGGATATCAGCGATCCGCTGGTGGGGATCGCGACCGCCAGTTAAAGGCAGCTGCAAGATGGACCCGGACGGGCGGCTCAGGCCGCCCGTTTCGATTTGGTGCAAGCCGCTCTGTGCGTGCGGATGCACACCGGAGCGCTGGCATTTGGCGGTCCGTGGCGTTCTGGTATAGCGTGCAGCGCAACCGAGTCTGATCGAGGTGAATAATGAAAAAGTGGCAATGCGTGGTGTGTGGGTTCATCTATGACGAAGCCGAGGGCTGGCCGGACGACGGCATCGCGCCAGGCACCGCCTGGGAAGACGTGCCCGAGGACTGGCTGTGCCCCGACTGTGGCGTCGGCAAGATGGACTTCGAAATGATCGCGATCGGCTGATATGAACGACTCGAACACAACCGCACCCTTGGTCATCATTGGCACCGGCCTGGCGGGCTACAACCTCGCCCGGGAATTCCGCAAGCTGGACCGGGAAACGCCGCTGTTGCTGATCACTGCTGACGATGGCCGCTCCTATTCCAAGCCCATGCTCTCGACCGGCTTCGCCACGAACAAGGATGCCGATGCCCTGAGCATGACGATGGCCGGCCTGATGGCCATTCAGCTCAACGCCGAGATTCGCACCCATACCCGAGTGACGCGTCTCGATCCGGCCAACCGTCGCGTCTGGATCGGCAACGAGCCCGTGCCCTACCGCGATCTGGTGCTCGCCTGGGGCGCGCAGACCATTCGGGTATCGGTCGACGGCGATGCGCAGGACGCCATCTTCCCGATCAACGACCTGCTCGATTACGGGCGCTTCCGCGAGGCCGCACAGGGTAAGCGGCGCGTGTTGATCCTCGGGGCCGGGTTGATCGGCTGCGAGTTCGCCAATGACCTGCTGCAAGGCGGCTACGAGGTCGATCTGGTCGCGCCGTGCGAGCAACTCATGCCGTCACTGCTACCACCCGAACCCGCGGCCGCGGTCCGCCGAGGGCTTGAGTCTCTGGGTGCGCGGTTTCACCTGGGGCCGGTGCTCGAACGGCTGGAACGTAACGGTGACGCCCTGCAGGCGCAGCTGTCAGACGGCCAGCGGCTGGAGTGCGATCTGGTGGTCGGCGCGGTGGGATTGCGTCCACGTATCGAGCTGGCCGAGGCGGCAGGCTTGAAGGTCAATCGCGGCATCGAAGTGGACCGCCTGCTGCAGACCTCGACCGGGCATGTGTATGCATTGGGCGATTGTGCTGAGGTCGACGGGCTCAACCTGCTCTATGTGATGCCGTTGATGAGCGGCGTCCGGGCGCTGGCCAGAACGCTCGTTGGTCAACCGACGCCAGTCACCTACGGGCCGATGCCTATCACTGTGAAAACACCGGTGTGCCCCCTGGTGGTGTCCCCTCCCGCTGCCGGTAGCCACGGCAGCTGGACCGTTGAAGGCGAGGGCAACAACCTCAAGGCAACCTTCCATGGACCTGACGGCAAGCTGCTCGGCTACGCACTCACCGGAACGGCCGTGCAAGAGCGCCTGGCGCTGAACAAGCAATTGCCGCCGGTGTTGGCGGAACTGCCGCAGGTTCTGTCGTTAAAGTCATCGTAATGATTCGGCAAAGCGCTGGCGAGGACTGGCGCGCGTGCTAGCAGCGTGCCATGCTCCATAGGGCGCTGCCGCAGTGTAGAGCTGTTGCAGCGCTTCGGACGCTGTTCGGAGAGCAGCGGATCACAACAACAAGAAAGTCCTAGAGGCTACCTATGCGCAAACCGGAACTCGCAGCCGCTATCGCCGACAAGGCCAATCTCACCAAGGATCAGGCCAATCGTGTACTCAACGCCGTACTGGATGAAATCACCAGCGCACTCAACCGTAAGGACAGCGTGACCCTGGTGGGTTTCGGCACCTTCGTACAGCGTCACCGTGGGGCCCGTACGGGCAAGAATCCGCAAACGGGCGAACCCGTCACCATCAAGGCCAGCAACACCGTGGCTTTCAAGCCGGGAAAGATGCTGAAAGACGCGATCAATTAAAAGCGCGTCGCCCGGGGCCGTCCAGGCTCCGGATCAGCCTGACTGAACCGTCCACTCCAGACCTTTCTGTTCTCCTGCTTTCGCCACTCAGACCAGCCGCTACAATGGCGCTTTCCTGCCAACGGTCGGCCAATCATGAAATTTCGCTTTCTTCTCTGGATGCTGGGTCGCCTGATGACCAAGGCCAGTCGCAACAACCCTGATTTCCAGACGCAACTCGGCGACAAAGACCTGACCTTCCAGCTGCACACGCTCGACGGCAAGGCGGCTCGGCATTACCGGGTCAAGGATCAGCGCGTCACCAGCCACGGCGGCCCCGTCACCGATCCGGCGTTTGCCATCGGCTTCAAGGACAGCGCCTACGGCTTTGCCACCATGAATGCGAAGAACAAGCAGCTCGCCTTCATGCAAGGCATCCAGAACAAGGACATCCAGATCCAGGGCAACCCGGCGCTGGTGATGTGGTTTCAGGGCCTGACGAAGTACCTCAAGCCTCGAAAGCCTGAGGCGGCGTGATTCGCCGGCTTTGCCGGCCCGGCGAGAGCCTTTAGGTTGAGTTGATCGGTGCAGCGCCTCTGCCGGTCGGTAGCGGCTATTGCTGCGCCGCCAGCCATGCTCGGGCTTCGTCGAGCAGCCAGTCGCGAAAGGCATTCAAGGCCGCGGACTCCACGCGTCGATCCGGGATCATCAGGTGGTAGGCCTGATCCTCACGCCGGAACGAGTGTGGATGGGCAATTACAAGATGCCCCGCGGCCAGTTCGCGCTGGATCAGGAACGGCGGAATCAGCGCCACGCCCATCTGGTGCTCGGCGGCCTGGGCGAGCATCGAGAACAGCTCCAGGCGGGGGCCAGTCATATCCCGGGCGACCTTCATGCCCAGCGAATCGAACCACTGGCGCCAGGCATAGGGGCGAGTCGTCTGCTGCAGCAAGGGCATTTCAGCAAGGGCCTGGGCACTCAGCTGGCCGGTTTCACCCAGCAACGCCGGACTGCAGACGGGTAACGAATGCTCCGGCATCAGCGGATGGGCGACCGTACCGGACCAGTCGCCGTCACCGAAGTAGATCGCCGCATCGAATTCGGTATCGGCGAACAGGAAGGGGCGGGTGCGGTTGGTCAGGTTGACGGTGATTTCCGGATGCAGCGTCTGAAACTGCCGCAGCCGTGGCAGCAGCCATTGCGTGCCGAAGGTCGGCACCAGCGCCAGCTCGATGGTCTGCGCACCCTGTTGGCCCATCACCGACAGCGTATCGCGCTCAACCGCATCGAGCTGGGTGGCGACCCGCCGTGCATAGGACTGCCCGGCCTCGGTCAGTTTCACGCCGCGGCGGGAACGGCGGAACAGCTCCAGCCCGAGGAATGCCTCCAGCCCGCCGATCTGTCGGCAGATCGCGCTCTGGGTCAGGGCCAGCTCCTCGGCAGCACGGGTAAAGCTTTGGTGGCGCGCGGCCGCCTCGAAGGCGACAAGCGCGGCGGTGCTGGGAATCTTGCGGCGCATTATGCGGCTGCCTCACTAATGAGCGGGTATTCATCCCAGTCAGCATAGCCTGGAGTGAGAAAATCGCACAGATCATTGCGAATTACTTGTTTGCCGGCTGGCGTCACAGCTTCTAGGATCAATGCATCGAATGCTGCACCGGGCGCTGAGTCCGGTTCACCGTCTACGACAAGAGGACCACCCATGGCCGGCAAAGCAAGCTTCAACTGGATCGACCCGCTGCTGCTCGATCAGCAGCTCACCGACGAAGAGCGCATGGTGCGCAACAGCGCCCAGCAGTTCGCCGCCGACAGGCTGGCGCCGCGGGTGCTCGAAGCCTTCCGTCACGAGCGCACCGATGCGGCGATCTTCCGGGAGATGGGCGCTACCGGTCTGCTTGGCGCGACCATCCCGGAAGCCTACGGTGGCAGTGGCTTGAACTACGTGTGCTACGGCCTGATCGCGCGTGAAGTCGAGCGCATCGACTCTGGCTACCGCTCGATGATGAGCGTGCAGTCGTCGCTGGTGATGGTGCCGATCAACGAGTTCGGCAATGAAGAAACCAGGCAGAAGTACCTGCCCAAACTGGCCAGCGGCGAATACATCGGCTGCTTCGGCCTGACCGAGCCGAACCATGGCTCCGACCCGGGCTCGATGGTCACCCGGGCGAAGAAGGTCGACGGCGGCTATCGCCTGTCCGGCGCCAAGATGTGGATCACCAACAGCCCGATCGCCGACGTCTTCGTGGTCTGGGCCAAGGATGACCAGGGCGCCATTCGCGGCTTCGTACTGGAGAAGGGTTGGGAAGGCCTGAGCGCCCCGGCGATTCACGGCAAGGTCGGCCTGCGCGCCTCGATCACCGGGGAGATCGTCATGGACAACGTGTTCTGCCCGGAAGAGAACGCTTTCCCCGATGTGCGCGGCCTGCGCGGTCCGTTCACCTGCCTGGATTCGGCCCGTTACGGCATCAGCTGGGGCGCGCTGGGCGCCGCCGAGTTCTGCTGGCACACCGCCCGTCAATACACCCTGGACCGCCAGCAGTTCGGTCGCCCGCTGGCTGCCAATCAGCTGATCCAGAAGAAGCTGGCCGACATGCAGACCGAGATCACCCTGGCGCTGCAAGGCTGCCTGCGCCTCGGCCGGATGAAGGACGAGGGCACCGCGGCGGTGGAGATCACCTCGATCATGAAGCGTAACAGCTGTGGCAAGGCGCTTGACGTGGCACGCCTGGCCCGCGACATGTTGGGTGGCAACGGCATCTGCGACGAATTCGGCGTGGCCCGGCATCTGGTCAACCTCGAGGTGGTCAACACCTACGAAGGCACCCATGACGTGCATGCGCTGATTCTCGGCCGCGCGCAGACCGGCATTCAGGCGTTCTTTTAAAGAGCCGAGAAGAGCGGCTATAGGCTGAAGGCTGGACGAAAGGGTGCGGGTGAAATCCTTCGTCCAGCCTCCAGCCTCGGTTTTCACCCTTCCGTTTAAGCCAATCCAGGAGCCTCGATGCCCTCCGCGTTGTCCCATATCCGCGTCCTCGACCTGTCGCGTGTGCTTGCTGGCCCGTGGAGCGGGCAGATTCTTGGTGATCTTGGCGCCGAGGTGATCAAGGTCGAGCGGCCTGGCACCGGAGATGACACTCGTCATTGGGGCCCGCCCTACCTGAAAGATCAGGAGGGCGAGAATACTTCGGAAGCGGCGTATTACCTGTCGGCCAACCGCAACAAGCAGTCTCTGACCCTGGATTTCACCCAGCCCGAGGGCCAGCGGATCATCCGTGAGCTGGTATCGCGGTGCGATGTGCTGCTGGAAAACTTCAAGGTAGGCGGGTTGGCAGCCTACGGACTCGATTACGAAAGCCTCAAAGCAATCAACCCCAAGCTCATCTATTGCTCGATCACCGGTTTCGGCAGCGATGGTCCCTATGCCCAGCGTGCCGGCTATGACTTCATGATCCAGGGCCTGGGCGGCCTGATGAGCCTGACCGGTCGCGCCGAGGACGAAGAGGGCGCCGGTCCGGTCAAGGTCGGCGTGGCGCTGACGGATATCCTCACCGGTCTGTACGCCACGGTTGGCGTGCTCGCTGCGCTCAACCATCGCGAGCAGAGCGGAATTGGCCAGCATGTCGAACTGGCGCTGCTGGACGTCCAGGTGGCCTGTCTGGCCAACCAGGCGATGAACTACTTGACCACGGGTGTCGCGCCCAAGCGCATGGGCAATGCCCATCCCAACATCGTGCCGTATCAGGATTTCCCAACCGCCGACGGCGACATCATCCTCACCATCGGTAACGACGGCCAGTTCCGCAAGTTTGCCGAAGTGGCCGGGCACCCAGAATGGGCCGAGGATCCACGCTACGCCAGCAACAAGGCACGCGTGGCGCATCGCAAGGAGCTGGTGCCACTGATCCGCCAGGTCACAGTGTTCCGCACAACGGCGGAATGGGTCACCTTACTCGAGCAGGCTGGCGTGCCCTGTGGGCCGATCAACGACCTGACCCAGGTGTTCGCCGATCCCCAGGTACAGGCGCGCGGATTGCGTGTCGAAATGCCGCATCCATTGGCCGGTACCGTACCCCAGGTAGCCAGCCCGATTCGGTTGTCCGAGTCGCCGGTGGAATATCGCAGGGCCCCGCCGCTGCTCGGCGAACACAGCGAAGCCTTGTTACAATGCCTGCTGGGCTTCGCTCCCGAGCAGATCGACACGCTGCGGCGTGCCGGGGTGATCTGACATCATGACAACCTGAACTCTCGGGCCGCACGGCTATCCTTATGCTGTACCCTGGATTTTTGGATGGACGAGCGAATCATGCAGATGCAGCGTTATCGATTCACCTGGCAACTGACGGTTGTCCTGTTCATGTCCTGGCTGCTGGCCGGCTGTGGCATCAACAACATTCCCCAATATGATGAGCAGGTGAAGTCAGCCTGGTCCCAAGTCGAGAATCAGTATCAGCGCCGCGCTGATCTCATTCCCAATCTCGTCGAGACGGTCAAGGGCTACGCCCGTCAGGAGCAGGACACGCTCACCGCAGTTACCGAGGCGCGCGCCAAGGCAACCTCGATTCAGATCAGCGCAGACGACCTCGACGATCCGCAGAAGATGCAGCAGTTTCAGCAGGCGCAAAGTCAGCTGACCGGCGCACTGAGCCGGCTGATGGCGGTGTCCGAGCGCTACCCGGATCTCAAATCCAACCAGAACTTCCTTGCGCTGCAGTCGCAGCTCGAAGGCACCGAGAACCGTATCGCTGTCGCACGTCGCGACTTCATCGCTGCCGTCGAGCGTTACAACACCGAGATCCGTACGTTTCCCGGCCGCATCTGGCACACCCTGATGTACAGCGACATGCCGATCCGCGAGAACTTCGAGGCGACGGCCGAGAACGCCGATCAAGCGCCACAAGTGCAGTTTCAATGACGCGAACGCTGCCCCTGTTTCTGGCACTGCTGTGCTGGGCTGGCAGCCTGCTGGCCCAGACGTTCGAAGTGCCCGCATTGACAGGCCGGGTGGTGGATCAGGCCGACTTGCTCGATACCCAGACCAGGGCGAGACTGACCGGCATGCTTGCCGCCCACGAGCAGGCCACCGGTGAGCAGGTGGTGGTGGTCACGCTGCCCGATTTGCAGGGTCGCAGTATCGAGGAGATTGGCCTGCAGCTGGGCCGTGAGTGGGGTATCGGGCAGAAGGACGAAGACAGCGGCGCGCTGCTGATCGTCGCCCGGGATGATCGGAAGATTCGTATCGAGGTGGGCTATGGGCTCGAAGGGCGCCTGACCGACGCGCAGTCCTCGGTGATCATCAACAGCATCATTACCCCCGCGTTCCAGCAGGACGACTTCGCTCGCGGCATCACCGAGGGCACCGCGGCGATCATTCGCGTGCTGGGTGGCGATCCGCTGCAAACGGCCGGCACCCAACCGGCCATGCCCATGGGTGCGCAGGAGCCTGGCGGGCTCGGCATTCTCGGGTTCTTTCTGATGCTGGTGGCGATCTTCGTGATCGGCGGGGGACGTGGTGGGCGCGGCGGCGGTCGTGGCGCCGGACGCGCGCTGCTGCTCGGCGCGTTGCTGGGCGGTATGGGCCGTGGCGGTGGTGGCGGCGGCTTCGGCGGCGGTGGTTTCGGTGGCGGCGGTGGCGGCTTCGGCGGCGGGGGTGCTTCCGGTGGCTGGTGATCCGACCAGCCCCAACGAGTCACGGACGGGGCCGCGTGGCGGGCTGGCATCCAGCCACCGGGTCCTCGAACCGATCAGCGCAGCACAACGAGAATTTTCATCAATGACTGACGCGCAATGACCTTACTGACCGAAAGCGAACTGCAACAGGTCGCCGAGGCGATTGATCGCATCGAACGCGACACCGATGCCGAGCTGGTGACGGTACTGGCGGCCCAGGCGGACGACTACCGTTACATCCCGCTGCTCTGGGCCAGTCTGCTGGCGCTGCTGCTGCCGGGTGCGCTGCTGTTCTTCAGCGGCTGGCTGGCGGCCTGGCAACTGCTGCTGGTGCAGTGGCTGACCTTCATCGTACTGGCGGCGGTGTTCCGCATCCCGAGCCTGACCAGCCGGCTGATCCCGCGCGCGGTGCGGCACTGGCGCGCCTGCAACCTGGCGCGGCGGCAGTTCATCGAACTGAACCTGCACCACACCGCGGCGGGCACCGGCATGCTGATCTTCGTTTCCGAAGCCGAACGCTACGTGGAAATTCTGGTGGATCGGGGAATTTCCAGCCGTATCGATGACAGCGCCTGGCAGTCGGTCGTCGACGCCTTCACCGAAGACGTGCGCAACGGCCAGGTGCTGGACGGCTTCCTCCGTTGCATCGAGACCTGCGGCTCACTGCTCAAGCAGCATGTGCCGGCGACCCATGAGCGCAACGAACTGCCGAATCATCTGGTCGTTCTGGACTAAGTCGCGGGAGGCTGGAGGGCTGGAACCACAAGCGGCCGCCGCGCAGAGCGATAGTCGGCACGCCGATCGACGCCGGCGCTTGACTGAGAACCTCAGCTTCCGCTGACCGCGGCATCACGCTCACCCAGGCCACCGGCTTCCAGCCACTGCCCGACAGCACACCACTTGGTTGCCCGGCTCTGCAGCGCCGGCATCCTGACGTCCAGCGTCCAGCGTCCAGCGTCCAGCGTCCAGCGTCCAGCCTCTTTTAAACCATCCCCGGGCCGTCGTCGTCGGGTTGTTCCACGGGTGCCAGATCGAGGAACGGGGCATTCTCCATGGCGCTGGCGGCGACGCGGTCGATGCTGCTCATGGCGTGACCGATGATCGAGCTGACGCTGGCCTGGTGATGCTGCTCGGGCAGGCGTTCGATAGCCGCGACGACGTCTTCGCCGAGTACGGTTTCCTCGGCCAGCAGCTTGTCGGCGACTTCATCCAATGCCGGTTTGAGCCGCTGCAGCAGCGCCATGCATTCGCGGTCGAGCTGCTTGAGCAGGTTATCCGCCGCGCGGATGGATTCGCCCGAATCGAACTCAATGTGCGCGTCGCGTACCGCCTGCAAGCTCAGCAGCGAACCGTTCGGGCCCATCCCCAGTGCGCCAACCATCGACAGCGCGATCTTCGAGGCTTCCTGCAGGTCCTGGCCGGCACCGGAGGAGACTTCGCGGAAGTACAGCTGCTCGGCACCCCGGCCGGCCAGCAGCATCTGGATGCGGTTGCGCAGCTCGGATTCCATGTGCAGACGCTTGTCTTCGACCGGCGTGACCAGTGTCACGCCCAGCGCCTGGCCGCGTGGCAGTATGGTGACTTTCTCTACTCGACCGGTTTTCAGCGCAGCGGCAACCAGTGCGTGACCGGCTTCGTGCACGGCAATGCGCTTGCGGTCAGTGGACGACATGGGGGTCACACCCGAAGGTTGCTCGCCGATGCGGCAGGTTTCCACCGCGTCGACGAAATGCGCCATGGTCACCGTCTTCGCGGCGCCACGTGCAGCAAGCAGGGCGGCATGGTTGGCGATGTAGGAAATAGCGGCGGGCGTCAGGCCCACGCTGTTACGCGCCAGCTGGGCGAAATCCAGGTCCTGCTCGGCGCGGATCTTGTCGGCATACAGGCGGAACAGCGCTTCGCGGTCGTTGAGTCCCGGCAGGCCGACGGCAATCGAGCGATCGAAGCGACCTTCGCGCACCAGGGCCGGGTCCAGCGAGTTGGGGAAGTTGGTGGCGCCCAGCACCAGCACGCCGCTGGCACCGTCGAAGCCGTCCATCTCGGCGAGGAACTGGTTGATGATGCGGTTGCTTTCGGCGTCGCTGGAGCGTTGCTGCTCGGCGCGCTTGCCGATGCCGTCGATTTCATCGATGAAAATGATGCACGGTGCCTGCTTGCGTGCGGTGCGGAACAGCGCTTTGACCTTCTGGATGCCGACGCCGAAGTACATCGAGGAGAAATCGCTGCCGGTGACCTGGATGAAGCTGGCGTTGGACTCGGTCGCCAGCGCCTTGGCCAACTGGGTCTTGCCGGTGCCGGGTTCACCGGTCAGCAGCACGCCTTTTGGCGGGCGGGCACCCAGCGCGGCGTAGGCGGTGGGGTCGCGCAGGTAGGCGGTGACATCGCTCAGGGCCTGCTTGGCTTCGCTGGCGCCGATCACATCGGCAAAGCTGATGCCGCTGCCTTTACGTTGTACCCGGAAGGCCTGGCTCTTGATCGCCAGGTAGCTGAGCGCACCGACCAGCAGGAGGATGAAGGGGGCGTAAGGCACGAGCGCCTTGTACCAGGGCGTCTCGCCATCGGTTTCGAACAGCGTCAGCGGGAACAACTGGCCGTCGTTGCTGGCGTAATGATTGAGCAGCAACTGAGCCACACGACCGGACTGGTCGGGTAGCCAGTAACGCAGGCCGTCGTTCAGGCTGACATAGACGGCGTCCTTACCGAGCGCCGCACTGGCGATACGGTTACCGCGCAGGTCGCTGAGCAATACCGAGAGATCCTGGCGATTGGATTCCCAGGGGGCGGTGGATTCCCGCAGAGCGTCGAGCATGCTGGCCGCGATACCTGTGGCAGGTACTTGCGGGACGGCGGGCTTGAATTGCCAGTACGCCAGGCAAGCGGCTACGGCAAGCGCCAGCAAAACGCAGAGCACAGGGCCGCGGCGACCGTGTGGCAGACGTGGTGTTTTCATTTCACATCCAATCGGGGAAGCCCGATGTTTCGACAAACAACCGCCTTAGGCGGACCACAGTTGTTCGCGGGTAAGCCCGCGGCGCCAATTGCGTGGCGCGGTACAGTACGGGAGTGTTGGATGCGATTTATATGCCGTACTGCGAGTCGGGCGCTCCGGCTCCGATAGCCGGCGAGGATACGACAAGTGCCATCATGCGCGTGGGTTGGCGACGAATGGCGGGGCTGTTTGCGACGAATGACCCTTTGACCGGGAACCTAAGCGGAGCGGCGCACTCGCTATGCGTCGATCCTTCGCTCAGGTTCGGCGCGTCGTAGTGTGCGAAGCGATCATCCATCGCGAAGTTTTTCGCTGACACGGTGCGTTAGTCTTCGTCATAGAGGGCGCGGACGTGGCGCCGTGCCGGGTGGCACGGAGCGCCGCAGTGTGCGTTCCTGCGCCGCGCGCCGGGATTGCTAAACCCGCCGTAGGATGGAGTTGAGCGAAACGATACCCATCAATCAGACGAGAGATGATGATAGGTATTCAGGATCGGCTGCTCCACGATGCGGAGTCGCGCACGCATGATTCAGTGACCTTCGTTCCGTCGCTCCGCAATCGTTTCCGGTTCCAAGTCGCCAGCCTGCGATCCGAAGTGACTGAGCATGAAATTGCTCAGTGCCGACACTTCTCGATCATTGAAATGGCGACTGAATGCCGGCATCAGATGGTGCCCGCTTGGCCCGTGGAGGGCGTCGCCCTTCAGGATCACCTGGACCAGATTCAAGCCGTTCGGATCGTTCAGCGTGCGCAGGCCACGCAGCGCGGCGTAGTCGCTCTGGCGGCCGCTGCCGTCCCACCGGTGGCAACTGGCGCAGGTATCGGCGAACAGCTTCTGCCCCAACGGATGTTCGGTCTCGGCCGGTGGCTCGTTCGCCAACGTCTTGTCAGCGGGCCGTTTGACGTCGGCCGGCTGGCCGGGCACTGACTTGAGGTAAACCACCATGGCCTGGATGTCCTCCGGCGTGAGGTGGCGCAGGCTGTGGTTGACCACCTCGGCCGGCGTGTCCAGGCGTCGGGTTGGCTTGCCGATCAGCCTGAATTGCTCGGCGGGCTTGAGCGGGATGTCTTGCTCGCGAACAGGTGGCACAGGCGCTTCGCGAGCAAGCTTGCTCTACAGATTTGGAGTTTTATTTTTCCACAAAGGCGCGCTCGATCACGTAGTCACCGGGCTCGCCCTGCTGCGGTGAGGCCTCGAAGCCCATGGCGTCGAGCATGCCGGTCAGCGCCTCGAGCATCGCCGGGCTGCCGCAGAGCATCGCTCTGTCGTTGTCCTTGTTCAGTTGCGGCAGGCCGATGTCGGCGGCGAGCTTGCCGGTTTCCACCAGGGTGGTGATGCGGCCTTGGTTGCGGAATGGCTCGCGGGTGACGGTGGGGTAGTAGATCAGCTTCTCGCGTACCTCTTCGCCGAGAAATTCATGCGCCGGCAGCTCATGGGTCAGGTAGTCGTGGTAGGCCAACTCACTGACCTGACGCACGCAATGCACCAGCACGATCTTGTCGAAGCGCTCAAAGGCTTCCGGATCGCGGACGATGCTCATGAAGGGCGCAAGACCGGTGCCGGTGCCGAACAGATAGAGATGCTTGCCGGGCCGCAGGTCGTGCATGACCAGCGTGCCGACCGGCTTGCGGCTGACGATGAGTGGGTCGCCGACCTTCAGATGCTGCAGACGTGAGGTCAGCGGGCCATCCGGCACCTTGATGCTGAGAAATTCAAGGTGCTCAGCGTGGTTGGCGCTGACGATGCTGTAGGCTCGCATCAGCGGTTTGCTCTCGACCTCGAGCCCGATCATCACGAAATGCCCGTTCTCGAAGCGCAGCGCCGGGTCGCGGGTGGTGGTGAAACTGAACAGCGTGTCGTTCCAGTGACGGACGCTGAGAACGCTTTCGGTACCGAGTGCAGCCATGACAAATCCTCCAACAGTAAGGGAAAACAAGGCAGAACAAATCGTCAGGGCGAGGCCATCGCCAGCATTGCCATCGCGGCCAACAGCAGCCCGATGCTGAGCACCGCCAGAAGCGCCATCGGCCGCCAGCCCTGGGCCAGGAGATCGCCTAGAGTGGTACGCATGCCGAGTGCTGCCATGGTCACCAGCAAGCAGGCATTGGAGGTGGCGATCAGGCCATCACGCAGCCCGGCCGGAAGCCAGCCGAAGCTGTTCAGGCCGAACAACGCCAGAAAGCCGAGCAGGAACAGCGGGAATTCGGTGCGGCCGGAATCGCCGCGACGCAGCAGCCAGCCGAGCAGCACGACCAGTGGCGCCAGAAGCGCGACCCGCAGCAATTTGGTCAGGGTGGCGACGTCACCCGCCGACTCCGAGACCAGATAACCGGCCCCGGCTGCCTGTGCGACATCATGGATGCTGGCGCCGAGCAGCAGGCCGCTTTCCACGTGGTCATAACCCAGCGTGGCGAGCAGCGGCGGATAGATGAGCATCGACAGGGTGCCCAGCGCCGTAACGCCGACGACGACACCCAGCAGTCGGCGATCTTCCAGTCTTCCGCTGGGGATGACGGCGGCGACGGCGATGGCCGCCGAGACACCGCAGATGGCCACCGCCACACCCGCCACCAGGCTGTGCAGCGTCGGCAAGCCTAGCCAGCGGCCGAGCAACAGCGCAGCACCGATCACCAGCGGGACGCTGATCAGCACCATCAATAGCGGCAGGCTACCGACCACCAGCAGCTGCTCGACACCGATCCGTGCGCCCAGCAAGGCCACGCCGATGCGCAGAATATGCCGACTGCAAAAGGCGACGCCGGGCTGCATGCGCGCATCGGTGCCCTGGTTGGCGAAGCCGAACCCCAGCAACAGGACCAGCATCAGCGCCGGCGCGCCGTAATGCTCGGCAAGAAAGCGCCCGGCCAGCGCCAGCACCGCGCACAACGCCGCGCCGGGATAGAGCCGGCAAAGCGTGGCGAAGGGCGGGGCCAACAGTTGTTGGGCGCGCGTACTCATTGCAGGCGCTCGCCCAGTTCACGCAGGTAGGCCCAGGGATAGAGGCCGCGGTAATGACCGTCGCTGAAGTAGAGCTGGACGCCGGCGACACCGGAGACTTCCAGTCGGTCGACGCCCACATCGGCGTCGATCAGCGTCAGCATGCCGCGTTGCTGCGCCTGGGCGCACATGGAGCAGGCGCAGGATTTGCGCAGGGCGAGACAGCTCAATTGGCTGCGAGCACCATCGGGCCAGAGCACTTCAAGCATCTTCTGCGCTTTGCGCAGGCGGATCTCAGTAGGCGGTGCGGTCAGGATCTGGGTAGTCATGGGCAACTCCTTAACCAATCAGAAAAAAGGGGAGGGGCAGGCGTGGTGGGTAGCCGTCCGGAACGATCAGCGCGGGCGCTTCCGGGGCTCTGACGAAGTGGCTCAAGCCCTCGACCGGGCGGGCACTCCCGGACAGCGCGGCGCTGCTGATCAGCACCCCCAGCAGGAGCCGGCTGAGCCAACTCGTCATGACAAGTTCGGGCATGGGTCAGCGCTCCAGAAACTGCAGCTTGTCGCCCTGGTCGACCCAGGTGTCGGCCTCGGCCAGCGGGCTGTTGGTCTGGGTGATCACCGGCCACACCTCGGCCAGTTCAGCGTTGAGTTCGATGAAGTGGCTCTGGCTCGCGGGCAGCGCGTTGTCGGCGAAGATCGCGTCGGCCGGGCATTCCGGTGCACAGAGGCTGCAGTCGATGCAGGTCTCCGGGTTGATCACCAGGAAGTTCGGGCCCTCGTGAAAGCAGTCCGCCGGGCAGACCTCAACGCAGTCGGTGTATTTGCAGCGGATGCAGTTCTCTGTAACGACATAGGTCATTTGGTCCTCCTCGAAACTACTGTGCGTGCGGATGCTGCGTTGAAGGTGGCGCGCGGAATGCTCATTTACCGCCAGTAAACTCCGCTTCCGCGCGCCACCTTCGCCTTGGCTAGGCGACCCCGCCCCGCCCCGCCCCGCTGCGCTCGTGACGTTTCGGCTTTAAATCCTGTGCAAAGAAAAAGGCGTAAGGATCACGCGGCCGCGTCGAGCTTGGACATGGCCCATCGCGCCAGCTTGCGGACATCCGGGTCGGGATCGTCCATGGCGGCTTCGACGAAGGGGCGACCGTCGCTGTGGCCGATGGATCCCAGCGCGCCGATGGCGGCCTTGCGCAGGTTGCTCATCGGGTCGCGGGCGCAGACGCCGAGCGCCGGAATGGCACCGATGGAACCGAGCTTGCCGAGTGAATCCACGGCCTTTTCGCGGACCTGCCAGAAGCTGTCATGGGTGGCGTCGACCAGCGACTGCAGGGCGGCCTGGTAGTTGAGCTTGCCGATGCTCACCGTCGCCTCGACGCGCACCTGCCAGTGCTCGTCGCGCAGCAGGCCAACGAGTGTCGGACCGACCTGTTCGGGCGTCGCGTAGACCAGCGCACCGGTAGCCGCGCGGCGTACCTCGGCATCACTGTCGTGCTGGGCGCGCTCCATCAGCGCGGGGAGGTTTTCGGTCTGTTTGAGCCAGCCGAGTACCGCGACCGCCTCGCGGCGCACGCCGGCATCGTTCGCCTGCATGCGCTGCAGCGCCGGGGCCTGGGCCGCCGGGTTACGCAGCGGCTTGACCGCGCGCAGGATGCCGGCCACGACGAAGGGGTCGTCCGTGCCTTCCAACGCCTCCAGCAGCGGAAGCGCGGCGGCCGGATCCTTCAAGTCGGCCAGCGCATGGGCGGCGGCGTTGCGCACCACCTCGTTGCTGTCCTGCAGCGCGGCGATCAATGCATCGGCGATATCCACCGCATCGAACTCGTCGACTACCTTGGCGGCCTCCTGGCGCACTGCGGGGTCTTCGTCGTTGAGCGCCAGGATCAGCAGTTCGGCGGCTTCCGGCTCGCCGCAATCGACCAGATCGAGCACGGCGACGCGGCGGATGCCTGGGTCGTCGGAGCCAAGGTTGTCGGCGATCTGCTGCAGCATGGGGTCGTCATAAGTCTTCATCAGCGGCTCCTCAGCGCAGCAGGTAGGGAATGTTCACCTTGACCGCATCGGTCGGGCAGTCGGTCTCGCAGGGCATGCAGTACCAACATTCGTCGTATTTCATGTGCGCTTTGCCGGTGTCCGGGTTGATCCACAGGACGTCCAGCGGACAGACGTCAATGCAGACGCGGCAGCCCTTCTCGGCGATGCATTTGTCTTCGTCGACGATGACCGGGACGGCAGAACGGTGGTTGGCTACGGGCATGATTTATCTCCTCGGGTCCAGTCGAGCGGCACGGCGGCCGCTCTTGTAGGGGCGAATTCATTCGCCCTCGTATGTCCGGTTCGGCGGGCGAATAAATTCGCCCCTACGGTCAGGCATTGGCGGCTTTTTTCACCCGCAGCTTGCTGTAGGCATCCTTTTCCTCGCCGAGCGGGACGATGTAATCGGCGACCGGGCGCTTGCCATGGGCCATCTGGCCGTTGGCGTCCTTGAACAGGCGGCTGTGGTAGAACCACTCGGTGTTGTCCTGCTCGGGGTAATCAACGCGGTAGTGGTACAGGCCCCAGCGTGATTCGGTGCGGTAGAGGGAGGCGCGCGCAGCCATCTCGGCGCAGTCGATGATCGATTGCACCTCCAGCGCACGGAGCAGTTCGTGCGGGTCGGCGGCGCTGAGCATGTGCAGGTCGTTGCGCACGGCCATGATTCGCTCCAGGCCGATCTCCATCTTCTTGGTTACTTTCGGCGGCTGCAGGTAGTCATTTACCAGGCGGCGCACCTTGTATTCCATCTGCTCGGGCGGGATGCCGTCCTTGACGTTAAGGGGCGCCTGAATGCGTGCCAGCTCCGCCTGGATAAAGGTTTCATCGAGCACCGGCACAGCGCGATCCTTGACGAACTCGGCCGCGCTTTCACCGCAGATCTGCCCGTAGACGAAGGCGCCGAGCATGTAGTTGTGCGCCACGGAGGCCATGTCCCCTGCGCCATACAGTCCGGGCACGGTGGTGGCGCCGGTTTCGTCGGTCCACACGCCGGAGGCGGAATGCCCGGAGCAGAAGCCGATCTCGGAGATGTGCATCTCCACCATGCGCTGGCGGTAGTCGACCTGGCGACCTTCATGGAAGCGGCCACGGGTCGGACGCTCGTTGGTGTGCAGAACGGTTTCGATCTCCTGAATGGTTTCCTCGGCCAGGTGATCGAGCTTGAGGAAGACAGGTCCCGTGCCGGATTCGAGCTCCTTGAAGAACTCCAGCATCATCTGCCCGGACCAGTAGTCGCACTCGATGAAACGCTCGCCGTAGGCGTTGGCGGTAAAGCCGCCGAGCGGACCGGTGACGTAGGCACAGGCGGGGCCGTTGTAGTCCTTGAGCAGCGGGTTGACCTGGAAGCACTCCAGGTTCACCAGGTCGGCGCCCACGTGATAGGCCATGGCGTGGCCGTCGCCGCAGTTGGCGGGGTTTTCATAGGTGCCGAACAGGTAACCGGAATTCGGTAGCCCGATGCGGCCGGCGGCGCCGGTGGCCATGATAACCGCCTTGGCGCGGATGATGATTGGCTCGGCGGTGCGGGTGTTGACGCCGATCATGCCGGCGATGTTGCCGTCCTGGTCCTTGAGCAGGCGGGTGGCCTGGAAGCGGTTTTCGATCTCCACGCGTACGCGGCGCAGGCGGCGATAGAGGATCTTCTTGACGTTGTGCCCTTCCGGCATCGGCAGTACGTAGGTGCCCAGGTGGTGCACCTTCTTCATGTCGTAATCGCCGGTCTCGTCCTTCTGGAAATGCACGCCCCAGGAATCGAGCTTTTCGATCATCGGGAAGGAACGAGTGGCATAGGCCATCAGCGCCGGCTGGTGCACGATGCCGTCATTGGCGATGGTGATTTCCTTGACGTACTGCTCGGGCGTGGCGTGGCCGGGGACCACCGCATTGTTGAGCCCGTCCATGCCCATGCAGATGGCGCCGGAGCGTTTGACGTTGGCCTTCTCCAGCAGGATGACCTTGAGATTCGGGTCCTGCTCTTTGACGGTCACGGCGGCCATGGGGCCGGCCGTGCCGCCGCCGATGACCAACACGTCAGTGTCGATGACTGGGATGCCGTTGATAGTGGTCATGTTGCCTCCTATTTCCGATCCACTCGGAACTGGTATTTGAATGCGTCGCCGCGGTAGCAGAGGTATTCGAAGTCGATGGGACGGCCGGCGCGGTCGTGGGTCAGCCGCTCGACGCGCAGGATGGGTTCGTCCGGCTTGAGCGCCAGGTAGTGCTGGTGTTCCTCGTCTGCCAGGGTGGCGTCGAGGCTGATGTCGGCCCGCCCCAGGGCAATCCCGAAGGTGTTTTCCAGCATCGGGAAGATGTCGCCGGACAGGTCCATGCCGAACATCCGTCGGCCGATGTCGAGGGGGAAGTAGCTGTTCTCGACGCACACCGCCTCGCGGTTGAGGTAGCGCACGCGCTTGACCTCGACCACCTCCTCACTGGTGAGCAGATGCAGTGCCGCGACTACCGCCTTGGGTGGCTTGCGCTCTTGGATCGACAGCAGCCGTGCGGTCGCCTCGTAGCCTTGCGCGGCCATGGCTTCACCGAAGCCTTGCAGGCGCTGAACGTTCTGCACCGCTTTGGGCTTGCTGACGTAGGTGCCCTTGCCTTGGGCGCTGAACACCAGCCCTTCGTTATGCAGGTCACGGAGGGCCTGGCGAATGGTGATGCGGCTGACGCCAAAGGCCTTCATCAGCTCGTTTTCCGAGGGCAGGCGCTCATGAATCACGTAGCTGCCTTCGAGAATCTTGCGCCGCAGGTCATCGCGAATCTGCACGTAAAGCGGCAGTGGGGAATGGCACGGGGCGAGTGGTTGGGTTCCTTTCATTGCTGGGGCTCCAGCCTGTCATGACAGGTCATGTCGAGCCCAGGCGAATAACGGAATGGGTTACTCATGTTCAGCCTCCGTTCTGCTGCTGAAAGGCGCGCAGGGTTTCCTGACGGATCAGGTCCAGGCACTGGCGCTTGTAGTCCATGAACGCCGCGCTGGTAAGCAGGCTCTGCTCGCGCGGCCGGGGCAGGGTGACCTTGATGTCGGCGATGATCCGGCCGGGGCTGGCGCTCATCACCACGATGCGGTCGGAGAGGAACACCGCCTCGTCGATGTCGTGGGTAACGAACACCACGGTGTTGCGGAACTCGCGCCAGATTTCCAGCAGGTTCTCCTGCATCATGATTCGCGTCTGCGCATCCAGCGCGCCGAAGGGCTCATCCATCAGCAGCACGCTGGGGTAGTTGGCCAGCGCGCGGGCAATACCGACGCGTTGCTGCATGCCGCCCGACAGCGTGCCGGGGTAGGCGTCCTCGAAGGCGGCCAGGCCAACCAGCGACAGAAAGGTGCGGGCCACGCCACACGCCTCATTGCGCGATGCGCCGGCCATCAGCGGGCCGAAGGCGACGTTGTCGCGCACGGTTTTCCAGGGGAACAGCGAGTGTTGTTGGAACACCATGCCGCGGTCGGGGCTCGGCGCATCGACGCCCTTGCCGTCGATGGTCAGCTCACCGCGGGTTGGGCTGACGAACCCGGCCATGGCATTGAGCAGGGTCGACTTGCCGCAGCCTGAGGGGCCGAGCAGGCAAACGAACTCGCCGGGACGGATGTCCAACTGGGCGTCTTGAACGGCGGCGCGCTTGCCGCCCTGATGGTCGAACTCGATGTGCAGGTTGCACACGCTGATATGGCCGCGTCCCTCGTCCTTGCTGTTGGCTTTGGCGCGCAGGCGGCTGTGGTCGAGCACGGCGAGGCGGTTGTCCTGGATGGCAGTGTTCATGGGCGACCTCCTTTGGCCTGCCAGTGCAGCAGCGGTGCGCAGGCCTTGCGCACGAGCAGCGTGCACAGGGTGCCGAGGCCGCCGATGGTGAGCATGCCGATGATGATTTCCGGGTACTTGACCAGGGTGTAGCTGGTCCAGGTGAAATAGCCGATGCCGTACTGGCCGCTGATGATTTCGCCAGCCAGCAGGGAGAACCAGGCCACGCCCATGCCGATCGCCAGCCCTGCGACAATGCTCGGCATCGCGCCAGGTATCACCACATGCCAGAGGATGGCCTTCTTGCTTGCCCCCAGGCTGCGGGCGGCGCGGACCAGCACATCGGGCGTCTGCTCCACGCCGTGCACGGTGTTGAGGACGATGGGGAAGAACGCACCGAGAAAGGTGATGAAGACGATGCTCGACTGTTCGGTGGGCAACATCAGGATCGCCAGGGGGATCCAGGCCACCGCCGGAATCGGCCGGAACAGCTCGATGTACGGCAGGATGATGTCTTCGGCCCAACGCGAGCGCCCCATCATCACCCCGGCCAGCACGCCCAGCACCACGGCGTAGGCGTAGGCAATGGCGATCCGCTCCATGCTGTGGACGATGTGCAGGTAGAACTCGGCGCTGGAGAGCTGAGTCACCAGCGCCTCACCTACCATAAGCGGCGTCGGCACGTTCTCGAAGTTGATGAAGACGTTGAAGCCACGACTGGCGGCGAAATGCCAGATCACCAGCGCCATCAGCAACGCGGCGACACGCACCAGATAGCGACCGGTCATGGCTGGCAGACGCCGCCGGGGCCGGTTGGCTGCGGGCGAATCGGGCTCGGCTGACGGGCTTGGCGCGGCGGCGACTTCCAGCGCGGGTGCCACCGTTATGGCAGGCACCGGCGTGGCTGGATCGAACACGGGGTTCGGCTTGACACTCATGGCTACGCTCCTCGGCTCAGGTTTGCTTTTGCGCTCTGCGGCGCCTATGCGCGGATCAGGGCAACATCGCGACCGGTTGCGAGGCAGTCAGTGGTACGCCGCCGCTCTCGGCCATATGCCGCTCGGAGTCAGCCTTTTTCATGAACGCGAGGACTTCGCCGCTCGGGTCCCTGATCAGATAGGCGGCTTTGCCGAACAGCTTCAGCCCGGTGAGGTTGTCGTAGACGTAGGTGGCGTAGACGGCGGCACCGTCGGCCTTGGCCTTCTCTTCGGCGGCGAGCATCTCCGCGGCGCTGTCGTAGGCGACCACTCCCTGGTCGGCGAACCAGATCTCCGCAGGCTTGCGGCCGGGAGCGCGCGGAGCCGGGCTGACCACGTTCTGCACCATGGCGGCGTAGTCCAGGTCCGACGCCGCGTAAGCGCGCTTGAGGTAGGAGTCGTCGATCCAGGCGGCGAAATCCAGGTCGGGAATATCCATTTCTTCCTGCAGCAACCCATGGTCGTACTTCATCGCCTCGACCCACTGCGGCTTGATGCTCGCTTCCATGGTCGAGATGCCGCCGTCACTGAAATAGAGGTAGAGCACTTCTTTATCGACGCCGGTCCACTCGGCCACCTGGGTGGCGGCGCGCATCGGGTCTTCGCTGATCCACTTCTGCGCGGCCAGCGTGGCCTTGAGCACGCCTTCGACGACCTCCGGGTACTTCCGTGCAAAGGCTTCGCGCACCACGATGCCGTGAAAGGTAGGAATGCCGGCCTCGCTGCCGTCGTAGATCTTCCGGCCGGTGCCACGGAACTCCATGATCTCCGACCAGGGGCAGAAATCGGCGTGGGCGTCGATCTTGCCGGCGGCAATATTGGCGGCGCCCACCGGTGGTCCCTGGTTGACCAGGGTGACCTGGTCCGATAGCCCTGCGTCGCGCAGCACCTTGAGCGTCATGCCCCAGGCAGCGCTACCAACCGGGGTGGACAGGCTCTTGCCGGCTAAATCTTGCAAACTCTGCACGGAAGACGCCGCCGGTACCACGATGCCATTACCGGTTCCCTTGAGGTTATAACCGGTCACCGCGATGAAACGCGTCTGCTGCCTACCGGTGGCCTGGAACTTGGCGCCGTTGACGATCAGCGGGTAATCGCCCATGACGCCGAAGTCGAGCTTGCCGGCCAGCATCTGATTGGTGATTGGCGGGCCGGAATCGTAATCGCGGAACTCGATCTGGTAATCGGCGCCCTTGTATTTGCCGGTCGTGGGCAAGTGCTGCTTCAGCAGGCCGAGCTTTTCCAGCACGACGCCACCAGAAACGGTGTTGGTGACCATGCTCTGATGGCCGATGCCGACGCGGATGGTTTCCGCCGCGGCAGGGCCGCTCAAGACCATGAGCGATCCGATCAACGAGGTTGTAAGCAGGCTATTCCGGTTGTCCATTTGTCTTCACCTTGGCGGTTGAGCAACTTGTACTAACAGGGCATGACGCCTGTGTTTGAAGGTGCACCGGCTGTGCCAGAACGCCGTGGTTCGGACTTATCTCCTTGTTTTGGGAATGGATTTATTGGGGTTGCTGACTGTACGGTCAGGGCCAGGCAGGCACCCGCTGCGCTCGCCTATGGTGCGTATTTACTACGAGCGTCCCAGCACGGCGCAGCGCGCGATGTAGCCTTTAGAACAAGTGGAACAAGTCGGGGAACGGCGGGCGGCTGCTTTGCCGAAGGTCGCTATTCTGGACGGCGTGCCGTGAACAACTCGGTCGTGGACGGGCTCGCTCTCAGGGCGAAACGAACCGTTCCGATGAGCGGCCTGCTAAGCGTCGGCTGCTTCGCGCAATGAGCGCCTGTTCGTAGTAAATAGCCTGGCTTTTCGCACCCAGAGCATTATCCGCACCATGTCCACCCTGACCGAGTTGGCGCAGCAGGTTGCCGCGCTCTATCCATTGCAGGACAAGACCGCCGGCAAGCGTTACCGCATCGTCAGACAACTCGCAGGCATGACGGAGCTGGAGGAGATCGGCGGCATGCCGCGTTACGTCGACACCTGCCAGCTCGACGACGAGGAGCTTTGGGATGGTCGCGTCGCCAGTTGATAAAAGTCAGCGGCACTCAGGTCGCGGTTGCAATCGGGCGCTGCAGCATTCCAGTAGCGTTCCCCGCGCTGATTGGCTAGCTGGGTATCACTCGAGCACCATGATGGCGTCCATTTCAACTTGTGCAGCCTTGGGTAGTGCGGCGATGCCGATGGCGGCGCGGGCGGGGTAGGGCTGCTGGAAATAGCGGCTCATGACCTCGTTGACAGTGGCAAAGTTGCCGAGGTCGGTGAGAAAGATATTCAGCTTGACGAGGTCCTTGAGCGAACCGCCAGCGGCTTCGGCGACAGCCTTGAGGTTTTCGAAGACCTGTACGGTCTGTGCTTCGAAGCCTTCCACCAGTTCCATGGTCTTCGGGTCCAGCGGAATCTGACCGGACATGTAGACGGTATTGCCGGCCTTGATCGCTTGGGAATAGGGGCCAATGGCGGCGGGTGCGTTGTCGCTGTTGATGACGGTGCGGGGCATGGTAAAACTCCGTTCAGAAGACGATAAAATCGCTGGGACATTGAAGGCTGAACGAATACGCGTGTTTCGTCCAGCCTCTAGCTTCCAGCGCTCTTCTCGGCTTTTTAAGCCTTCATCCGGGTGATACGCATGACGCCCTTGATCGCCCGCAGCTTCTTGATCACGCGCGCCAGGTGTACGCGGTCATGCACACTGACCACCAGCTGAACGACGCTGATGCGGCCGTCGCGCTCGTCCATGCCGATCTTTTCGATGTTGCCGTCCGCCGCATTGACGCTGCCAGCCAACAGGGCGATCAGGCCCCGCTGGTGTTCCAGTTCAACGCGTAGCTCGACGTTGAACTCACCGGTGACGTCCTTGGACCAGGACAGCTGAATGCATTTATCCGGGTTGTGCCGAACATCGGCGATGTTCCGGCAGGTGTCGAGGTGCACCACCATGCCCTTGCCCGCGGACAGGTGGCCGACGATGGGATCGCCAGGAATCGGCGTGCAACACTTGGCATAGTTGAGCACCAGACCTTCGGTGCCGCGAATAGCAAGTGGCCCTTCAGCGCTCGGTGCTTGTTCGCCTTCACTGGCCAGCAAACGTCGGGCAATGACGTAGGCCATGCGATTGCCCAGGCCGATATCCTCCAGCAGGTCTTCGATGACCTCCATATGGTACTCATTGAGCACCGTGCGGATGCGCTCCGGGGCAAGGCTTTCCAGGCTGGTGTCGAAACCGGCCAATGCCTTGTTTAGCAGGCGCTCGCCGAGGTTGATCGATTCCGAGCGACGCTGCAGCTTCAGCGCATGGCGGATGTGCGTTCGCGCCTTGCCGGTGACCACGAAATTCAGCCAGGCCGGGTTGGGGCGCGCGCCCGGAGCGGTAACGATCTCAACGGTACAACCGCTTTCCAGCGCTTGCGACAGAGGTGCCAGGCGCCTATTGACGCGGCAGGCAATGCACGTATTGCCGACGTCGGTGTGCACGGCGTAGGCGAAGTCCACCGCGGTGGAGCCCTTCGGCAACTCCATGATGCTGCCCTTGGGCGTGAAGACATAGACCTCGTCCGGGAACAGGTCGATCTTCACGCTTTCGATGAACTCAAGGGAATTGCCGGCGCGTTCCTGCAGTTCCAGCACGCCTTTGACCCACTGTCGTGCGCGGGCGTGGGTGCCTTTCGCGGTTTCTTCCCCGTTGGACTTGTACAGCCAGTGCGCAGCGATGCCGTTGTTGGCCATCTCTTCCATCTCGCGGGTGCGGATCTGGATCTCGATGGGCACCCCGTGCATGCCGAACAGGGTGGTATGCAGGGACTGGTAACCATTGGCCTTGGGGATCGCGATGTAATCCTTGAAGCGGCCCGGGAGGGGCTTGTAGAGGCTGTGTACCGCGCCGAGTACGCGATAGCAGGTATCGACTTTGTCGACGACGATCCGGAACGCGTAGACGTCCATGATCTCGTTGAACGCCTTTCGCTTGCCGCGCATCTTCTTGTAGATGCTGTAGAGGTGCTTCTCGCGGCCGACGATCTCGCCTTCAAGGCCATCGCGTTCGAGGCAGTGGATCAGCGACTGCTCGATCTTCTCGACGATCTCGTTGCGATTGCCGCGCGCGCGACGTACCGCGGCGCGTATCCGCTCCGAGCGCATCGGGTACATGGCCTTGAAGCCCAGATCCTCGAATTCCACGCGCATCGCGTGCATGCCCAGCCGGTTGGCAATGGGTGCGTAGATTTCCAGGGTTTCCTTGGCGATGCGCCGGCGCTTTTCACCGGCCAGCACCTCCAGGGTGCGCATGTTGTGCAGGCGGTCAGCGAGCTTGACCAGAATCACCCGGATGTCGCGTGCCATGGCCATGGCCATCTTCTGGAAGTTCTCGGCCTGGGCTTCGGCCTTGGTCTCGAACTTCATCTGGGTCAGTTTGCTGACACCGTCCACCAACTCGGCGACAGTTTCGCCAAATTGCGCGGTGAGCGCCTCCTTGGCGATGCCGGTGTCCTCGATGACATCATGCAGCATGGCGGCCATCAGGCTCTGATGATCCATGTGCATATCGGCGAGAATGTTGGCTACCGCAAGGGGGTGGGTGACGTAGGCTTCACCGCTGCGCCGACGCTGGCCGTCGTGGGCCTGCTCGGCGTAGAAATAGGCACGGCGGACCAGATTGACCTGGTCAGCGCCGAGATAGGTCGACAGGCGATCGGCAAGAGCGTCTATGGCTGGCAAGGGATTACTCCTTGCCGGCGGGGCGCTATGGCTGCGGTTCGACTTCGACCTGGCATTTAATCAGAGGGCCTCGTTGGGCTCTTCCTCGTACTGAACGAACAGTGGCTCGTCGACGACAATGTCGTCCTGAGCGATGACGTCATAATCCACCAGGCCTGAGGCGATTTCACGCAGGGCCACGACGGTCGGCTTGTCATTTTCCCAGGCTACCTTGGGCTCTTTGCCGCCGGTGGCCAGTTGGCGCGAGCGCTTGGTAGCGAGCATGACCAGCTCGAAGCGGTTATCTACGTTGTCCAGGCAGTCTTCAACGGTAACGCGGGCCATGGTGTTCCTCATCAATAACGGTAACGCGTGCCCGAATGGGCGAGCGGACGGGATAGTTTAAAAAATCACCAGCCAATAGGGAAGCGGTAAATCGCAGCCATGAGCTTCAAGCTTCAAGCTTCAAGCTGCAAGCTACAAGCTGCAAGCTGCAAGTGAAAGCGGGGAAGCTTGACCGCGATTAAACGCCTCCCTTCACCCCTAATCGCTTGCAGCTTGCAGCTCCTTAAGCCAGCAACTCCTCCAGCAGCGTACGGAAGCGCTGTTGCTGAGCGGCCTGCAGGAGCTGATTGGCACGGAAGATCGCCTGCAGGTCAATCAAGGCGTGGGCGAAGTCGTCGTTGATCACCAGGTAATCGTATTCGACGTAATGGGTCATTTCGCTGACCGCCTCGCGCATGCGCTTCTCGATCACCTCGTCGCTGTCCTGGCCGCGGTTGGTCAGGCGCTGGCGCAGGGCTTGCTGGGTGGGTGGGAGGATGAAGATCGACTTGGCCTGTGGCATCAGTCGACGGACCTGCTGCGCACCCTGCCAGTCGATTTCCAGGATCAGGTCGTAACCTTCGTTCAGGGTCTGCTCAAGCCAGCGCTGCGAGGTGCCGTAGAGGTTGCCGAAGACTTCGGCGTGTTCGAGAAATTCGTTCTGCTCCAGGCGTTGCAGAAACTCCCCACGGCTGACGAAGTGGTAGTTGACCCCGTCTACCTCGCCCGGGCGCATGGGGCGAGTGGTGTGTGAAACCGAGACGCGGAGCTGCGGCTGCGCATCGAGCAAGGCCTTGACCAGGCTGGTCTTGCCGGCCCCGGAAGGCGCGGAAACAATGTAGAGCGTACTGGTGGAGGCTGCCATGTAATTCTCTGAACGGTTGCTGAGGTATGCCTGGCGGGTGGCCGGCCGGTCCGCCATTGAAGGCCAAGCGTAGTTGCTATTCGATGTTCTGGACCTGTTCGCGCATCTGCTCGATGAGCACCTTGAGACTGACCGCCGCCTGGGTGCTGCGTGGGTCGAACGCCTTGGAGCCGAGGGTGTTGGCCTCGCGGTTGAGTTCCTGCATGAGAAAGTCCAGGCGCCGCCCGGCCGCTCCGCCGGACTTCAACACCCGGCGCACCTCGGTGACGTGGGTGCCAAGACGATCGAGCTCTTCGGCGACATCGCTCTTCTGCGCCAGTATTACCAGCTCCTGCTCGAGGCGCTGAGGGTCCAGTTCGACGCGCATTTCAGCGCAGCGGTCGAGGAGTTTCTGGCGCTGTGCCGCGAGCATCTGCGGCACCTGGCTGCGAAGCGTGGTGGTTTCCGTGCCGACGGCATCGAGGCGTTCGTTGATCAGGCGGGCAAGCTCTTCGCCTTCGCGTAGACGGCCGGCTTTCATCTGCTCCAAGGCCTGATCAAACAACTGCAGGGCCGCATTGTTCAGTGCTTGCGGGTCCGTCGAGTCGCCCACCAGCACGCCTGGCCAGGCGAGAATTTCCAGCGGGTTGAGTGGTGCGGGTTGCTTGATCAATGCCGCAACGCTTTCAGCCGCGCTGATCAGCTGGCGAGCCCGCTCCGGGTCGACTTGCATCGATCGTCCAGCGGCCTCTTCCGTGAAACGCAGGGTGCACTCGACCTTGCCGCGCGACAGCCCCTTGCGCAGCGCCTCCCTGACCGGGCCTTCGAGGTCGCGGAAAGCCTCGGGTAAGCGCAGGTGCGGTTCAAGGTAGCGATGGTTGACCGAGCGGATCTCCCAGCTGAGGGTGCCGTGCTCGCCGGCCTGCTCGGCACGGGCGAAAGCGGTCATGCTGTGAATCATGGGAAACCTCTCGGTACGATGACGAAAGGCGGAGGATTGTAAAGGAAAATGCAGCCAGTGACGCCGGTGTCTCGTCTCCTGCAGTTGAGCCGCTTGGCGTATCAGGCGCTCGATTGGCATGGCTGCCTGCCGATGCGAATGGTTCGGCGATGGCCCTTAGCGTAGGTCAGGCCTCTATAATGGGCTTCAATTCACTCAGACCAGGATAAGCCTCATGAAGCGTCCCAGTGGCCGCGCCGCCGATCAGCTGCGATCGATCCGCATTACTCGCCATTACACCAAGCACGCCGAGGGCTCGGTTTTGGTGGAGTTCGGCGACACCAAGGTGATCTGCACCGCCAGTATCGAAAATGGCGTGCCGCGCTTCCTCAAAGGGCAGGGGCAGGGCTGGTTGACCGCCGAGTACGGCATGCTGCCGCGAGCGACCGGCGACCGTAACCAGCGCGAAGCCAGTCGGGGCAAACAGGGTGGACGTACGCTGGAAATCCAGCGCTTGATCGGCCGTTCGTTGCGTGCCTCGCTGGACATGGGCAAGTTGGGCGAAAACACCATCTACATCGATTGTGACGTGATCCAGGCCGATGGCGGTACTCGCACTGCGTCGATCACCGGGGCGATGGTGGCGCTGGTCGATGCGCTGAAATTGCTGAAGAAGCGCGGCGGGTTGAAGAGCGGCGAGCCACTCAAGCAGATGGTCGCGGCTGTGTCGGTAGGTATGTACCAGGGCGAACCGGTCCTCGACCTTGATTATCTCGAAGACTCGACGGCCGAAACCGACCTGAACGTGGTGATGACCAGCGCTGGCGGCTTCATCGAGGTGCAAGGCACCGCAGAAGGGGCGCCGTTCCAGCCAGATGAGTTGAATGCCATGCTGGCATTGGCGCAGGCCGGTATGCAGGAGCTATTCGCTCTGCAGGTTGCCGCGCTGGCTGATTAAACCGGAGGAGAGCATCTCATGTCCGATCAGGAATTGGTTCCGCTGCCCTCTGTGCAAGCGCGGCAGTGGGCCATGTTCTGTCATTACTCGGCGTTCTTCTGGTTTCTGGTGCCAATGATCGGCAATGTGCTGGGCCCGTTGATCGTCTGGCAGTTGAAAAAGGACATGGATCCCTTCGTCGACGAGCAGGGCAAGGAAGCGCTGAACTTCCAGATCACATTCAGCATCCTGCTGATGATTTGCGGGGTGCTTGCCTGGATACTGATCGGCTTTCCGTTAATGGCGCTTATCAGCGTGGTGGCACTGGTATTGGTGGTGATCGCGGGCATCCGTGCCAACGAGGGAAAGCCCTATCGCTATCCGTTTTGCTGGCGCATTGTCAGGTAGCGTCGCGTCAGGTTGAGCCAGTCAGGTTTTTTATCTGACGGCGATGCGGGGGGCAGCGGGGTGGTCCGATCACCGCAGCGCTTCCATGAGTGGCTGAGAGCCCCGCACGCGGTGATGCGGGGCGCGCTATCAGACGGTGTGCAGGTACCAGTTGTATTCGAGGTCGGAGATGGAGTGCTCGAATTCTTCCAGCTCGCTTTCCTTGCAGGCCACGAAAATGTCGGTGTACTGCGGGCTGATGTAGCGCGCCAGGATCTCGCTGTCGTCCAGCTCGCGCAGCGCATCGCGCAGGTTGGAGGGCAGGCTCGGCTCGACCTGCTCGTAGGAGTTGCCCTCGATCGGCTCGTCCGCTGCGATCTTGTTGGTCAGACCATGGTGAATGCCTGCTAGAACGCTGGCCAGCAGCAGATAGGGGTTGGCGTCTGCGCCGGCCACCCGATGCTCGATGCGCACGGCATCGGGGCTGTCGGTTGGCACGCGCAGCGCCACGGTGCGGTTGTCCAGGCCCCAGCAGGGCGCGTTCGGTACATAGAACTGGGCACCGAAGCGGCGATAGGAGTTCACGTTGGGGCAGAGGAAAGCCATCGAGGCGGCCATGGTCTGCTGGATGCCGCCGATGGCGTGGCGCAGCGTTTCGCTTTCCAGCGGATTGCTGGTGGCGAAAATATTGTTGCCGTTCTTGTCCAGCAGCGAGATGTGCACGTGTAGCCCGTTGCCGGCCTGGCCCGGGTAGGGCTTGGCCATGAAGGTGGTGTCCATCTCGTGGTCGTAGGCGATGTTCTTGATCAGCCGTTTGAGCAGCACCGCGTAGTCGCACGCCTTGATAGGGTCGGCGACGTGATGAAGGTTGACCTCGAACTGCGCCGGGGCGCTTTCCTTGACGATGGCATCGGCGGGAATGCCCTGTTCCTTGGCGCCTTCGAGGACGTCCTGCAGGCAGTCGACGTACTCGTCCAGATCATCGATCAGGTAGACCTGGGTAGAGTGGGGGCGTTTGCCGGAGATGGGCGAACGTGGTGGTTGCGGACGACCGTTCACGTTTTCCTGGTCGATCAGGTAGAACTCCAGCTCGAACGCGGCGCAGATGGTCAGGCCCAGTTCATCGAACTTGCTGACGACCTGACGCAGCACTTCCCGTGGATCGGCGAAAAATGGCGAGCCGTCCCGCTCGTGCATGGTCATCAGCAACTGGGCGGTGGGGCGTTTCTGCCAAGGTTCGTTGCTGAGCGTATTGGGAATGGGAAAACAGGTCCTGTCGGAGTCACCGATGTCCATTCCGAGGCCGGAGCTCTCCACGGTGATGCCGTTGATGTCCAGGGCGAACAGCGAGGCCGGCAGGTTGATGCCTTTTTCATACACCTTGTGCAGGCTGGCGCGCTCGATGCGCTTGCCCCGGACGACACCGTTCATGTCTGCGATCAGCAGGTCGACGTACTGGACCTCCGGGTGTTCCTTTAGAAATGCGTTCGCTTCGTTGAGCTGAACGGCACGCGGCGGCGGAAGCATGATGAAGCACCTTAATTGTTAAAAATTTCAATCATCAAACAGCTTGTCTTGGAGTCAATCGAAAAGCCCTGCTGCTGTCAATAGTGCCCCGAAATGCCTCTTCGAGGCCCGCGGTGGGCGTTTTCGGGGCAGTCCGGAGAACGATCGCGAAACGCTGACATGGCTTTGCGAAGCGGTAACCCTCGGCTATTGTCTATAAAAACGAACAAGACTACTCTTCGAAGAGCCCCATCTGGAAAGACGAGTATCCCATGCCTCGCGTGCCATTGATCGGCGTTTCCGCCTGTACCAGGCAGATCGGCCACCACAGCTTCCATATAGCCGGCGACAAGTACCTGCGCGCGGCGGCTGTAGCCGGCATGCCGCTGGTCATCCCGGCACTCGGCGATCTGATCGACCCG
The DNA here is from genome assembly GCF_024448935.1 of Stutzerimonas stutzeri. Classification (GTDB taxonomy): domain Bacteria; phylum Pseudomonadota; class Gammaproteobacteria; order Pseudomonadales; family Pseudomonadaceae; genus Stutzerimonas; species Stutzerimonas stutzeri_AO. Next base: position 41,706 of record NZ_JAMOIE010000009.1, read on the forward strand.
GCTGCATTACTGGATAGCGTAGACGGCCTGCTCTTTACCGGCTCACCATCCAACGTCGAACCGCACCATTATGGCGGCCCGGCCAGCACCGAGGGCACCGCCCATGACCCATCCCGTGATCAAGTGACGCTGCCGCTTATTCGTGCGGCGGTGGCTGCGGGTGTTCCCGTATTCGGCGTCTGCCGCGGGTTTCAGGAAATCAACGTCGCTTTTGGCGGCAGCCTGCATCAGGAGGTTCACGAGGCCGGGCCTTATGCCGATCACCGTGAGCGCGCCGAGGATCCAGTCGAGGTGCAGTACGGTCTAAGTCATCCGTTGCACGTCCAGCCGGGTGGATTGCTGCAGCGCCTCGGGTTACCCGCGCAGATTGACGTCAATTCGCTGCATGGACAGGGCGTCGAGCGGCTCGGCGAGGGCTTGCGCATCGAGGCGCTGGCACCGGATGGGCTGATCGAGGCCTTTTCCGTCGAGGGGGCGCGCAGCTTTGCCCTTGGCGTGCAGTGGCATCCGGAATGGAAGGTGCATGAGCATCCTCATTACCTGGCGTTGTTCGAGGGCTTTGCCCGTGCCTGCCAGGAACGCGCGGGGCGGCGCTGAGCGCGGGCCGACCGGTGCTCGTTTTCTTAATTTCTGAGGTCGATATGTCCAGCAAGCTCGACCAGCTCACCGGCTGGCTGAAAGAACGCAAGATCACCGAGGTGGAGTGCCTGATCAGCGACCTGACCGGCATCGCCCGCGGCAAGATCTCACCCACCAACAAGTTCCTCGACGAAAAAGGCATGCGCCTGCCGGAAAGCGTACTGTTGCAGACCGTGACTGGCGATTATGTAGAGGACGATATCTATTACGAGCTGCTCGATCCCGCCGATATCGACATGTTCTGCCGGCCCGATCCGGGCGCGGTATTTCTTGTGCCATGGGCCATCGAGCCCACCGCGCAGGTGATCCACGACACCTACGACAAGATGGGCAATCCCATCGAAATCTCGCCGCGCAATATCTTGAAGCGTGTGCTGAAGATGTACGCCGATAAAGGCTGGCAGCCCATCGTCGCACCGGAGATGGAGTTCTACCTGACCAAGCGCTGCGAAGACCCGGACCTGCCGTTCCAGCCACCGATCGGGCGCTCGGGCCGGCAGGAGACGGGCCGGCAGTCGTTCTCCATCGATGCGGCCAACGAGTTCGACCCGCTGTTCGAGGACATGTACGACTGGTGCGAGGCCCAGGGGCTGGATCTGGATACCCTGATCCATGAGGAAGGCACCGCGCAGATGGAAATCAACTTCCGTCATGGCGAGGCGCTGCACCTGGCCGACCAGATCCTGGTGTTCAAGCGCACCATGCGTGAGGCGGCGCTCAAGCACAACGTCGCCGCCACCTTCATGGCCAAGCCGATGACCGGCGAGCCGGGCAGCGCGATGCACCTGCACCAGAGCGTGGTGGATCTGGAGACCGGGCGTAATATCTTCTCCAGCAGCGACGGCACCATGAGCCAGCTGTTCCTGTACCACGTCGGCGGCCTGCAGAAATACATTCCCGAGCTGCTGCCGCTGTTCGCGCCGAACGTGAACTCCTTCCGCCGCTTCCTGCCCGACACCTCGGCACCGGTGAACGTCGAATGGGGCGAGGAGAACCGTACCGTCGGCCTGCGAGTGCCGGACTCCGATCCGCAGAACCGTCGCGTCGAGAACCGCTTGCCGGGCGCCGACGCCAACCCTTATCTGGCCATCGCCGCCAGCCTGCTGTGCGGCTACATCGGCATGGTCGAGGAGCTGCCGCCAAGTCAGCCGGTCAAGGGTCGCGGCTACGAGCGTCGCAATCTGCGCCTGCCGCTGACGCTGGAAGCGGCTTTGGAGCGGATGGAGAACTGCCGGGCGCTGGAGAAATACCTGAGCCCGAAATTCATCACCGGCTATATCGCGGTCAAGCGCGCCGAGCAGGAAAACTACCACCGGGTGATCAGCTCCTGGGAGCGGGAATTCCTGATGCTCTCGGTGTAAATAAAGCAGCCGGAAGCCGGGCTTTTGGCTTTGTGCTTTGTGCTTTGGCTTCAAGCTTCAGGCTTCAGGCTTCAGGCTTCAAGCTTCAAGCTTCAAGCTTCAGGCTTCAGGCTTCAGGCTTCAGGCTTCAGGCTTCAGGCTTCAAGCTTACGAACCAATATAAAGAGGCGACCGATGAGCGATACGCAAACCCAGCAATGGCAAGCCCTGAGCCGCGACCATCACCTGCCGCCGTTCACCGATTTCAAAGCGCTCAATGCCAAGGGCACGCGCATCATTACCCGGGGTGAAGGCGTCTATCTCTGGGACAGCGAAGGCCACAAGATCCTCGATGCGATGGCCGGGCTCTGGTGCGTCAACCTCGGTTATGGCCGGGAAGAACTGGTGCAGGCGGCCACCAGGCAGATGCGCGAACTGCCCTACTACAACCTGTTTTTCCAGACCGCCCACCCGCCGGCGCTGGCACTGGCCAAGGCCATCGCCGAGATCGCGCCGGAAGGCATGAACCATGTGTTCTTCACCGGCTCCGGTTCGGAAGCCAACGACACCGTGCTGCGCATGGTGCGCCACTATTGGGCGATCAAGGGGCAGCCGCAGAAGAAGGTGGTGATCGGCCGCTGGAACGGCTACCACGGCTCGACCATCGCCGGCGCCAGCCTTGGCGGCATGAAGGCCATGCACGAACAGGGCGACGGTCCGATCCCGGGGATCGAGCACATCGACCAACCTTATTGGTTCGGCGAGGGCGGCGATCTGGACCCCGAGGAATTCGGCGTCCGTGTGGCCGAACAGCTGGAGCGCAAAATTCTTGAGGTGGGTGAGGACAAGGTCGCCGCCTTCATCGCCGAACCGATCCAGGGCGCCGGCGGCGTGATCATCCCGCCGGACAGCTACTGGCCGAAGATTCGCGAGATCCTCGCCCGCTACGACATCCTGTTCATTGCCGACGAAGTCATCTGCGGCTTCGGTCGCACCGGCGAGTGGTTCGGCAGCGACTACTACGGCAATGCGCCGGACCTGATGCCCATCGCCAAGGGCCTGACCTCCGGCTACCTGCCCATGGGGGGCGTGGTGGTACGCGACGAAGTGGTGCATACCCTCAACGAAGGCGGCGAGTTCTATCACGGCTTCACCTATTCCGGGCACCCGGTGGCGGCTGCGGTGGCGCTGGAGAACATCCGCATCCTGCGCGAAGAGCAGATCGTCGAGCGGGTCAAGACCAAGACGGCACCCTATTTGCAGTCTCGCTGGCGCGAGCTGGTCGAACACCCGTTGGTGGGCGAGGCCCGTGGCGTCGGCATGCTCGGCGCGCTGGAGCTGGTGAAGAACAAGAAGACCCGCGAGCGTTTCGCCGATCCGGGCGTGGGCATGCTCTGCCGCGAGCACTGCTTCCGCAACGGTCTGGTGATGCGCGCAGTCGGTGACACCATGATCATTTCGCCACCGCTGGTGATCAGTGCGGAGCAGATCGACGAGTTGATCGGCAAGGTCAGGCTGTGCCTGGACGCGACGGCCCGGGATGCCCTGGGCTAAGGCTGTCGATTGTGTGGCCGGCATGCGTTGGGCTTGTTGAAAAAACGCCCCCGACCTTGCCAGACTGCGCGCGTGCTGGAAGCCAGACCTACCGAGGGGTGTGTCGATGCCGGCACACCTCCAGGCCGCCGCGCTGTTCATGGCCTGTTCCACTGCCCCGACATTAATGATGACAACAGGAGCTGCACGGATGAATCCCTTCGCCAAGACCCTTCTTGCCATGACGCTGGCCGGCACCGTTGCCGGGGCTGCGCAGGCCCAGGAAAAGGTACTGCACGTCTACAACTGGTCCGACTACATCGCCGAAGACACCCTGGACAACTTCACCAGGGAAACCGGGATCAAGGTCGTCTACGACGTGTTCGACAGCAACGAAGTGCTGGAAGCCAAGCTGCTCGCCGGCAGCTCCGGTTACGACGTGGTGGTGCCGTCCAACCCCTTCCTGGCCAAGCAGATCAAGGCCGGGGTATTCCAGAAGCTCGACAAGAGCAAGCTGCCGAACTGGGAAACCTCGACAAGGACCTGCTCAAGGCGCTGCAGTCCAGCGACCCGGGCAACCAGTACGCCGTGCCGTACATGTGGGGCACCATCGGCATCGGCTACAACCCTGAGAAGGTCAAGGCTGCCCTTGGCGAAGATGCGCCGGTCGACTCCTGGGATCTGGTGTTCAAGCCGGAGAACATGGAAAAGCTGAAATCCTGCGGCGTCTCGTTTCTCGATTCGCCCACCGAAATCCTCCCGGCTGCACTGCATTACCTGGGCTACAAGCCTGACACCACCAACAAAGACGAGCTGAAGAAGGCCGAAGAGCTGTTCATGCAGATTCGTCCGAGCGTCGCCTATTTCCACTCCTCGAAGTACATCTCGGACCTGGCCAACGGCAACGTCTGCGTCGCCATCGGTTATTCCGGTGACGTCTACCAGGCCAAAGCGCGGGCTGAGGAAGCAGGTGACGAGGTCAAGGTCAGCTACAACATTCCCAAGGAAGGCGCAGGCACTTTCTTCGACATGCTGGCTGTACCGGCCGATGCGAAGAACGTCGATAACGCCCATGTCTTCCTTGACTACCTGATGAAGCCTGAGGTGATGGCCTCGATCACCAACTATGTGCAGTTCCCCAACGGCAACGCGGCAGCCACCGAACTGGTGGATGAAGCGATTCGCACCGACCCCGGCATCTACCCGAGCCAGGCCGTGCTGGAAAAGCTCTACACCTTCCCGGACCTTGATTCGAAGACCCAGCGCACCATGACCCGCAGCTGGACCAAGATCAAATCCGGCCGTTGATCCAGCCGCCTCGCCAGGTCTGCTTGCGGGCCTGTGCGAGGCCTCATCATCGGTGCCTCCAAGGGCTGGTTCGGATTTGCAAATCTGGCGTGCGGTCTGGCTGTAGCGCACCCTTTGAGCCTGACCGTCTCGCCAACGCGCCGGTTGATCTTTAGAGGTTTTTCCAATCAACAGCCCGCCGTTTGCCCACTGATCGCGCGGTCTGCACCCAGAGGACACTCTCATGCGCTCGACATTGAAGTCGCTTCTTATAGCCGCTGCGGTCAGCGGTGCTGCATCCGCTCAGGCTGCCACGGTGCATATCTACAACTGGTCCGATTACATCGGCGAAACCACGCTGGAAGAATTCGAGAAAGAGACGGGTATCCAGCCGGTCTATGATGTGTTCGATTCAAACGAAACCCTCGAAGGCAAACTGCTCGCTGGCCGCACCGGCTATGACGTGGTGGTGCCTTCCAACCATTTCCTCGGCAAACAGATTCGCGCCGGGGCCTTCCAGAAGCTGGACAAGAGCAAGCTACCCAATTGGGAGAACCTGGATCCCGCACTGCTCAAGCAGCTGGAGAAGAACGATCCGGGCAATGCCTACGCCGCGCCCTATCTCTGGGGCACCAACGGCGTCGGCTACAACGTTGAAAAGGTGACCGCTGCGCTGGGCATCGAGAAGGTCGATTCCTGGGCCGTGCTGTTCGAGCCGGAGAACGCCAAGAAGCTTGCCGGCTGCGGTATCGCCTTCCTTGATTCGGCTGACGAGATGATCCCGGCCGTGCTCAACTACCTCGGCCTGGACCCCAACAGCACCGATCCGGACGACTACGCCAAGGCTGAGGCGAAGCTGCTTGAGGTACGCCCCTACGTCCGTTACTTCCACTCATCCAAGTACGTGTCCGACCTGGCCAACGGCAATATCTGCATTGCCGCCGGTTTCTCCGGCGACGTGTTCCAGGCTGCGGCACGTGCCGACGAAGCCGGAAAGGGCATCGACATTGCCTACGCAATCCCCAAAGAAGGCGGCAACCTCTGGTTCGACATGTTGGCCATTCCGGCCGATGCGCAGAACGTCGACGAAGCCCATGCCTTCATCAATTACCTGCTCGAACCCGAGGTTATCGCATCGGTCAGTGACTATGTGGGCTATGCCAACCCGAATATCAAGGCAGACGAGTTGATGGACCAGGAAGTCCGTAACGACCCTTCGGTCTACCCGCCGCAAGCCGTGCTGGACCGCTTGTACGTCTCCGCAGAGCTGCCCCAGAAGGTCATCCGCCTGATGACCCGGACCTGGACCAAGGTGAAATCCGGTCAGTAGCGATACCGGGCACGCCGGGGCCGATTGCGGTTTCCCGTCGCGCCCTTACACGATGCTGTTCCCCGGCGCCGTCCGGGCCCATTATTTCAATCGGGAGTTCGTGCATGGCCGTTGCCTCCAGCGCCTACAAAAAGGCCCTCAGCGGTGAGAGCCAGAACAAGCAGGTGCTGCTGAAGATCGACCGCGTCACCAAGAAGTTCGACGAAACGGTAGCGGTCGATGATGTCTCGCTGAGCATCCGTCAGGGTGAGATATTCGCCCTGCTCGGTGGCTCGGGTTCGGGCAAGTCCACCTTGCTGCGCATGCTGGCTGGGTTCGAGCGGCCGACGGAGGGGCGGATCTTCCTCGACGGTCAGGACATCACCGACATGCCGCCGTACGAGCGGTCGATCAACATGATGTTCCAGTCCTATGCACTGTTCCCGCACATGAGCGTGGAGCAGAACATCGCCTTCGGCCTCAAGCAGGACGGACTGTCCAAGGATGAGGTAAAGACCCGCGTCGATGAAATGCTGACGCTGGTACAGATGAGCCAGTACGCCAGGCGCAAGCCGCATCAGCTGTCCGGCGGCCAGCGCCAGCGCGTGGCACTGGCCCGCTCGCTGGCCAAGCGCCCGAAGCTGCTGCTGCTCGACGAACCCATGGGTGCGCTGGACAAGAAGCTGCGCTCGCAGATGCAGCTGGAGCTGGTGCAGATCATCGAGCGCGTCGGCGTAACCTGCGTGATGGTCACCCACGACCAGGAAGAGGCCATGACCATGGCCGAGCGCATCGCCATCATGCATCTCGGCTGGATCGCTCAGGTCGGCAGCCCGATGGACATCTACGAGACCCCGGCGAGCCGCTTGGTCTGCGAGTTCATCGGCAACGTCAACCTGTTCGATGGCGAGCTGATCGAAGACGCCGAGGACCATGCGGTGATCGACTGTGCGCAACTGGAGCGGCCGATCTATGTCGGCCATGGCATCAGTACCCGCGCCGAGGACAAGCGTGTGACCTACGCCCTGCGCCCGGAGAAGCTGTTGATGAGCCTGGACAAGCCGGTGCTCGAGCTGGCCGGGTACAACTGGGTGCAGGGCGTGGTGCACGACATCGCCTACCTCGGCGGCCACTCGGTGTACTACATCAAGCTGGAGTCGGGGGTGCTGCTGCAGGCGTTCGTCGCCAACGCCGAACGCCATGTGAAATGGCCGACCTGGGAAGAGCAGGTCTACCTGCACTGGCTCAGCGACAGCGGCGTGGTACTGCAGGCATGAGCCGGGTACGGCTGAACGGCGGGCGCCGACTGGTCATCGGCGTTCCCTTCCTGTGGCTGTTCCTGTTTTTCCTGCTGCCGTTCGCCATCGTCCTGAAGATCAGCTTTTCCGAGGCGGATGTGGCAATTCCACCGTATACGCAGATCTATACGTACGCCGAGCAGCAGCTGCAAGTGGTGATCAATCTCGGCAACTACATCTTCCTCAGCGAGGACGATCTGTACTGGGCGGCCTACGCCGGCTCGCTGCGCATTGCCTTCTTCGGCACGCTGATCTGCCTGCTGGTGGGCTATCCGATGGCCTACGCTATCGCTCGAGCACGCAAGGACCTGCAGACCGTGCTGCTGCTGCTGATCATGATGCCGACCTGGACGGCGATCCTGATCCGCGTCTATGCCTGGATGGGCATTCTCAGCAGCAACGGCATTCTCAACGGCCTTTTGCAGGGCCTGGGCCTGATCGACGAACCGCTGCGCATCCTCAACACCGATCTCGCCGTCTACATCGGCGTGGTGTATTCCTACCTGCCGTTCATGATCCTGCCGCTGTACGCCAACCTGGCGAAGCATGACCTCAGCCTGTTGGAGGCTGCGTCCGACCTGGGCGCTCGCAATTTGACCAGTTTCTGGAAAATCACGGTGCCGCTGTCGAAGAACGGCATCATCGCCGGCTGCATGCTGGTATTCATTCCGGTGGTGGGCGAGTTCGTCATCCCCGAGCTGCTCGGCGGGCCGGAGACGCTGATGATCGGCAAGGTGCTGTGGCAGGAGTTCTTCAATAACCGCGACTGGCCGGTAGCGTCTGCACTGGCGGTGGTGATGTTGGCGATCCTGTTGGTGCCGATCATTCTGTTCAACCGCAACCAAACCAAGGAACTGGAGGGCAAGCTATGAAGCGTTACAGCTTTTCCAACCTGATCCTGTTCCTCGGGTTGTTGTTCATCTACCTGCCCATGGTGCTGCTGGTCATCTACTCCTTCAATGCCTCGCGGCTGGTAACGGTGTGGGGCGGCTGGTCGCTGAAGTGGTACGCGGGTTTGCTGGACAACAGGCAGTTGATGGGCGCGGTCATGCGGTCGCTGGAGATCGCTTTCTACACCGCCATTGCCGCGGTTGCGCTGGGCACCATGGCCGCCTTCGTGCTGACGCGAATACCCAACTTTCGCGGGCGCACCGTGTTTGGCGGTCTGGTCACGGCGCCGCTGGTGATGCCGGAAGTGATCACCGGTCTGTCGTTGCTGCTCTTGTTCGTGGCCATGGCGCAGCTGATCGGCTGGCCCGCCCAGCGCGGCATCGTCACCATCTGGATCGCCCATACCACCTTCTGCTCGGCCTATGTCGCCGTGGTCGTGATGGCGAGGCTGCGTGAACTTGACCAGTCCATCGAGGAAGCAGCGATGGACCTCGGGGCACGGCCCTGGAAGGTGTTTTTCCTGATCACCATGCCGATGATCGCGCCGTCACTGGCGGCCGGTGGCATGCTCTCGTTCGCCCTGTCGCTGGATGATCTGGTCCTGGCCAGCTTCGTCTCCGGTCCAGGCGCAACGACGCTGCCGATGGAGATTTTCTCGGCGGTGCGCCTGGGTGTGAAGCCGGAGATCAACGCCGTTGCCAGCCTGATCCTGCTGGTGGTGTCGCTGGCGACCTTCATTGCCTGGTACATCGGCCGTCGCGCCGAGAAGCGCCGTGTACGTGCGATGCGCCAGGCAATGGATGACAACAATGCCAACCCGACCTGGCGTCAGGTGATCGACAGTCGCAAGGTAATGACGCCACCCACGGCGCACAGCTGACCGGCGCTGCTGGCGCTCAGCGCTCAGCCGTTGACCGCTGGTTTGCCGAGGATTCAGCGACCGGCGAAGGCGCCCAGTCACAGAAACAACCTACCGCGAGCGAGTGCGTCGCCTTGACCTGGCGGCCAGCCAGCACGGCCTCGAGGACGGGCTCGATGAAGCTGTTGTCGGAGCTGCACACGGCCCCTTCGCTATAGGGGCCGATGTATACCAGTCGTCCATCGGCATCCCAGATCCCAACCGCCGGACTGGCGGGCAGGCTGCTGGCCCCCGGCAGATCGGCGAGCGCCTGCAGACCGGCCAGCTGGTCCGGCAAGCGGCCCTGGCTACCCGGCTTTTGCAACGAATAAAAGCTGACGCCCCGCCTACCGAAGCGTTGCACCAGCTCGGCCAGGTGTTGCTGGTTGCCTGCATTGCAGGGGCAGGCCGGATCCCAGAAGTGCACCACACGAACCGGCCCGGCGCCGCTCAGCGGCTCGGGCAATGCCAGCTGATCGCCAAAGAACAGCTCGGCCCGCTCGTTCTCGAACGGTCGCAGGTAGCGCGCCTCGAACCACCAGAAGGCAGCCAGCATGGCGCCACCCCAGAGCAGGGCAACGAGCGCTGCAATCAGATATTTGTTGCGTGCGGACATGATGGGGCTCTTGGATGGATGCACCAGCTTGCCACGTCGCGCTGCAGAGCTGAATATCTCGCTTACTCCTAGCAAGAAAACCGCTCATGCCTTCGCGAATCGATCCCGACGCACTCCGCGCGCAATTAAGCCCGCTTCGCCAGGCGGCCGAGCTTACCGCCGATGCACGCTTCTATCAGGCCTACTATGGGTTGGATCTGCCTCACCACGGCGGTATTCAGCGGCGCCTGGGGCGGTTTCAGGTACACGGTTATGAGGTGGTGGCACAAGCGTGGTGCCCCGAGCAGCCGGTCGCGACACTGTTGGTCCTGCACGGTTACTACGACCATATGGGCCTGTACCGGCACGTGGTGGATTGGGGGTTGCGCATGGGCTTCGCCGTGCTCGCCTGCGACCTGCCGGGGCATGGACTTTCCAGCGGGCCTCGCGCCAGCATCAATGAATTCGATGAATACCAGGCCGTGCTGCAGGGCCTGCTGCACGAAGCCGCAGCGATGAATCTGCCGCATCCCTGGCATTTGCTGGGGCAGAGCACCGGCGCCGCCATCGTGCTGGATTACCTGCTCTGCCAGCCGCTGCACCCGGCGCTGGGGCAGGGCATTCTGCTGGCGCCCCTGGTGCGGCCACGGGCCTGGGGATGGTCACGCTTCAGTTATGAAGTGATGCGGCGCTTCGTCCAGCAGATTCCCCGGCGCTTCAGTGAAAACTCAGGCGATCCGGCATTTCTCGAATTCGTCCAGTTCCATGATCCGCTGCAGCCCGATATCCTGCCAACCGCCTGGGTGGGCGCGCTGTCGCGCTGGATCCAGCGTATCGAAGGCGCGCCCCCCAGCCGGTACAGCCCGCTGATTGTTCAGGGCGAGGCCGACATGACGGTCGACTGGCAACACAACCTGCCGGTTCTGCAAGACAAGTTCGCAGCCCCGGAGATCCTTCGGCTACCCGCAGCGCGGCATCACCTGGTCAACGAGCAGGAAGCCCTGCGCCGTGAATATTTCGGGTTTCTCAGCGAACGCTTGAAGTAGCTCGGCGCGCTGGCTGAGAGGCCGTTTGCGCCTGGGTCTGGTTGCCGCTCAAGCCGACCGCCAGCCCGGCACGCAGGGCCTGCAGTGCTGCGCTGTAATAGCGCTGACCGGCCTCCGACTGGGCGAACTGGACAAACTCCTCCAGTTCGGCATCGGAGAGGTCGCGATAGATATACAGCAGCGTGTTGTCCAGATCACTCTCGACCTGTTGCTGCAAACGCTCGCGTTGGCTGTCCAGCAGCCCCTGCGCCTGGCCACCGCCGAGCAAGCCCGGAATCATCTGGCTGAGGCTATCGGCTGCGACACCGGCCAGCGCCAGGCTGACCTCAGCACCGGCTTCGGCAGCCGGCAGCGCCTGGGCCAGATGACGGATCAACAGCTGCCGGTTGCTGCCGGCCTCCATTCGAGGGATGCCGTTTTCGTATCTGGCCAGCTGCTCGCGGCGCCCGGCCAAGGCCTCGGCCGCGACCACCTTGTGGCCGAGCGGAGATTGGAAGAACGCCAGTGCTGGTTGCGGGTTGGCGAGGCTCTCCCGCAGCGCCTGCTTGGCCCGCTGATCGATGGCGTCAACCGCGAAGCGGCGATTGCTGTTGGTTACCAGCGCCTGGTAAACGGCGGGTGGCAGGGTGTTCTTGTAGCGCTGTTGAGCGGCGGTCAGGGCATCGCTGAAATTGGCGCGTTGTTCGGTCCAGCCAGCGGTCTCGTACAGCTCGTCATAGGTATCGGCGAGGGTGTTGAAGCTCAAAGCAAGTAATACACAAGCGATTAAGGCGCGCATGGAAGCTCCTGTCTGACGGGCAGTTTATTTTCAGCGCCCTGACGGCTGCTGTCGAGGCGCGAAAGTGCTGCTGCTAGACTCCAACGCAGTCCTTTCGGAGTCTCTTCCTTGCAGTTCGTTCCCATCATTGACGACCTCGCCGAGCATGGCTGGTCGCTACGTCATTCGTTCCTGTCAGATGATCTGACCCTCGGTTTGGCAGCGGAGTGCCGCAAGCGCGAGGCACAAGGTGCCCTGGTCCCGGCCGGTATCGGCCGCGGCGATGCGCTGACCATTCGCCAAGGAATACGTGGCGATCAGATTGAATGGCTCGAACCGGGCCAGTCGCCGTTGTGTGACCGCTATCTGGAACTGATGGATGGGCTTCGATTACGCATGAACCAGACGTTGTTCCTCGGTCTGGAAGAGTTCGAATGCCATTTCGCGCTGTACCCGCCGGGCGCTTTCTATCAGACGCATCTGGATCGCTTCCGTGATGATGACAGCCGCTGCGTCAGCACGGTGGTCTACCTCAACCCGGACTGGCAACCCGCTGATGGGGGAGAGCTGCGCATGCATTTCGCTGACGGCTCGCAGCGCGACATTCCACCGCTTGCGGGTGATCTGCTGGTTTTCCTGTCTGGCGAGTTCCCTCACGAAGTGTTGGTCACCCATACCGACCGCCTCTCCCTGACGGGCTGGTTTCGCCGACGTCCTGCAGATGTCCTCGCGCTGTAGCGCAGAGCAAAAAAAGCCCGGCGCGAGCCGGGCTAATAGGGAAGCGGTGTGACCGACGCGCGTTACATGCCAAGCAGGTTCGGCAGCGCCAGGGAGATCGACGGCACGTAGGTGATGATCATCAGGAAGCTGAGCAGCAGCGCAAGCCACGGCATCACGGCACGGATCACCTGAGTCACCGGCATGCCGGTTACGGCCGAGGCGACGAACAGGTTCAGCCCCACCGGCGGCGTGATCAGGCCGATTTCCATGTTCACCACCATGATGATGCCCAGGTGGATCGGGTCGATGCCCAGTTCGATGGCAATCGGGAACAGGATCGGCGCCAGGATCAGGATGATGGCGGACGGCTCCATGAATGCACCGGCGATCAGCAGCACGATGTTCACCACCAGCAGGAACATCCACGGCTGCAGGCCGGCCTCGAGCACCATGGCAGTGATCTGCTGCGGGATCTGTTCGGTCGTCAGCACATGCGCGAACAGCATGGCGTTGGCGATGATGAACATCAGCATGATCGTGAGCTTGCCCGACTCCAGCAGCACCTTCGGGCAGTCGCGCAAGCTGATGTCCTTGTACACGAACAGCGCGATGAAGGCGGAGTACACTGCCGCGACAGCCGCCGCCTCGGTCGGCGTGAACATGCCCGAGTAAATGCCACCGAGGATGATTACCATCAGCAGCAGGCCCCACAGTGCCTTGCGGGCTGAAGACAGCCACTGGCGCAGGGTCGCTCGCGGCATGGCTGGCAGGTTTTTCTTCACCGCGACGATGTAGATCGCGACCATCAGCCCGACGCCCAGCAAAAGGCCTGGCACCACGCCGGCCATGAACAGCTTGCCTACGGAGGTTTCGGTGGCGGCCGCGTAGACCACCATGACGATGGATGGCGGGATCAGAATGCCCAGCGTACCGGCGTTACAGACGATGCCGGTACCGAAGGCCTGCGGATAGCCGGAGCGCACCATGCCGGCGATGGCAATGGAGCCGACTGCGGCCACGGTGGCCGGGGATGAGCCGGACAGGGCGGCGAACAGCATGCACGCCAGCACCGCACCGATGGCCAAACCGCCGCGAATATGACCGACGCTGGCGTTAGCGAAGTCGATCAGCCGCTTGGCGACGCCGCCGGTGGTCATGAACGCACCGGCCAGCAGGAAGAACGGAATCGCCAGCAAAGTGTAATGTTCGGACGTCTCGAACAGCTTGATCGCCAGTGAGCGCACCGAGTCGGGGCTGAAGAAGAAGATCGTCAAGGAGCCGGCAAGGCCAAGCGAAATGGCCACCGGCACGCCGATGAACATCAGCGCGAAGAGTGCCAGGAAGAGAAACAGGATAGTCATTGCTTCGGCTCCTCTTTACCGAGCCTGGCCGCTTCGGCCGCTTCGTCGGCCAGGCCCAGGCCGGTTTGCTCGTTGCGTAGGATGCGCACGAAGATTTCCGCGAAACGAATGAACACCATGGCAAAGCCGATCGGCACGATCATGCCAATGTGCCATTGCTTGACACCGAAGTGGCCGAGGTCTTCGGCGCCGATGTTGGCGGTGAACAGGGCCTGGATCCACGCGAAGCTCGCCACTGTCAGCAGCGCGGCGTAACCGAGGCAGAACAGGCAGGCAAGCACCCCGATGTAGCGCTGCACCTGTCGCGGGGCCAGCTTGACCAGCGCGTCGACCCCGATATGGCCGGCGGTGCGCACGCCATAGGCGAGGCCGGAGAAGATCAGCCAGGCGAACAGGGCCTTGGTCAGCGCCGTGCTCCAGGTCATGGCTTGAGCCATGCCGATCAGAAAATCGCCGATGGCGAAGAAGAAATCTTCAGCGGCCGGAAAGGCGTCGGCCAGGCTGTAGAAAACGGTGTAGAGGTTGTTCAGGACCACATAAACAAAGGTCACCAGAGTCATGGCGGCCAGCAGGAAGGCGATGAAACCCTCCTCGAAGTGGTCCCAGACGCGCCAGAGGGCGTTCATGGATGACATCTCCCGATGGAATGCATTGTTTCGACAGGCGTACGGAACGTGCGCCATGAGCCGGTCTGGTAACCGGTTGACAGAGCAGTGAAAAGGCTTGTTCTGGACAAGGCGGGGGCGCTGATTCAGCTGCCGTCCTGGTCGCGATGTCGTTATGTTTTTCGCTGCGCTGTCGGTACAGCTTTTGCCGAAATGAAGGGAGCGAGTCACCTCGCTCCCTTCCAGTCAGTACTTACTGAGCGTTGGACGCTTCAGCGGCCTTGATCAGGTCAGCACCGATGTCGTTCTCGAACTTCTTCCAGACCGGCTTCATGGCTTCGCGCCACTTGGCACGCTCTTCCGGCGTCAGCTCGAGGATTTCAGTGGTGCCGGCAGCCAGAATGTCAGCCTTGGCCTTCTGGTTCAGCGCGTCAGCCTGCTTGTTCACCTCAACGGTAACCTCGTCCAGGATGGTGTCCAGCTCGCCGCGGATGTCAGCCGGCAGGCCATTCCAGAACTTGGTGTTGGTGATCAGCATGTAGTCGAGCAGACCATGGTCGGACTCGGTGATGTGCTTCTGTACTTCGTGCATCTTCTGCGAGTAGATGTTCGAGTAAGGGTTCTCGGCACCGTTGACTACGCCAGTCTGCAGGCCCTGGTAGACCTCGGCGAAGCTCATCTTGCGCGGATTGGCGCGCAGCGCCTTGAACTGCTCGTCCAGTACGGCGGAGGCTTGAACGCGGAACTTCAGGCCACGGGCGTCTTTCGGCTCGCGCAGTTCCTTGTTGGCGGACAGCTGTTTCATGCCGTTGTGCCAGTAGCCCAGGCCGGTGATGTTCTTGTCTTCCATGGAGCTCAGCAGGCTCTGGCCGGCGTCGCTCTGCTGGAAGCGGTCAACCGCCGCAATGTTGTCGAACAGGAACGGCAGGTCGAATACCTGGACGCCCTTGGAGTAGTGCTCGAACTTGGCCAGCGACGGCGCGATCAGCTGCACGTCGCCCAGCAACAGCGCTTCCATTTCCTTGCCGTCACCGAACAGCGACGAGTTCGGGTAAACCTGAACCTCGACCTTGCCGGGCAGGCGCTCTTCCACCAGCTTCTTGAACATCAGGGCGCCCTGGCCTTTCGGCGTGTTTTCGGCAACCACATGGGAGAACTTGATCAGGACCGGGTCGGCAGCCTGGGCCAGGCCTGCGATACCGAGGGACAGAGCACAGGCGAGCGCTGTGGCAGTCAGCTTGAACATTGTTGCGTTTCCTCTTGTTGTGGATAAGCCGCTGCAATCAGACAGAAGCTGGCAGAAGCTGGGCTGTAACCAGCAAGACAAGTCTAGGCGCCATTGAATAAATCGCCGCGCCGGATTGCGGCTGGGCTTGCCGGTTCATCGAGTTTGCGAGAGCAAGTGCTGTGCCAGATGCGCGCAACGGGCGCCCGCGAGCATGAGTTTACGCGCATGATGGCTAAATATTGATGAAGACTTCTCAGCATAAGGCGTCTGGCTCGCAGGTTTCGTCAGCGTTACCAAGCCAGGGCAAGGCGCCGAGTTCAGCCAGATAAAGATGTCCAAACCATGTCGGCTTTGCTCTGGACGCTACGATTTGATTGCGGTGAGCGGAGGCTTGGCGGAAATCCGCCGTCTATTCGTTATCCTCGGGCGGGGTTCCGCCAGCATCATTGAACACCAGGCCATGCTTGCGCAGCTTGTCGTGCAGCGTCTTGCGTGGCAAGCTGAGGGCCTCGGCAACGCTGCGCAGCGAGCTATGGGGTCGCGCGAGTTCGGCCGCGATCAGGGCGCGCTCGAACGCATCTACCTGCTCGCCAAGCCCGTTGGCTGCGTCGGTACCGCTGGCTTCAGCAGCGCGAGCGGGATCGTCGAGACCCAGTTCAAGCCCCAACGCGAAGCGTTCGGCAGTGTTCTGCAATTCACGCACATTGCCCGGCCAGGCATGCCGAAGCAGTTGGGCACGCTGCTCCGGACGCAGTTCACGGATCGGCAGGGCGTGGCGGTTCGCGGCGGCCTCGGCGAAGTGCTGGAACAGCAGGAAAATGTCCTCGTTGCGCTCACGCAGCGGCGGGATGCGCAGGGGGGCAACATTCAGGCGGTAATACAGGTCGGCGCGGAAGCGGCCCTGGTCGGCGGCGACGCGCAGGTCTTCCTTGGTCGCGGCGATGACGCGGATATCCAGCGGGATCGACTGGTTGCCGCCGAGTCGCTCGACCACCCGTTCCTGCAGCATGCGCAGCAGTTTGACCTGCACGTCCAGGCTCATGCTCTCGATTTCATCCAGGAACAGCGTGCCGCCGTTGGCGAACTCGAACTTGCCGATACGGCGTTTTTGCGCGCCGGTAAAGGCTCCGGCTTCGTGTCCGAACAGCTCGCTTTCGACCACCGACTCGGCCAGCGCCCCGGCATTGATCGCCACGAACGGCCCGTTGCGGCGACTTGAAAGGTCGTGCAGCGCACGGGCTACCACCTCTTTTCCCGCGCCGGTTTCGCCGAGGATGAGCACGTCGGCCTGGGTCCCGGCGAGCGCGCCGATCTGCTCACGAAGGCGCTGCATGGCCGGTGATTGGCCGAGCAGGCGGGTCGACAACTGCTGACGGTCGGCCAGCGCCAGCCGCAGGCTGCGGTTGTCCAGCACCAGCTGGCGTAGCGCGAGGGCGCGCCGTACGCTGTCGAGCAGTGCCTCGCTGGGGAAGGGTTTCTCAAGAAAGTCATAGGCACCGGCGCGCATGGCTTGAACCGCCAGCTGGATATCACCATGGCCGGTAATCAGCAGCACCGGTAGCTCGCGGTCGATCGCATGTAGCTGTTGCTGCAGCTCCAGGCCGTCTATGCCGGGCATGCGGATGTCGCTGACCACCACGCCTCCCCACTCCGCCGGCAGCATGCCTGGAAGGCCGCGGGCATCGCCCAGGCTGAGCACCTTGAGCCCGGCGAGGTCGAGGGTCTGGCTCAGTGCCTTACGCAGATGGGGATCGTCATCGACCAGGATGACCTGAGTCTGCGGGTCGATCGGGTGGCTCATGCTAGTCCTCGCTCGGGAAGGCGACACCGGGGTCGGCGCAATGCAGGTAAAGACTGACCTGCGCGCCGCCGTCTGGATGGTTGGCCAGGATCAGTTCACCGTCCAGGGCGCGGGCCAGGGTATCGCAGATGGCCAGTCCCAGGCCCAACCCCTGGGCGCTGGTCTTGGTGGTGAAGAAGGGCTCGCGGGCCCGTTGCATCGCCTCGTCGGAAAAACCCGGTCCGTTATCGCGCAAGGTCAGCAGCACGCCCTCGCCCTGCCGCTCGGCGCGCAGCCAGATGCGCCGCACCGGTGGGCGCTCGACCAGGGCGTCCAAGGCGTTGCTCAACACATTGGAGATAATCTGCCGTAGCCGCGTCTCGCCGGCCTGAACCCAGAGTGTGGCGCCCGGTAGGTCACGAATCAGTTCTACGCCCATGGCCTGACGTCGCTTGGCCAGCAACGCCAGCGCGTCGTCCAGCGCCGGCTGCAGCGCAATTCGCTCAGGGGCATGGCGGTCGCGGCGGGCGAAGGCACGCAAATGAGCGATGATCGAAGCCATGCGCCCGGTCAGCTCGCTGATCAGTCGAAGGTTGTCGCGCGCCTCGTCGTTGCGCTGCTGGTCGAGCAGGACGCCTGCGTTGTCGGCATAGCTGCGAATCGCCCCAAGCGGCTGGTTGAGTTCATGGCTGATGCTCGCCGACATGGTGCCAAGCGCCGACAGCTTGCCGGTCTGCAGCAATTCGTCCTGGGCGCGGACCAGCTCCTGCTGGGCTTGCTCGCGTTCCAGCACCTCTTCCTTGAGTCGGCTGTTCAGGGCTTCCAGGTCGTAGGTCCGTTCCTGCACGCGGCGCTCGAGTTGTTGCCGCGCCTTGGCATCGAGGGCGATACGCTCGAGGTAATGGCGACGTCGCTGCATCAGCAGGCCAAGCAACAGCAAGAGCGCTGCGAGGGTGGCCGCGCCGATCGCGACGACCGTCTGCACGGGCCGCTCGACCAGGCTGATCGGCGCCAGGATGCGCACCGTCCAACCGGTCTCCTTGAGCTCGCGGCTCTGAATCAGCCAGGTATCGATATCGAGCGTCAGGTCGCGGGGTTCGAGCGTCGGGTAGGGCCGTTCGGAGGCGATCTGCTCGCGTTCTTCGATATCCAGCGCCCGGCTGGCGCGGAATCGCCATTCCGGCTTGGAGGTGAGGATCACCACACCGAAACCGTCGGTCACCATCAGTTGCTCGGGCGTGCTGCCCCATAGCGTCTCGGTATGGTCCAGGTCCACCTTGACCACCAGCACGCCGAGCACCTCGTCGCCGTCGCGCACGGCCGCGCCGAAGTAATAGCCGCGTTTGCCAGAAGTAGTGCCGAGGCCGAAGAAGCGACCCAGCTTGCCGGCCATGGCTTCCCTGAAATAGGGCCGGAAGGCGAAGTTGCGATTGACGAAGCTGTCTTCCTCGTTCCAGTTCGACGCCGCCAGGGTGTTGCCATCCGGTGCCATCAGGTAGATCACATCGGCACCGGTTTCCTTGCGCAGTTGATTCAAAAGGCGGTTGGCCTGGTCCTTGGCGGCTGGGTTGTCGAGCTGACGCAGCGCCGTGCGCAGGGTCGGCAGATCACCGAGGATGCGCGGCAGCACTTCGTAGCGGCGCAACGAGCCGAGCAAGTTGGCGACGTAGAGATCGAGCGTCTGGCGGTTCTGCTCGATCAGCTCATTGCTGTAATAACGTTTGGCCAGTTGCTGCAGCGGCCACAGCAGCGGCGCCAACAACAATGCAACCACGGCCAGGTTGCGCCAGCGAGGACGGCGGGGGAAATCGGGTGAAGTCATGCAGATGCGCCTGTGGTTCGGGCGCCATTATGCACGTCCGACCCGCTTTGGTGCTTGCGGCTGGGTGAGCGGCACGGTCGCCTGGGACGGCGTCGCTGCTATCAGAGGCTTTGCGCAGCCGGTGCGCTGTGCTCCGCCTGAGCATGGGGCATACCGCCAAGGCACTGCTGCAGGGCGGTTTCCCAGTCTGGCAGGGTGATCTGCCAATCGCGCTGCAGGCGCGCGCAGCTGAGGCGGGAATTGAGCGGCCGCTGAGCAGCCGTGGGGTAGTCGGCAGACAGGATCGGCTCTATCCGTGCGCGCAGCAGGCCCTGGCTCTGCAGATGTTGAGCGATCTGGCAGGCGAAGCCGTACCAGGACGTCTCCCCTCTGGATGTCAGGTGATAGAGCCCGCTGGGTCCACCGCCACCGCTGCGCCGTTTGCGTACCATCTCGGCGGTGACCGCTGCGATGGTGCCGGCCCAGGTTGGCGCGCCGATCTCATCGTCGACCACCGACAGCGAGTCGCGCTCCTGGAGCAGGCGCTGCATGGTCAGTAGAAAGTTGCGCCCGTGCAACGAGTAGATCCAGCTGGTACGCAGGATCAGATGGTCGCCGCCTACGGCCTGAATCGCTTGCTCACCGGCCAGCTTGCTCGCCCCGTATACGCTCAACGGAGCTGGTACATCCTCTTCACTGTAGGGCCCGGTCTTGCGGCCGTCGAAGACGTAGTCGGTGGAATAGTGAATCAGCGGTACACCCAGGGCTGCCGCCTCCTCGGCGAGCACACCCGGGCCGATAGCGTTGACCGCGAAGGCTCGCTCACGGTCGTCTTGCGCGGGATCAACCGCGGTGTAGGCGGCCGCGTTGATGATCAGGTCGGGACGCAAAAGTCGAACCTGTCGACGAATCTGCGCCGGCTCGGCCAAGTCCAGCAGCTTGTGACCCAGCGCGAGCACCTTTCCTTCACCGGCCAGCGCCAGTTGCAGCTCCCGAGACAGTTGCCCGGTGCTACCGGTGACCAGGATTTTCATGCAAACAGCTCCGCTTCGCTAAGTAGTTTGCCGCCAATATCTTTCTTCGAAAGCTGGGGCGGCTCGGTGAATGGCCAGTCGATGCCGATCTGCGGGTCATTCCAGAGCAACGAGCGCTCATGGGCTGGGGCGTAGTAGTCGGTGGTCTTGTAGAGGAACTCGGCGCTTTCGCTGAGCACCACGAAACCATGTGCAAAGCCTTCGGGAATCCACAGCTGGCGCTGGTTCTGCGCACTCAGGTGTGTGCCGAACCAGCGGCCGAAGCTCGGCGAACTCTTGCGCAGATCGACCGCGACATCGAACACCTCGCCGGCCACTACCCGCACCAGCTTCCCCTGCGGCTGCTGGATCTGATAGTGCAGCCCGCGCAGCACGCCGCGCTGGGACTTGGAATGGTTGTCCTGAACGAACTGGCGCTTGAGCCCCGTGGCCGCTTCGAAAGCGGCCGCGTTGAAGCTCTCGTAGAAGAAACCGCGTTCATCGCCGAAGACCTTGGGCTCGATGATCAGCACATCGGGAATGTCGGTTTCGATGACGTTCATGCGTCTTCACCCGCCAGCTTGAACAGGTACTGGCCGTAGCCGGTCTTGCCCAGCGCATCGGCGCGGCGCAGCAGTTGCTCGCGGTCGATCCATTTGTGCTGGTAGGCGATCTCTTCCAGGCAGGCGACCTTCAGGCCCTGACGATGCTCGATGGTCTGCACGTACTGCGAGGCCTCCAGCAGGCTGTCGTGGGTCCCGGTGTCCAGCCAGGCGAAGCCGCGGCCGAAGCGTTCGACGCTGAGGTCGCCACGCTTGAGGTAGGCGTTGTTGACATCGGTGATCTCCAGCTCGCCGCGCGGCGATGGCTTGATCGACTTGGCGATCTCGACCACGTCGTTGTCGTAGAAATACAGGCCGGTCACGGCGTAGCTGGACTTGGGCTTCGCCGGCTTCTCTTCGATCGACAGCGCCTTGCCGGTCTCGTCGAAATCGATCACGCCGAAACGCTCCGGGTCCTTGACCCAGTAGCCGAAGACCGTGGCGCCCTTCGTTTGCGCCGAGGCGCGCTGCAGCTTCTCGGTGAAGTGCTGACCATGGAAGATATTGTCGCCGAGGATCAGGCACACCGGGTCGCTGCCGATGAACGCTTCACCGATCAGGAAGGCCTGGGCCAGGCCGTCCGGCGAGGGCTGCTCGGCGTAGCTGAAGTTGACCCCGAACTGGCTGCCGTCGCCCAGCAGGTTGCGGTACTGCGGCAGATCCTGCGGGGTGGAAATCAACAGGATGTCGCGGATGCCGGCCAGCATCAGCACCGAGATGGGGTAATAGGCCATCGGCTTATCGTAGATCGGCAGCAGCTGCTTGGATACGCCCAGCGTGATGGGGTGCAGACGGGTGCCGGAGCCCCCGGCGAGGATGATTCCTTTCATGCGTTCTCCAGGGCGCCGAGGCGCTCACGTTGATAGCTGCCGTCCTGGACGCGACGGCACCATTCGAGGTTGTCCAGATACCACTGCACGGTCTTGCGCAGGCCGGTCTGGAAGGTTTCCTGCGGCACCCAGCCCAGTTCGCGCTCGATCTTGCCGGCGTCGATGGCGTAGCGCAGGTCGTGGCCGGGGCGATCCTTGACGAAGGTAATCAGGTCTTCATAGCGCGCAAGCCCGGCAGGCTTGCTCGGCGCCAGCTCTTCGAGCAGGGCGCAGATGCCGCGCACCACCTCGATGTTCTTCTGCTCGTTGTGACCGCCGATGTTGTAGGTCTCGCCGACCTTGCCCTCGCTGACCACCTTGAGCAGGGCGCGCGCATGGTCCTCGACGAACAGCCAGTCGCGGATCTGCGAGCCGTCACCGTAGACCGGCAGCGGCTTGCCATCCAGGGCGTTGAGGATCACCAGCGGGATCAGCTTCTCGGGGAAGTGGAACGGCCCGTAGTTGTTCGAGCAGTTGGTCACCAGCACCGGCAGCCCGTAGGTGCGCTGCCAGGCGCGGACCAGGTGATCCGACGAGGCCTTGCTGGCCGAATAGGGCGAGCTGGGCGCGTAGGGCGTGGTCTCGGTGAACAGGTCATCGACACCATGCAGGTCGCCGTACACCTCGTCGGTGGAGATGTGATGGAAGCGGAAGGCTTCGCGGCGCTCGGCCGGCAGGCTCTGCCAGTAGGCACGCGCCGCCTCCAGCAGCTGATAGGTGCCGACGATGTTGGTCTGGATGAATTCGGCCGGGCCGTCGATGGAGCGGTCGACATGGGACTCGGCGGCCAGGTGCATGATGGCGTCCGGCTGGAATTCCAGCAGCGCCTCGCTGACCCGCTCGCGATCGGCGATGTCGGCCTGGAGGAACTGATAGCGCGGGTTGTCTTCCACGGCTGCCAGCGACTCCAGGTTGCCGGCGTAGGTCAGCTGGTCCAGGTTGAGGACGCGGTGCCCGGTGTCGTGGATGAGATGGCGGATCAGTGCAGAGCCGATGAATCCGGCTCCGCCGGTTACGAGAATGCGCATGATTGAGAGGCTTCCTTGGCGCGCTACAGAGCTACAGGCTCTTGGCATGTCGGCAGGATAGACCCGCCGAAAATACAAAAATTCCCGCCCGTGGCGCTGAGCCTCGAACGGGTATGAAGGTGACTGACTGCGTTGTTCCGGCAAACCGCTGGCCAGAGCCCTGCCAAGCCTGACAGGTCGATTCGCCTGTTTTGTTCATGAGTTAGCGTGCATGACGCAAACGCGTCTGGGCTCAACCCAGACGTTAGGGTAATTCGACCAAAGCGGCGATACAGGCAAACGGCGAAAATGCGGTAATATCATTCTGATATCAACTGTTGGGTGGCAATGGAATGCACACGGGTAACGAACAGCTCGCCGAGTTTCTGAGCATGACAGCGCGCAGCCTGTCGCAACTGAGCGAGGCCGTGACCACCTTCTCGTTCGAGATGATGGCCAGCGAAGACCCTGCCGTGCGCATCGCCAGCCGCCGCATGGTGTCGCGGGTCACGCAGATCCAATCGAGTTTTGAGCATCAGCTACGACAGTTCAGTGCGCTGACCGGCGTCGAGCACGCTGCGGGCGGTTCGGTGTTCGAGGTCGAACTGCAGCCGTCGCCCGGGGGCGACCCGCCCACCAGCAACGATCACTAGCGCAACGACTGACGCAGCCGCGACAACGCGCCAAGGAAAAACACCGCGCCGATCGCCAGCAGCGCCAGCAGTTGCGGCCAGACCACTGAGACGCCGGCGCCGCGGAACAGGATGGCCTGCGCCAGTTCGACGAAATGGGTGGTCGGTGCCGCCAGCATGATGTGCTGGATCAGCGCGGGCATGCTTTCGCGCGGGGTCATGCCGCCGGAGAGGATCTGCAGCGGCATCAGCACGAGGATGATCAGCAGGCCCAGCTGTGGCATCGAGCGCGCCACGGTGCCGAAGAAGATACCCATCGAGGTGGTGGCGAACAGGTGCAGCGCGGCGCCGCCCATGAACAGCAGCAGCGAGCCCTGGATCGGAATCTGTAGCCAGCCCTCGACGATGAAGCGCAGGGCGAAGGCCGAGGCCAGCAGCACCACCAGGCCCATCGCCCAGACCTTGGCCAGCATGATCTCGAACGGCGTCACCGGCATCACCAGCAGGTGCTCGATGGTGCCGTGCTCGCGCTCGCGGATCAGCGCGGCACCGGTGAGGATGATCGAGAGCATGGTGATCTGGTTGATCACCTCGTTCACCGCGCCGAACCAGGAACGCGTCAGGTTGGGGTTGAAGGCGGTGCGCACCACCGCCTCTACCGGTAGCGCGGCGTCGGCGCGGTAGCGCTGGGCGAAGGCGCTGACCTCGTCGTTGATGATCTGCTGGATGTGCCCGGCGCCGGTGAACGCCTGGCTGACCTGGGTGGCGTCGACGTTGAGCTGGATGGTCGGGCTGCGACCGGCCAGCAGGTCGGCCTGGAAGTCCGGCGGAATGTTCAGGGTGAAGGTATAGGAACCGGCATCCATGCCGCTGTCCATCTGCCGCAGGTCGATGGGGATCGGCGGCAGAAAGTAGGGCAGTTGGAAAGCATTGAGGATGCGCTGCGAAGCCTGCGACTGGTCCTCGTCGACCACCGCCAGGGTGGCGCGGTTCGGCGCTTCGGGCAAGGCGCGGGCGGCGGTGTAGATGGCCAGGGTGAAGGCATAGACGATCAGCACCAGCAGCGCCGGGTCGCGATACAGGCTGCGCAGTTCCTTGATCCCGAGCTGGAAGACGTTGCCGAATGTACGCATGTCATTTTTCCTGCTTGCGCAGGCCGGCGACGCTGAGCAGGGTCAGCAGCGGGATCGCCAGCAGCAAGGGGATGAAGTACCAGTAGAGATCGGCCATGCCCAGCGCCTTGGAGAACACCCCGCGGCTGATGGTCAGGAAGTGGCTGGTCGGGTAGATCCGGCCGAAGAAGGCGCTGGCGCCTTCCAGCGCCGATACCGGGTGGGTCAGCCCGGAGAATTGGACAGCCGGCAGCAGGGTGGCGATGGCGGTGCCGAAGATCGCCGCGATCTGGCTGTTGAGCACCGACGACATCAGCAGGCCCAGGCCGGTGGCGCAGGTGACGTAGAGCAGCGCGCCGATCACCAGGGTGAGCAGGCTGCCCTTGATCGGGATGCCAAAGACGAATACCGCCAGCAGTACCAGCGTGACGAAATTGATCATGCCCAGGGCGATATAGGGCAGCTGCTTGCCAATCAGGAATTCCAGGCGGGTGACTGGCGTGACGTAGAAATTGGTGATCGAGCCCAACTCCTTCTCGCGCACCACGCCGAGCGCGGTGAGCATCGCCGGGATCATCATCAGCAGGATCGGGATCATCGCCGGCACCATGGCTGGCAGGCTCTGCACGTCGGGGTTGTAGCGGTAGCGGACAGCGACATCGACGAGCCCGGCGCCGCGCCCCCCGGCACCGCGCGCCAGATCCTGCAGGTAGCTGGCATGCAGCCCTTGCACGTAGCCCTTGATGGTGTCGGCGCGCATCGGCATGGCGCCGTCGATCCAGAACGCTACCTGTGGGCTGGCGCCGCGCTTGAGGTCGCGGCCGAAGTTGGGCGGGATTTCGATGGCCAGGCTGATGTCGCCGCTGCGCATGCGTCGCTCCAGTTCGTCGGGGCTGGTCAGCGGCGCCTTCTCGATGAAGTAGCGCGAGCCGGCGATGGTCAGCGCATAGGCCTGGCTGGCGGTGGTCTGGTCGCGGTCGAGCACGGCGTAGGTCAGGTCCTCGACGTCCAGGCTGATGCCGTAGCCCATGATGAACATCAGCATCACGGTGCCGAGCATGGCCAGGGTGGCGCGGATCGGATCGCGGCGCAGCTCCATGGATTCACGGCGGGTGTAGCTGAGCAGGCGGCGCATGCTGAAGCGCGCCTGCAGTGCTCCGCTACTCGCGACTTGTGCCGGGCGCTGGCTATCTGATGGAGCGACGGCGCTCGGTGGTGCCTTTGCCGCACTTTCGGCCATGGCGTCTTCGAGATACGCGATGAATGTTGCCTCGAGAGTCGGCAGTCCGCGCTTGTCCATCAGGCCCTGCGGTGTATCGCTGTCGAGCACGCGGCCGGCGTGCATCAACGAGATGCGGTCGCAGCGCAGCGCCTCGTTCATGAAGTGGGTGGAGATGAAGATAGTCACGCCGTCTTCGCGCGACAGCTGCACCAGCAATTCCCAGAAACCGTCGCGCGCCACCGGGTCGACGCCGGAGGTGGGTTCGTCAAGGATCAGCATTTCCGGGTTGTGGATCACCGCCACGGCCAGCGACAGGCGCTGGCGCACGCCCAGCGGCAAGGCTTCAGGCAGGCTGTCGGCCTCCTCGACGAGCTCGAAGCGTTCGAGCATTTCCCGAATGCGCGGCTCACGACGCTCGGCCGGCAGGTGGAACAGCCGCGCGTGCAGGTCGAGGTTCTGCCGTACCGTCAATTCGCTGTACAGCGAGAAGGCCTGGGACATGTAGCCGACCCGCTGGCGGGTCTGCAGGTCGTGGGGGTCCACCGGCTTGCCGAACAGCAGGGCGTGGCCCTCGCTGGCCGGCAGCAGGCCGGTGAGCATCTTCATGGTGGTGGTCTTGCCGCAGCCGTTGGAGCCGAGGAAGCCGAAGATCTCGCCGCGCTCGATACGCAGATTGACCCGGTCCACCGCGACGAAGTCGCCGAAACGCATGGTCAGATCGTGGGCCTCGATGGCGATGTCGTCGCTGGCCTGGCGCGGCGGGATTTCCAGGGTGCGATGGCGGCGGCTCTTCTCTTCCGGCAGCAGGCGAATGAACGCCTCTTCCAGGCTGTCGCTGTCGGTGCGCGTCAGCAGTTCAGCCGGCGTGCCGGTGGCGAGAATCCGCCCTGCGTCCATCGCCACCAGGTGGTCGAAGCGTTGCGCTTCGTCCATGTAGGCGGTGGCCACCAGCACGCTCATCTGTGGGCGCTCGCTGCGGATGCGGTCGATCAGCTCCCAGAATTGCGCCCGCGACAGCGGGTCGACGCCGGTGGTGGGCTCATCGAGGATCAGCAGGTCGGGGTCGTGGATCAGCGCGCAACAGAGGCCGAGCTTCTGCTTCATGCCGCCGGAGAGCTTGCCCGCGGGGCGGTCGACGAAGGGCGCCAGGCCCGTGCTCAAGGTCAGCTCGGCGATGCGCCAGTGGCGCTCCTCGGCGTCCTGACCGAACAGCCGACCGAAGAACTCGAGGTTCTCGAATACCGTCAGTGTCGGGTACAGGTTCTTGCCCAGCCCCTGCGGCATGTAGGCGATGCGCGGGCAGACCGCGCGGCGATGGCTGGCATCGCTCATATCACCGTCGAGCACCTGCACATGGCCCTGTTGCAACTTGCGCGCACCGGCGATCAGCGCCAGCAGGCTCGACTTGCCGACCCCGTCCGGGCCGATCAGGCCGACCATGCAGCGTGCCGGCAGGTTCAGGCTGAGGTCATCCAGCGCGCGGGTCTTGCCGTATTGCAGGCTGACTCCGCTAATCTCGGCGACCAGGGCAGGGGACTGGTTCATTGGCCGACATTGATCTGCAGGTGCGCCGGCCACTCGGCGTCGGCGTCGAGCTTCAGATAGGCCATGCCCGGCAGGCCGGTCTTGACCTGCTCCATGTGTTTTGTCAGCAGTTCGGGGTCGATCCGCGCCTTGACCCGGAACATCAGCTTCTCGCGCTCGCTCTCGGTCTCCACGGTCTTCGGCGTGAACTGCGCGACGCTGGCGACGTAGCTGACCTTGGCGGGAATCACGTACTGCGGCGCGGCGTCGATCACCACCCGCACCTCGGTGCCGATCGCCACGCGCCCGGCCTGGCGCTCGGGCAGGAAGAAGGTCATGTAGACGTCGGCCAGGTCGACCAGATTGAGCAGCTTGCCGCCGGCCGCCAGCACTTCGCCGGGCTGCGCCACGCGGTATTGCACGCGCGCCACCCGATCGGTTTTCAGTTCGCTGTCGCGTATGTCCGCTTGCAGTCGCTCAACGCCGGCTTGTGCCGCCTCGACAGCCGAGCGCGCCTCGATCACCTGGGATTTCGCTGCGGCGATGCCGGCGTCGGCAGACACCACTTGTGAGCGTGCGGCGGCGAGCGCCGCCTGGGCGCTTTGCATCGCGGCCAGGTCATCGTCGAGCTGCTGTCGCGCCATGGCGTTGCGCGCCACCAGGGTTTCGGTGCGTTGATGGCGTTTCTGGGCGGCGGTCAGTTCGGCGCGGCGCTGCAGCACCACGGCCTCGGCGGTGGCCTTCTCGCTCTCGCGCTGGGCGACCAGCGCCTGGGCGGTAAGGATGGCGTTTTCCGCCTGACGCACCTGGGCCCGGGCCTGGTTGAGCTGCGCCTCCAGCACCTCGGTGTCCATGCGTGCGATGACCTGGCCCGGTTCCACGAAGTCACCTTCGTCGACGGTGATTTCGCGAATGCGTCCGCCAAGCTTGGTCGCCACATCGATCTCGGTGGCTTCGATGCGTCCGTTGCCACTGGCGAAGCCGTCGCCGAGCCCGTCCGTGCGCAGCTCCCACCAGGCCAGCAGGCCAATGACGACGAGCGCAACGACCACGAGCAGAATCCGGCGGAGGTTTTTCCGTGCTGGCGCTTTCATGGGTGTTCCTTATGCTGGCGCGATAGTTCGCATGCTAAGCGATTGGCGTGAAGGTTACGCTTGGCCTGAGTCAATAAAATCACCGATTACCGATTTATACGACTGTTTCACCGGATTTCACTGCGCAGACTGGCTTTTTGCCGCATCGATCGTCCAGCGTTGCAGCTGGCGGCTGAGCTCGTCGCTGGCCCGGCCGAAGGCAGCCACCACGCTTTCCAGCTGCGGGCTCGCGCTGGGCTGGCGGATCTCGAAGCGCCGGCTGGCGAGGATGCGCTGGTCGCCCGCCGAGGCCAACTGAGCATCCAGCCGGACCAGCACCTGCGGCTGGCCATCGACGTATACACTCTGGAAGGCGCGCAGATCGCTGAACAGCTCCAACTCGGCGAACAGGTTGCTGTCCTCGCTGCTCACTGCCACCGGCCCGCTCTGGCGGAACTGCTCGATCAGCCGATCGCGCAGCAGCGTCGGTGCCGCATCGCCCCAGCGCGCACCCTGGTAACTGCTGATCCGGTTGCCGTCCGGCACCACGGCAATGCGCGGCCCGGCGAGGATGCGGCTGGCATGCGGCGTATGGATGCGCAGCGCCTGTTGTAGCGGGCCTGCGGTCTGGTTCGCTGGCGCTTCTGCGGTCGGCAACAGAAACACCCGGATCGGTTCGGCATCGGGCAGCAAGGTACACGCCGAAAGCGTGCCCAGCAGGGCCGAGAGAGCGAGCTGGCGGATCGGCGCAAGGCGGCTCATGGGGTGAACTCCTGAATCTTTTCGCGGCCAAGCAGGAAACCGCTGGGGTTGTCTTCCAGGCGCTGGGTCACGCGGCGCAGGGCGCCGAGGGTGCCGCGCAGTTCGTTGATCGCCGGGCCGAGGTCGCTGAAGCCCTGCAGGCCGTTGGCCAGCGCGCCCTGGTTGTCGGCGAGCAGGGCGTCCAGGCGCGAGGTGGCGCGCTCCAGCGCGGCCATCGATTCACCCGCGCTGCTCAGCAGCTGGCGACCTTCATCGTCGATGAGGCCGTTGGCGTTCTGGGTCAGGCGGGTGATTTCCTCCAGCGCAGTGTTGGTCTGCTGGCCCAGCTGGCCGAGCTGGGTCAGCGCCTGGCTGAGGTCGCCGCGCTGCTCAGCCAGCACGCTGGTGGCCTGCTCCAGATTGGCCAGGGTGCGACCGATGCGCCCGGCGTTGTCCTCGGAGAGCATCAGGTTGGCGTTGCGCAGCAGGTTGTTGATGTTGCTCAGCAGGTCCTCGCCGTTTTCCAGCAGCGCGCTCAGGGGCGAGGGGTCGGCGATGATCAGCGGCAGTTCGCCGCGCTTGCCCACCAACGTCGGGCTGTGTGGCGTGCCGCCGTGCAGCTGGATGATCATGCTGCCGGTGATGTTGGCCAGCGCCAAGCGCGCGCGGGTGTCCTGCTTGATCGGCGTGCCGGTGTACACGCGGATGCGCGCGCGCACCTTGCGCGGGTCGTCCGGTTCCAGCCATAGCGCCTCGACGTCACCGACCTTGATGCCGCTGTACTCCACCGAGCTGCCGTTGGACAGCCCGCTGACCGCCCGATTGAAGCTGATTTCGTAATAGTTGTACTCACGGTCCATGCTCGACTTGCCAAGCCACAGGGCGAACAGCAGCGCGCCACCGACGGCGAGGACGGTGAACAGGCCGATCAGTACGTGATGGGCACGGGTTTCCATGTCAGTTCTCCAGCTCTGGCAGGCCGTTGGAAACTACCTGCGTTGGCAATACTGCGTTAAAAACAGGCTCGGGTGCGAGCTCAGTCGGAATGCTCATTTAGGTAATCAAACTCCGCTTGATTCGCTGCGCTTACCCTGCGGGTGAGCATTCGGCTGTTACTCCCGCTGGTCGTTGCGCCTGTCTTGCCTGCCTCGCATAGGTTTCAACGACCCGCCAGGGCGACCTGTTGCGCCGCCCGGCCGCGTGGGCCATGGAAATACTCGCGAATCCATGGGTCATCGGTGGCTTCCACCACGTCCAGACGGTCGGCTACCAGCACCCGCTTGCGTGCCAGCACGGCGACCCGATCGCAGATGGTGTAGAGCGTATCGAGATCGTGCGTTACCAAGAACACGCTCAGGCCCAACGCATCGCGCAGCGTCAGGATCAGCTGGTCGAAAGCCGCCGCGCCGATGGGGTCGAGGCCGGCAGTGGGTTCGTCGAGGAACAGTACTTCCGGGTCGAGCGCCAGCGCGCGAGCCAGCGCAGCGCGTTTGACCATGCCGCCGGACAGCTCGTCGGGGTACTTGCAGGCGGCGTCCGCCGGCAGGCCAGCCAGCGCCAGTTTCAATCGCGCCAGGTGCTCGGCATCCTTGCGCTCGAGGCCGGCGTGCTCGATCAGCGAGAGGGCGACGTTCTCCTGCAGATTCAGCGAGGTGAACAGCGCGCCGCGCTGAAACAGTACACCGAAGCGTCGCTCCACCTGTGAGCGGCGCTCGGCGGAGAGTTCCAGCAGGTTCTCGCCGAACACGCTGACGCTGCCGGCATTCGGCCGGCGCAGGCCAACGATGCTGCGCAGCAGCACCGACTTGCCGGTGCCCGAACCACCGACCACGCCGAGGATCTCGCCGCGACGAATATCCAGGTCGAGGTTCTCGTGCACGGTCTGGCTGCCAAAGCGATTGACCAGCCCACGTACCTGGATCAGCGCATCGTTGCTCGTCACCAGCCCATCTCCATGAAGAACAGCGCGGCGATGGCATCCAGCAGGATCACCATGAAGATCGCCTGGACCACGCTGGAGGTGGTGTGCTCGCCCACCGACTGCGCACTGCCGCTGACCTTGAAGCCCTCCAGGCAACCGATCACCGCGATGATGAAGGCGAACACCGGCGCCTTGCCCAGCCCAACGAGGAAATGGCTGACGGCGATATCGCGCGCCATGATGTTGAAGAACATCGTCGGCGAGATGTCCAGCGCCAGCACGCACACCACCAGCCCGCCGGCGATGCCGCTGAGCATGCCGACGAAGGTCAGGATCGGCAGCGTGATCAGCATCGCCAGCACCCGCGGCAACACCAGCAGCTCGATGGGGCTCAGGCCAAGGGTGCGGATCGCGTCGATCTCTTCATTGGATTTCATCGAGCCGATCTGCGCAGCGAAGGCGCTGGCGCTGCGTCCGGCAAGCAATATCGCCGCCAGCAGCACGCCGAACTCGCGCAGGAAGGAGAAGCCCACCAGATTGACCGTGTAGATGGTCGCGCCGAAGTCGGCGAGCACGGTCGCGCCAAGAAAGGCCACCACCGCACCGACCAGAAAGGTCAGCAGGGCGACGATGGGGATCGCATCCAGCCCGGTTTGCTCGATGTGCGCCACCAGCGCGGTGAGCCGCCAGCGCCGCAGGTTGGGGAGCACGGTGAACAGTGTCTGTAGGGTCAGGCCGATGAAGCCGAGCAGGGTGCGCTGCTGATTCCAGACACCCGACACGCTACGTCCAACATGGGCCAGCACATCGGCAAAGCCATTGGTGGCCGGCGCCTGCTCGGCTTCTGACTGGTCCAGCGCGGCGGCGACGGTTTTCAACAAGGCTTGGCGTTCCGCCGGCAGCTGCGGCGCCCAGTCGCTCAGGCGGGCCACCCGTGCGGCGCCGATCAGTTCGATCAGTAGCCCGGCGCCCGCGGTATCCAGCTCGCCAAGCGAATCGAGCTCGACCCGATCGGTATCTGTGACCTGGCGGCGCGTGCGCTCAATCTCCCGCCGCAGCGTCGCGTAGTGCTGCAGGGTCCAGTCGCCGGCAATGGTGAGTGCGGCGTGGGCGTCCTGTGTCGGCTGCCGCTGCAGACTGCCTGGCAGCGAAGTGGGGTGCGTCAAAGTGATATCCCGTAGTGCTGGTAGCGGGGCGGCTGCGCCGCTACCCTTTAGCATCGCCCAGATCCTAACAGTTCGGACCTCGATCATGAGGTTACGTTTAGGTCTCCGAGGCTTCGAATAGGGGCAGTTGGCCAATGGCGGCGCAATTTGTTACAGGCCGGCACGAACTATCGACCGCTTCCGCCCTCCATAGCGTGCACGCCGACGACCATGCTCGGTACCGCGCTGCGTCGAGGGGCTGCTATCTTACGCCGTCTTTGCTGACGTCTTCATCACGCCCGGATTCGGCCCCTGCCAACTTCACCTTTGCGATCTCAGCAAGAGCTACCGATTGCCTATGAATTACTTGCGCGTCCTGCCGTTCCTCGCGGTGCTAGCGGTCATCCTCTTCAGCGGATTGCGGCCGGAACCGGTTCCCCAGGTGTTCGACCAGCAGGACAAGCTGCATCACATGCTTGGCTTCGCCGCCCTGATGTTCACCCTGCGCCTGGCCTTCCCGCAGTGGCGCGTATTCTGGGCCGTGGCGGCAAGCCTGGTAGCGGCCACGCTGATCGAGGTCGGCCAGAGCCTGCTGCCCAATCGACAGGCGTCGCTGGGCGACATGCTCGCCAATACCCTTGGCGTTCTGCTTGGCTGGGGTTGCGCTTACGTGGCTCATCAGTGGTACCTGCGCCGGATCGGCATCAACACCGATCCCGAGCCATCCGACTCGCCCGAGCGGCTTGGAGACGCCGCCCGTCCGTGAGACCGGTGACAGTCGTCATCCGCCCGAGTCGCCATGCCGGCGCCGTGTTCGGCTGACGATTCCGGTAATGATCATGGCGACCAGCGCGCCGCCGGCTGCCAGGGCCATGTCCTTCTGCGGGTCCCAGCGATCATTCTGAGTGGCGAGAAAGGTGCGTCCCAGACCGCCGCCCAGCATCTCCGCGCCAAACCATTCGATCAGCTCGTAAATCGCCGAGGTCGACAGTGCGATGTCTATCGGCAGTATCAGGCTCCAGAATCCAGGGCGCAGGCCCCTGCGGACCAGCAGTTCACGCATCGGATAGGCCAGGAGCAGCCCATAGCTGAAGTGTGCCAAGCGGTCGAACTGATTGCGTTCCCAACCCAGCTGTTCATTCAAGCCTTCGCCGGACAGTGCCTGCCACCAGTCGTTGTAAGGCACGTTGGCGTAGGTGTAGTGGGCGCCAAGCTGATGAATGCAGAGATAAAGGAAGATCAGGGTCGCGGCGCCGCGGGAAGGCAGGTAATGCTTGTGCCCCAGCAGCAAGACGGCTGCCAACCCCGCAACCAGGAGGTTCTCCAGCAGCCAGTCATGGCGGTTGAGCGGATCGATCGCCAGCGCACCCCAGATCAACAGGAACAGGCCGAGCAAGGTCAAAAGGTAGCGTCGGTGTCGTCTGTCTGTGGCCATGCATTCCCCTGAGTCGATTTCCTTGTTTTTTAGGACAAGCGCAACGACTTAAGGGTCCACCGCTTACGCATTCGACCGGTTATCCAACTTTTCCCGGCTGCGCAGTGTCACAAAACGTGACCCACAGCGAGGCGGACCATGCGGCTGACCCTAATAAACGACCTCATCCCAGCATGCTTTCAGCGCGTGGTGTCTGCCTGTTGCTGCTGAGCGCGGTGCTGGTGGGGTGCGCCGGCCCGCAGTCGGCGCTGAACCCCGCTGGTGCCGGCGCGCAGAGCATCGCCACGCTGTTCTGGTGGATGGCGGGCGGCGCGCTGGTCATCTGGCTGGTGGTGATGGGCATCGCCCTGTATGCCACCCAGGCACACCCGGAAGCTCACGGTATCCGCAGTGCCCGTTGGCTGATCATCGGTGGCGGGATCATTGTCCCCGTTGTGGTTCTGACCGGCCTGCTGATCTACGGGCTGATGCTGATGCCGCAGTTGCGCTCCGCCGAAAACGTGGCCCTGCGAGTGGATGTGTCGGGTGAGCAGTGGTGGTGGCGGGTGCGCTATCGGACCGATGCGGGGGAGGTCGTCGAACTGGCGAACGAAATACGACTGCCGGTGGATGAGCGGGTGGCCTTCAGCCTGACCAGCCCGGACGTGATCCACTCGTTCTGGATCCCCTCGCTGGGCGGCAAGGTCGACATGATTCCCGGTCGGGTCAACGAGCTGGTGCTGGAGCCGACCGAGACCGGCACTTTCCGTGGCGCCTGTGCCGAATACTGCGGCACCTCCCACGCGCTGATGAATTTCGCCGTAGTGGTGATGACCCGTGAGGCCTTCGATCAATGGCTAGCCGAACAGGCCGAGCCCGCGCAGCAACCGGAAACGGAACTGCAGCAGGCGGGCCAGCAGGCCTTTCTCGCCAATGGCTGCGGTGCCTGTCATCAGGTGCGCGGCACGGCCGCCGACGGCACGGTCGGGCCAGACCTGACCCACGTCGGCAGCCGCCTGACCCTGGCAGCCGGCACGCTGCCGGCCGATGTCGACGCCTTCCGGCGCTGGATCGGCCACAGCCGCGCGATCAAGCCAGACGTGAAAATGCCCGCCTTCGGCATGCTGCCTGAGGCACAGCTGAGCGCCATGGCGCATTACCTGAAGGGCCTTGAATGAGCGAGCCGATTGCATACCGCGACCCGCAGGACGAAGCCCGCGCCAAAGGGCAGGCCGAACGCCTGGCCGCAGCCTGGAAGACACCCACCGGCTGGCGTTACTGGTCTGCGGTAAACAACACCGAGGTGGGCCTCTGGTACACCGGCGTGTCGTTCCTGTTCTTCCTCTTTGCCGGCGTGCTGGCGATGCTGATTCGCGCTCAGCTGGCGGTGCCGGATAACGATCTGCTGTCGGCCGAAACCTATAACCAGGTGTTCACGCTGCACGGCTCGGTGATGATGTTTCTCTTCGGCGTGCCGATTTTCGAAGCGTTTTCGATTCTGATCCTGCCGCAGATGCTCGGCGCGCGAGACTTGCCGTTCCCGCGCCTGTCAGCCTATGGCTTCTGGTGTTTCATCATTGGTGGCGTGTTCGTCTGTGGCTCGATCTTTTTCGGCGTCGCGCCGCAGGGTGGCTGGTTCATGTACCCGCCGCTCACCACCACCTATCAGGACGGCCTCGGCGCGGATATCTGGCTGCTCGGGCTGTCATTCATCGAAGTGTCTTCGATCGCGGCGGCGGTGGAGCTGATCGTCGGCGTGCTGAAAACACGGCCGCCGGGTATGCGCATCAACCTGATTCCGCTGTATTCCTGGTACATCCTGGTGGTCGCGGGAATGATCCTGTTCGCGTTTCCACCGCTGATCGCCGGCGACCTGTTGTTCGAGCTGGAGCGCGCATTCGACTGGCCGTTCTTCGATGCCAGCCGTGGCGGCGACCCGCTGCTCTGGCAGCACCTGTTCTGGATCTTCGGCCACCCCGAGGTCTACATCATCTTCCTGCCCGCCGTGGCGCTGGTGGCGACCATCGTGCCCACCGCAGCCGGGCGGCCCATCGTTGGCTACAGCTTCATCGTGCTGGCAGCGGTCGGCACCGGGTTCATCAGTTTCGGGCTGTGGGTCCACCACATGTTCACCACCGGGATGCCCGGCATCTCGCTGGCCTTCTTCTCGGCGGCATCCGAAGCGGTGGCGATCCCCACTGGGGTGCAGATCTTCTGTTTCCTCGCGACAGCATTGGCGGGACGCTTCGTCAAATCGGTGCCGATGCTGTTCGTTGCCGGTGCGCTGGCGATCTTCGTGCTGGGCGGGCTGACCGGGGTGATGGTGGCGTTGGCGCCGTTCGATTTCCAGGCGCACGACACCTATTTCATCGTCGCGCACCTGCACTACGTGCTGATCGGCGGCATGCTGTTCCCGGTCATCGCCGGCCTCTACTACTTCTTCCCGCTGGCGCGCAGCAAGACGCTGTCGGACCGGCTCGGGCGGATCGCCTTCTGGCTGATGTTCATCGGCTTCAACATCGCCTTTTTGCCCATGCACTTCACCGGTCTGCTCGGGATGCCGCGGCGCGTCTACACCTACGCGCCGGGTATGGGCTTCGACGTGCTCAACATGGTGTCGACGGTGGGCGCCTTCATTCTCGCCGCCGGCGTCGCGGTGCTGGTCTGGGACGTCATGCGGCCCAAGGGCAAGCAGCCCTACAGCACGCGCAATCCGTGGAACGCCGGGACCCTCGAATGGCTCGCGGAAATGCCCGGTATGCCGTGGGGCTCAAGATCGATCCCGATCATCAAGAGCCGCTACCCGCTGTGGGATCAGCCAGACCTGATGCGCGACGTGGATGCCGGGCGCTTTTACCTGCCCGACGCCGAGGAGGGCAAACGCGAGACCCTGATCAGCAGCATCATCGATGCCGAGCCGATCCAGTGCCTGCGCGTGCCGGGCCCGACCTTCCTGAGCATGTGGGCGGCGATCTTCACCGGCGGCCTGTTCATCTTCGCCACTTACAGCTGGTACGTCGCGGCGCTGGTCAGCGGTGGCCTTGCGCTGATCACCATCCTGATCTGGCTATGGACCGGCACGGCGGTGATCCCGGAAAAACCGAAAAAGGACATCGGCCTGGACGTGACGGTGCCGCTCTATGCCTCCGGCGCCAAGTCGGTGGGCTGGTGGGCCACCTTCATCACCATGATCGGCGACATGAGCGCCTTTGGCAGTCTGGTGTTCGGGTACTTCTTCTTCTGGACCGTGCACGAGGATTTTCCGCCTGCAGATGCGGCCGGCTCAGGCGCGGCCGGCCCCGGCGTGTTCTGGCCGGTATTGGGGCTGGGGTTGATTGCCGCGTCCTGGGCGCTGACGCTGCTGGCACGACACTGCAACTTTCGCGATCAGGCGGCGGGCTTCTACGGCTCGCTGGGGTTGGCGGCGATCTGCACCCTGGCGGGGGCCTACTCCATGTGGGCCGGGCCGCATTTCAGCGGCCTCGATCCCACCAGCAACGTCTATCCCGCCACGGTGTGGGTGCTGGTGCTCTGGTGCCTGATACACCTGTCCATCGGCCTGATCATGCAGCTCTATTGCCTGGCGCGACGTGCGGCCGGCCGGATGACGGCGGTGCATGACATCGATATCCGCAATGTCGCGTTGTACTGGCATTTCATGCTCATCACCGTCGGCGTGACCGTCGCGGTCATCGCCGGCTTTGCGGAGGTGCTATGAGGGAAAATCCGAGCGAACAGCAACGGAATGGCGATCAGCAAGCCCCTGAAGCACCGCCGCAAGAGCGCGACACCCTCTGGCTGATCACCTTCAGCCCGACTATCTGGGCGGCGCATTTTCTGCTGTCTTACCTGGCTGTGTCTGTGTGGTGCGCCAAGGTGGCGGGCCGCAGCGGCGAGTTGGGCGACATCCGCCTCGCCATCGGCGTGCTGACGCTCGTTGCGCTGGCCGGGATCTCACTGACTGGTTGGCGCGGCTGGCGCAAACACTCCTTTGGCCACGCCACGGCACCACATGACTTCGACACCCCCGGCGATCGTCATCGCTTCCTTGGCTTCGCGACACTGCTGTTGAGCGGCCTGAGTTTCGTGGCGACGATTTTCGTTGCCTTGAGCGTGGTGTTCATCAGGAGCTGCACATGATCTGGCGTCCGCTCTCGTTGCTGCTCGGTCTGGCCACGCTGGGCGCAGTCTGGCTCGGGCCCTTGCCAGACATGGCCGATCGGCTGTTCGTCGGCCACATGCTGATGCATGTGATGGTGGTGGCGGTGGCGGCGCCGTTGCTGGCGATCGGCCTTGCCGGCGGCCGGTTTGATTGCTCCAATCGCATCCCGTTTCTGTTCTCGCCGATCCTGGCCTCGGTGATCGAGTTGTTCGTGGTCTGGGCCTGGCACATGCCGGCGCTGCATCATGCGGCGCGCACCTCGCAAGCGGCGCAGCTGCTGGAACAGGGCAGCTATCTGTTCGTTGGGCTGTTGGTCTGGCTCGCGGCATTCGGCGGCGTGCGTCATCAGCGCGCGCTGGCCGGCATTGCCGGCCTGCTGCTGACCTCGATGCATATGACGCTGCTCGGCGTGCTGCTGGCGATGTCGAGCCGACCGCTGTTCGAGCACACCGGCTCGGCACTCTCGGGCATGAGCCCGCTCGAGGATCAACAGATGGGTGGCGTGATCATGCTGGCTTTTGGCGGCAGCGCCTATCTTATCGGCGGGCTGTACCTGCTGTTCGGCCTATTACAGGACAAGCGCAATGCCCTTTCCGTCAGCTAAACGCAGGGTCCGGAGATGCCCGGCGCCGCTGCGGCGCTGGCTGTGCTGGCTGACCGGTGGCTCGTGGAAGCGCGTCGTGGCGGCCATCGCGTTGATGGCAGCGTTGGCGGGGGCGGGCGCGTTCGTGCTGGTTTCGCTGGGACTGGTCTCGATCAGTGCCAGCTCGGGTCACTGGAAGGCGACCGGATGGATGCTGCACTACGCCATGCGGCGTGCGGTGAGCACGCAGTCGATGGGCATCAAGGTGCCGCCGCTGGACGATCCGGCGTTGGTGCTCAAGGGGGCTGGGCACTATCACACGGGCTGCCTGGCCTGCCATGGCGGCCCAGGCCAGGAACGCTCGCTGATTGTCCAGCAGATGACACCCGAGCCGCCTTACTTGCCGCCGCGGATCGAACACTGGGAGCCGCAGGAGCTGTTCTGGATTGTGAAGAATGGCGTGAAATTCACCGCCATGCCGGCCTGGCCCGCGCAGAAAAGAGACGATGAGGTTTGGGCCGTGGTGGCATTCCTCCAGGCGATGCCGAGCATGTCGCCCCAGCGCTATAAGCAGCTTGCGCTGGGCGGGCGCAGCGAAGAGACCGCCAAACCCGTCACGCCCGATCATCCGCGGCCGCTGAAGGATCCGCTGGGTCCGGTGTTGGCCAACTGCAACCGTTGCCATGCCGAAGACGGCGGCGGCCGGGGTGAGGGCGCGTTCCCCCGATTGGCCGGGCAGAGCGAGGCTTATCTGCTGGGTGCGTTGCAGGCGTATGCCAGGGATAAGCGCTATAGCGGCATCATGCAGCCGATCGCCGCAGGTCTGGAGCCGGCGGTGCTCGAAGCACTGGCGCAGCATTACGCTGATCTGCCGCCAGTCAGTCGCATAGACGCTCCAGAGCCGACGTCGGACATCCTGGCCCAGGGCCTGTCGCTGGCGGAGCGCGGTGTGCGTGAACGCGGCATCCCGTCCTGCGTCCACTGCCACGGGCCCAAGGACGGTCCTCGCAATCCGATGTACCCCAACATCGCCGGGCAGTACGCCCGCTACCTGAACTTGCAGCTGGAGCTGTTCACGGCTGGTAAGCGTGGCGGTACGGAGTACGCCCATATCATGCACAGCGCCGCGCAGCGGCTCACGCCGGAGCAGATGCAGGCACTGGCCGATTACTACGCATCGTTGCCGACAAAGGTGGCCGGGGCGCTCGATAAGCCCGCCCCAACCCTCACCGAGCCGTCCATGCAGACCCCTTTACCGCAAAAGCAGAGGTAACCGATGTTCGACAAAATCGTGGAAATCGTTTCGGCATTGGGCTATGTCGGGGTTTTCCTGCTGATGTTGCTGGAGAACATCTTCCCGCCCATCCCGTCGGAGCTGATCATGCCACTGGCGGGCTTCGTCGCGGCACGGGGTGACCTCAACTTCATCGCGGTGATTCTGGTCGGCACTGCTGGTTCAGTGGTCGGTGCGCTGCCCTGGTACTACGCCGGCGCCACACTTGGCCAGAAGCGCATGAAGCACTTCGCCGCACGCTGGGGCCCCTGGTTGACCCTGTCACCAGAGGACGTCGACAAGGCCAGCGACTGGTTCGATCGCCACGGCAAGAGCGCGGTGTTCTTTGGCCGCCTGATTCCGACGGTGCGCACCCTGATTTCGGTGCCCGCGGGCATCGCCGGAATGTCGATGACCAAATTCCTGATCTATTCGACGCTGGGCTCGCTGATCTGGACGGCGCTGCTGGCCCTGGCCGGTTACCTGCTTGAGTCGCAGTACCAGAGGGTCTCTGAGTACCTCAATCCGGTTTCCACCGCAATCGTGGTCTTGATGGTGCTCTACTACCTGTACCGGCTGATTCGCCAGCGTTTCGCCAGCAAAAAACAGTAGGCCGTGGCGCCAGTTCGCGGCGCCACGGCGGTCACTCAGGCCGCGCCAGCGGTGTGGTGCTGCGTCTGGTGTGTACGCTGACACTGATCGATCACGGCGAAGACCTCCTGCCACATCTGCTCGGATTGTTGCTTGAGCTGGTCGGTACGGGTCTGGATCAACGCCTGGATCCGCGCGGCATCATCCGTCACCAGGTCGATCTTGCGCTTGATTTCCGCCTCGTCAGTGGTGACCTGCACCAAGCCTTCCGGAAAGCCATAGTCTTCGAACAGCATCTGGTACTTGTGACTCCAACCAGTAGCGAGTGCCGGCACGCCTTGAGACAGCGCGCTGACCAGCCCGTGGAAACGACTGCCCAGGGTGCCGCTGCAGGCGCCGAGGATGCCTTTGATTTCCAGCGCGCCGCTTTCCTTGACGATCGGGATGCCGCCCACCGCCGCAGACAGTTCGTCAGCCAGGCGCTGATCGTCCTTGCCTTCATGCACCAGCACGAAAGGCTTGGCGCCCTTTTCGAGCAGGTAGCGCGTGCAACTGATCAGGAATGGCAGGTAGGCCTCGCGCGTCTGCTGATCGGTCTTGTCCAGCATCCGGCAGTTGGGGACGATGCAGAAGCGATTCTGCTCGGTATCGAAGCCCTGCGGCAGCACACCGGTGATGAGGTTGGTGAAGTCCGGTGATTGCTTGATCTTCGCCTGCTCACCCACCAGCTCGGTGAGATGCTCGTAGGAAACGCGCTCGCGCGGGAAAATCAGGTCGACATTATCGACCACCGTTTTCATTGCCGCCCGGTTTTTCTCCGATTTGAACGGCCCAAGCGCTTGCGGCATCAGGATCACCCGGGTGCCGTTCTTGTTCCAGCGCCTGGTCGACTGCGCCAGCTCCGCACAGGGACCTTCGCCCCATTGATCGCTGTAGGCGAAGCCCGCCGCATCGATGACCACGTCGACTTCCTTATCCAGCACCACGCCGTACATCTCGCGCAGCGGACGCGGGGCGAAGTTGGCCAGCGTGCCCCACTGGATGCCGTAGCGCCAAAGCCAGGCCTTGGGATAGAAACCCAGCTGGACCAGCTTGCGGAACGGCTGCTCGGCTTTTTTCGGGGTCGGGGCCATCACGAAGGTAGCGTCCGGATACCGGGTCCTCAGTTTCTGCAACGCCGCGTGCAACATCAGCTCAGCGCCTTTATTGACGAAGCCTGCCTTTCTGATCTCGATAATCATCGCTTACCTCAGTTGAATACAATCAAGTCGTCTGCGGTCTTCTTGTCCGAATAGGGAATCCCTCCCGTTGGATCGGCATAGCCCACCGCAAGGAGCATCACGGTACGCTCCTGGTAGGCCAAGCCCAGTATTTTCGCCAGTTGACGTTCCCTTTCTTCGACGTCAGGCCAGTTGATCGAGCAGCTCGACAAGCCCAGGCTTTCCAGTGCCAGCATCAGCTGCATGGCGGCCAGCGAGCCGTCGATATAGACCACGTGGCGGTCGCGTGCCTCTGGATAGCAGCCCAGATCGCCGACTACAGCGATCACGCAGGGCAAATTGTCGTGGAAACCCGCCGTGCCGCCGGCGCACTTGGCGACCTCGGCGGCCTTTTCCTTGCCGTTGCTGACATAGAAGCGAAACGGCTGGCGGTTACACGCCGAAGGGGCGAGCGTCGCGGCACGCACGGCCTGTTCGATCAGCGCGTTGCTGACCGACTTGTCCTGATACCAGCGCACCGAGCGGCGACGGCGGAACAGCACCATCAGCTGGTCATAGCTGACCGGGCATTCGGGGAGTTCGCTGTGCGGATAGGGCACGCAGCGGCTGGCGTCGTCCTCGCGCTGGGCGCCGGAAAACTCACGGCGGGCCGAGTCGATACGCGGGGTGCTTTGCACGGCTGAAAAGTAATCGGTGAGCACGTCGTTGGCCCAGCGCTGTTGGCCGTTGAGGACGCCGGCCCGGGTCGCATCGGCATAGCAGCGCACCGTCGCGCCGATGTAATCCTCGGCAAAGGTGCTGCGTCGGGGACGCATGATCAGGCCCTTCTCCAGGCGATGCACGTTGCGGCGCAGGAAGGCGTCGTTCTCGCCCTGGCCGCGCATCCGCTGAGCGAAATGCAGCCGGCCCAGCAGCACCGCACGGTGCTCACGGTCGAACTCACGGCTGATCAGGCAGTAATAGACAGAGGACAGGAAGCCGCTGGAGGAAAACAGGCGGACCAGGGCCAGACGAGTGTTGTCCCGGGTCGCCTTGATGGCGTTCTTGACGGGATCAGGCAAGGCTCTGGCGAGCGACATGAGGCTCATCGGGTGGCTCCTGCGGCGTTGAATGCGTAACGGATCGGGCTGAACATCGATTTGGTCATCATGTAGAACACCGGGCGGGTCTTGGTGTGCAGCAGCAGTGCAGCGTACGAAGCAACCGCATAAGAAATGAGCGTGGCCATGGCGGCGCCTTCACCGCCGTACCGAGGGATCAGCACAAGGTTCAGGCCGATATTGGCCAGCGCACCGAGGCCCTGGGTGATCAACGAAAACATCAGTGCGCCCTCGATCAGGATCCAGCGGCTGAATGCCGCGCGCATGAAGATGAACACGCCGGCCCAGATATGGATGGTGAGGATCGCGGCGGAGTTCTGGTACTCAGCGCCGAACAGCAGGGCGATCAGAGGTTCGGCGACGAGCGACACCAGCACCGCCACGGCAATGGCGAGAATGAACAGGACGTCGAAGAGTTGCTGGAAGCGCTTGTTGAACAGCGCCAGGTCGGCCGCATGCAGCTTGATCAGCTTGGGGAAGAACGACGCGACGATGGCGATCGGCAGGAAGTACCAGGCCTCGGAGAGTTGCGCGGCCACGGCATAGACGCCGACCTCCTCGGCACCCACCATCCACTTGAGCATGACCTGATCGATCTTCATGTAGACCACCGCGAAGATCGAGCCGACGTAGAGAATCCAGCCCTGGCTGAGCAGCTCCTTGGCCTTGGCGAAGCTGGCCTTCCAGCTCATCAGCGAGACCGTGGTGGTGCCTTTGTAGAGCAGTGCGAGGATCACCGCGGCGATGATGAACTGCGCGGTATGCGCGAAGGCGAAGGCCACCACCCCGGCGCCGCTGACGACCATCAACAGCTTGAGGCCGGCCGAGAGCAGGATCGCACTGGACTTGGCGATAGCCGGATAGCGGGCCTGCACCTGAGACTGAAACCAGTATTCCACCACGTCAAACGTCTGGAAGAAGATCGCCGACGCGACGATCAGCAGCATCCAGAATTCGGTGCCGCCAACTTCTTCGAACACCCACGCGTAAACGAAGACCAGAATGAAACCGAGGCTCATGCCGGTCAGCTTAAGCATGAAGGTGGTGCCCAGCGTCTCCGGAACCTTGGCCGGCTGCTTTACCACCTCGCGCACCACCAGTCCTGCCAATCCCATGTGACCGGCCGAGGCGAAGATTGCGGTCATGGAAACGGCATAGGCGAGAATCCCGAACTGTTCCGGTCCCAGATAGCGGGCCAGCACAATCGCCATGAGAAAGCCCACGCCGATGTTCAGCAGCCGCTCCGCCATCATCCATGAAGCATTGAACAGGTACAGCTTGAGTGTGTGGAAGAGGGTGGTGATAGCGCTCATCGAGTGGCTCGGCTCCTCAAGGCTGACTCCGTGGTGGCAAGCTTTGCCTTCAGTTGCGCTGGAGTGGCGACGCACAGCAGACCGCGTTTTGTCTGGCATGTTCCGGGCGCAGACAGTTGGAAATGTATCGCGATGCAATCCACTAAACGCTGGCCAAAGGCCTTCGGGGCGATTCGGTTACTGGCAAATGTCGGGCTGATTACAGGTGAGACGGCTAGGCGAAAACCTGCCGCGCCGAACACAGTCAATCGGGATCGATGGCCAATTGAAATCACCGATTCGCCTCGCTGTGATTAGTCTGATGGCCTTTTCATTCTAAAAGTGGAACTTTTGCCATCACTGCCCCTCTTAACCCTGCTGCCGCTGCTAGCCGCTCCCTGGCCATTTCGATGTGCCGTGGAACGCTTGGCTCGGCGACCAGCGAAGTGACTTTTAGCTGGTGCAGGGCTGCCGCGAAGGATCTCGCGATGCGTCAGGACTGACGCAAGGAATCGCTGCTCGGAGCGGCCGAAGGGACAGGACTCAGCCCAAGCAAAAGAGCCCCGCATCGTTTGATGCGGGGCTTTTTTGTT